>NZ_CP051680.1:7210000-7510000 GCF_012849095.1 Cohnella herbarum
GGTTGTCGGCTGGCATGATCATGAAGAAAAGCGAGCGCAAAGACGAAGCCTGGCAATTCCTGAAATGGTGGACCTCGGCAGAGGTGCAAGCTCAGTACGCGAGCGACATCGAATCGTTCTACGGCATCGAATTCCGTTGGAATACGGCCAACGTCGATGCGATGAAAACTCTCTCTTGGCCTAACGACGATTTGAAGGCATTAAGGGAGCAAGCGAAATGGGCGAAAAATTTGCCGTACGTTCCGGGGTACTACTTCCTAACGCGGGAAATGGAATTCGCTTGGAACCGCACCGTGTTCGATCGCGTTCCTGCGCAAGAGTCGCTCGAGAAAGCCCAGATGTCGCTGCAGCGAGAGATGTATCGGAGACAGAAGGACTTCGGCATCGCCGGCGACGAGGATCTGCAAGTCCCGCAAATTAGCGAACCTTACGAATGGGAGGAACCTCAATGACGAATACGGAGCTTACTCCCGGGATCGCCAAGGTCGGCCGGTCGGTTCAATGGAGAACGAAGCTAGCTCGCTTCTTCGCGGATATGAAACGCGACATGTTCTGTTATCTGTTCTTGGCTCCCTTTCTCGTCTGTTTCATGATCTTTATCGTCATTCCCGTCGTCATGGCCGCGACGTTGGGTTTTACGTCCTACGACGGGTTCGGCTCGTTAAGGTTTATCGGATTTAACAACTACATCACGTTATTCACTCAAGACATCATCTTCTTGACCAAAGCGTTGCCGAACACGTTTTTGTTCGCGATCATCGTCGGTCCCGGCGGTTACTTGCTCGCTTTTCTGTTCGCCTGGCTGATCCATCAACTTCCGATTAAGATTCGAGACTATTACACGCTCGCGTTCTATGCTCCTTCGATGGCCGGAGCCGTGGCGTTGTCGGTCGTATGGATTGCGGCGTTCAGCGGGGATCGCGTCGGTTACGTGAACAATTTCTTGCTGGACATGGGCTGGATTAACGGACCGATCGTGTGGCTGCAGAAGCCCGAGTATTTAATGAAGGTCATGATCATCGTTTCCTTGTGGATGAGCTTCAGCGTCGGTTTCCTGGCTATGCTGGCCGGTCTCCAGACGGTCAACCGGGAATTATACGAAGCGGGAAGAATCGACGGAATTTCGAATCGGCTTCAAGAGATGTTCTACATTACGCTACCTTCGATGAAGCCGCAGATGCTGTTCAGCGCCGTCATGACCATCGTGACGACTTTGAAGGCGGGAAGCATCGCCACGCAATTGACGGGTCTTCCCGTTACGCCGCAATACGCGGGGCATCTCGTCGTCAACCATATCGACGATTACGCGTTTATCCGCTTCGAGCTCGGTTATGCTTCGGCGATCTCGGTCATGCTGCTGCTCGTCAGCTATTTCGCCATGAGGTTCTCTTATCGGCTGTTCGGATCGAAGGAGGAGCTGTAGAACGATGATTCGAAGACTTCGTAGAGTGTCGCCGTTTCAAGTCATCCTGATTTCCGCGTTTAGCGCGCTGGCCGCGTTCATGTCGCTGCCGATCATATTTATCGTGAACCATGCTTTTAAGCCGCAAAGCGAGCTGTTCTTGTTTCCGCCGAGATTCTGGGTGCAGGATCCTTCGATGCGTAATTTCGAAATTTTGCTCCTTCATGCCTCGAATTCGGCGGTTCCGTTCACTCGGTATTTGTTCAACAGCATCCTGATCGTCATCCTTACGCTCATCGGAGTCATTGTCGTAAGTACAATGGCCGGTTACGTGATCGCGAAGTACCGTTTTCATTTTAAGGGATTGATCATGTCGCTGATTACGTTGTCCCTGATGTTCGCGCCGGAGACCGTAAGCATTCCCAGATATTTGATCATTAGCGGTCTTCACATTAACGATACGTATTTCGGGCATATCTTGCCCGCGCTCGCTTCGCCTATCGCCGTATTCATGCTGATCGGGTTCATTTCCCAGATTCCGAACGAGCTGCTCGAAGCGGCTAAGATCGATGGGGCGAGTCAATTCGGGATTTTTACCAAAATGGTACTGCCTCTTACGATCCCGGCGATTGCGACGATCTCGATCTTCACCTTCCAGGGCGTATGGGGAGACGTGGAGCCTTCGACTTTGTTTATGCAAGATGAAACGATGAGGACGTTGGCCTTCTATGTCAACAGCTTGATCAGCGGTCTGCAGAACAGCGTATCGGGCCAGAACATGGCAGCTGCCGCCGGCTTGTTGATGTTCATCCCGAACTTGATTATTTTCCTGCTGTTCCAGAGGAAAGTGCTAGAGACGATGGTCCATTCCGGAATCAAGTGACAATCCAGCAAAGGAAGTCGGAACAATGAAAAGATGGCTTGTTTTCCTGCTTCTGGCAGCGACCGCCTTGCTTGCGGCACCGGTTACCACGCATGCGCGGCTCCCGTATCAGACGACCTATTTCGATAGCAATTTGTCCTATTGGTTCGGAATTCAGGCGATCTATAAGCCTGAAGGAGCCTTTGGCGACAACTTCGACGAGCCAGTCGATCTTCATATCGGAACGGACGATAACGTGTACGTAGCCGATAAGGGAAATGACAAAATTTACGTGATGGCGAACGACGGGAACGTCATTCGTTCCATCGGCGACGAAGAGGGCGCCGGAGCGTTAAGCTCGCCGGAAGGCGTGTTCGTCGCGCCGAACGGAGAAGTGTACGTGGCGGATTCCGGAAATCAAAGGATCGCCGTGTTCGATGCGGAGGGGAAATTCAACCGGGAGTATAAGAAACCGGATACGACCGTGATGGCGCAGGAACAATTCGTTCCGATCAAGCTCGTCGTCGATCGCCGCGGCGTCATGTACGTCGGACTGAATGCTTCGTATCAAGGCTTGGTGCGGATAAACCAAGAAGGCAAATTCATGGGTTATTTCGGAGCCAACAAAGCGCAGCAAACGCTGCTGAACTGGCTGAAGAAGCTCATTCTGAACAAGGAACAGTTGGCTAAGGAGGTTCCGAGCTTACCTAAGCCGATCGTGAATATCTCGCTTGATAAAGACGGATTCATCTATACCTCAACGGGCGGCAACTTCGGCGTCGGCGCCATTCGCAAGCTGAACGCCGGAGGCGTCGACGCTTTCAAGAACAAAACGTTCCAGCACAGCCACGGAATCAAGGACGTCGCGATCGACAAGAACGGATTTCTGTACAACATCGATCTGGATTTCGGAAGGGCGAATATTTTCGATCGGAACGGCTTGCCGCTGTTCGCCTTCGGCTTTACCGACGTGAATACGCAGCAATACGGGGTGTTCGGTTTTCCGACCAGCATCGGAGTCGATTCGAAGTTCAATATTTGGGTATCCGATAGCCGTACGAAGACGGTTCATAAGTTCAAGCGCACCGAGTTCGGTCACGATGTAATGAATGCGTTAGTGCTTTACGGCGAAGGCAAGTATGAGCAAAGCAAACCTTACTGGGAGCGGGTATTCGCCAGGAACGAGATGTTCAACAGCATCTATCAAGGGCTCGGCAAGGTGTACTTGGAAGAGAAAAACAACGAAAAAGCGCTCGAGTTCATGAAGGAAGCTTACGACACGAAAGGGTACTCCAAAGCGTTCTGGGAAATCCGTCTCGTCTGGCTGCAAAATCATTTCTTCGGGTTGCTGCTCGGAATCGCGGCCTTCGTTGTACTCGTGAAGTACTTCCCGTGGGCGGTTCGGAAAACGCTCGAAAGACGGCCGCTGCCGAAATCGTTCGATCGTCATCTGGCGGATGTGCGCAACTTCTTCCACGTCATGATCCATCCCTATGACGGGTTCTACCGGTTGAAGGAGGCTCGGGTGGCGCCTTGGCTGGTCATCGCGCTTCTGGTCGTCGTCGTGTCCGTGAAAATCGCGGCCATCTACTTGACCGGATTTCTGATCAATCCGATCGACGTGTCGCAGGTCGACTTGTTCAATGCTCTTCTGTGGTTCGTGCTTCCATGGATAACTTGGATCATCGCCAACTATTTAGTGTGCAGCATCAAGGACGGAGAAGGGAAGTTCAGGGAGGTCATCCAAGGAAGCACGTACGCGCTCGCTCCCTTCGTGGTGTTCTCGATTCCGCTGATGATTCTCTCCAATGTCATGACGCTGGAGGAAAGCGTACTGTTTAACTCCTTATCGTCGGTCATGTACATCTGGATGGCGGCGATGTTCATCGTCATGACGCAGGTCATCCATAATTTCGATTTCCTGGAGTCGCTGAAGAATATCGTCATTACCGTGTTCACGATCGGCACGATTTGGCTGTTCGGATTTATCGTTTTCGGACTGACCTATAATTTATACGACTTTTTCCATCAGCTTTACAATGAGGTGATCTTCTATCGTTAACTTCATCAAACGTCTATCCCTTCGAGTAAAGCTGGTTGCCTCGGCGGCATGTATCGTTATCGCGTTCCTGCTGATCTTCTTTCTCCGGCCGGGAGAAACCTCGCTGACCCAGGCGTTGGCGGAAGCGGGAATCGCCGAGCCGGCTTCCGTCCGCGCGCCTCTCTACGCGGGAGAGAGTTGGAAGCCCGCGCCCGGAGCGGATGGCTACTCCTTGGCGTTGGAGAACGACGGGTACGCGCTATACGTTCGCCCCGATAATACGCAAATCGCGCTCGTCAACAAAGCAACCGGATATCGATGGACCAGCAGCCCTTCGGAGGAGCAATTGGCTTCGGAGACGGTGAAGGGCCAACTGCTGACGAATCTGAAATCGACGTTCGTGCTGACTTACGTGACGACCGAGGGGAAAGACCAGACGAATCGCAAATCCGTCGACGTTCTCGACCCTAAGATTGAAATTTCGATGGCGAAGAGCGCGGAAGGACTTCAGGTTTCTTATTATTTTCCGGATAAAGGACTTGGACTGTCCATTCAATACGAACTGACTCCGAACGGTCTTAAGGTGCGGGTTCCTACGGAAGGAATCAAGGAAGAGGGCGAATTCGTCGTGTTTTCTCTGGACCTGCTTCCCTATTTCGGAGCGGCCGCGGCAGGAGATGAGGGGTACATCTTCGTTCCCGACGGTCCCGGCGGACTCATCAAGTTCGATAGCAAACGAGCGGATATTTCCAAAGGTTACGTTCATCAGATATACGGGCTGGAACCGACGAACATGATCAACTTCTCCCGTTCGGGCGAGAGAAGGGAGGATATCGCTTACCCGGTATTCGGGATGACGCACGGTGACAACGGTTACGTTGCGGTCATTAGCCGCGGAGGAGATTCGGCGAATATCGCGGCGATGCCCCCCGGGTTGAAATCTTCGCTCTATAACGTGTTCTCGAATCAGATTTATCGCGAGGATTATCTCTACATGAGGAGCAGGGAGTCGACGCCGGTCAAAGCGGTTCAGAAGAAACGCTTGGAAACGGACCGGGAGATCGAATACCGATTCTTGAGCGGTAAGGATGCCGGTTACGTCGGAATGGCGAACTCCTACCGTAATTATCTCGCTGAGAACGGCCGTCTAGGCGAACCGTTGAAACCGGTCGAGCATGTTCCGTTATATCTGAAAATCATGGGCGGTTCTTTCAATGAAGCTTACGGCCGAGTGAAATATTTTCCCGCGACGACTTTCTCCCAAGCAACCGATATGGTGAAAGGTCTCCAGGAGCAAGGCGTCGCCAACATGGAAGTGATCTATTACGGTTGGGCGAATATGGGAGGGTATCAATTGGACGATCGCTTTCCGATCGAGAAGAAGCTCGGGGGCGAGGCGGGAGCGAAGAAGTTCATATCGGAAATGCGCAAGTCGAATGTTAAGGTTCAGTTCTTCGACGACTTCGTATGGCTGAATACGGCGAATACCGGATTGTCGCCGAAGTCGAGCGGGATCCGCGGAGTCGAAGGAATCGTTTCCGTGTTCGAGGGCTGGTTCTTAAGCAAGCCGGCAAGGACGGTCGACATGGCTTACGATACGATTCGCAAGCTGAAGGAGATCGGCGTCTCCGGCGTGTTCTATGACTGGATCGGGGAAATGGTATTCCACGATTACGATCCTTCGTCGATCGCGACGCGCGCCGATACGATCGAGATTTACGAAGGACTGCTCGATTACACGCGGGAGACGCTTGGATCGGCGGCCGTATTCCGCGGCAATGCCTATTCAGTCGCCCACGTCGATTACATCGAAGATCTTCCCCACGAGTCCAGCTATGACTTCATGATCGACGAGACGGTTCCGTTCTACCCGATCGTTCTGCACGGTTATGTCCCTTATTCGTTCGATGAAGGAAACATGCGCAACGACGTGAAGGCCGAATTTCTGAAGGCGATCGAGTATGGGGCAATGCCATCGTTCTTCCTGACCCATGAGGACGCCAGGAGTTTGCGGGATGGGGGGATGTACTACCTGTTCAGCAGTCAATACGAGAAGTGGGCCGATAAAGTCGGAGCGGAGTACGGCAAGTTCGACTCGCTAGCAAAATTGTTTGCGCAGAAAATCATCGATCACGAGAAATTGTCCAACAATCAATACGCGACGACTTATGAGGATGGAACTCGCGTCATCGTCGACTACGACAAAGAAACGTTCAACGTGGAGAAGGGGGCAGGCGCGCGATGAAGACCAAAGAGATTTTGCGGCAGAAGCGCCACTTCCATTCGAAACGTTACGGGATCGGTCTGTTATTCATGCTTCCCTGGTTGATCGGCTTCTGCATTTTCGTCGCGATTCCGATCGGCTGGTCGATCTTCATGTCTCTTCACAAGGTGACGGTCGTCCCGGGAGGATTTAAGTACGAACGATTCGGAATGCAAAATTTCAAGGACGCGTTCGTGGTCGATAACATCTTTCCGATCGAGTTGATCACGTACATCCAGCAGATGCTGCTAATGGTTCCGATCATCGTCATCTTCGCGCTGCTTATCTCGCTTATGCTCAACCAGCGCTTTCCCGGCAGGTTCATCTACCGCGCGATTTTCTTTTTACCCGTTATTTTCGCGACCGGGCAAGTGCTGTCGGAGTTATTCACGCAAGGAGCGGGGGACATCCCGTTCTTGGAGCAGTACGATCTTCAGCCGATGGTCGAGAAATACGTGGGGCTGCAGTTCGCAACGACGGTAATGGACGTGCTTAGCCGGGTCGTTCTCATTCTCTGGTACTCCGGAGTGCAAATTCTTATTTTCATCGCGGGATTCCAGACGATCTCCCCGACGATCTACGAAGCGGTTCGCATTGACGGAGCCTCACCGTGGGACAGCTTCTGGAAGATTACGCTGCCGGCGAGCATTCCTTTCATCAGCCTGAACGTGCTCTACACGATTATCGATCTGTTCACGTTCCCGCTCAATCCGGTGCTGCAGCATATCCGGGACAACATGTTTAAGATCGATACGGGCTACGGTTACGCCAGCGCGCTCGCGTGGATCTATTTCGCCTTCATCTTCGTACTGATCGCCCTCGTGCTGTGGCTGTTTAACCGGAGCATGAACGCCAGGAGGAATCGCTCATGAATACCCGCTTATGGTTCGAGAAGTTCGGCTCTCAGGTGAGAGGGGTGTTCTGGAGCCGTACGGCCCAGAGGATCAAAGTCGTCCTCTTGGGACGCAGCATCTCGGACGGTCTGCTCGCCAAGCTCATCTTGTATTTGCTTTTATCGATTGTCGCTTATCTCTACGTGCAGCCGATTCTATACATGATCAGCACCGCGCTCAAACCTCTGAGCGATCTGCTGGATCCGACGGTGAAGTGGATTCCGAGGGTCGTGACTTGGGAGAACGTCACGACAGCGATCAAAGGCTTGAAGTATCCCGAGGCGCTTAGGAACACGGCGTTGATCGCTATTTCGTGCTCCATCGTCCAAGTGCTGATCTGCGCGATGACCGGGTATGCGCTTGCGAAGCTCACGGTGCCGTTCAAAGGCCTGATTACGGCTCTCGTCATCATGACGTTTTTGATTCCGCCCCAAATCATCATTATTCCGTTGTACGTGATCTACAGCAAACTGAGCTTGCTGAATACGATCTTCGTATTCCTCATTCCGGCGATTTTCGGGCAAGGCCTTAAGAGCGCGCTGTTTATCCTTATTTTCCGCCAATTTTTCAAGTCGCAGCCTCTAAGCCTGGAAGAAGCGGCCAAGTTGGACGGAGCATCGACGGCAAGGCTTTTCTTCGGAATCATGCTTCCGTTAGCCCGATCGGCTTGCTTGGTCGTCTTTCTTTTCTCGTTCATCTGGTACTGGAACATGTATTACGAGCCGTCATGGTTTCTGTCCGACAACTTCACGCCTCTATCAATCCGGCTGGATCGGCTGGAGGACGTATTGAATCCTTCCTTGCTCGGCCAACGGAACACGATCGATAATCCCGCAACGGAGAGCTCCAAGATGGCGGCCGCGTTTATGATCATTCTTCCTCCGATTGTCGTGTTCATGTTCCTGCAACGCTGGTTCGTTAGCGGGATCGAGAGAACGGGGATCGTGGAATAGAGCTTTCGCGAGGCGATAGATTCCGTTCGGGAGGTGGTGGAACAGCCGGCAGTTTAATCGAGCATGAGTTGGAACGAAAACTGGAACTGGAGCGCATAAACGCACTCATTCGCACGTTGTGACAATCATTCATTAGGGGAGGCAATACAGTGAAAAACAAACGTTCATTGCTGTGGGTTCTGAGTATGGTTTTGATATTATCCGTAGTCCTTGCCGCGTGCAGCGGCGGAAATAAAGGCTCGAACAGCTCGGGAAGTCCGTCCGGCTCGCCATCCTCGTCGCCGTCCGCGGAACCGTCCGCATCGGCTCCGCCATCGGAATCCGCGCCCGACGAGAATCGGGAGCCTGTCACTCTGAAGTTCATCTCGTGGAAAGATACCTATAACCCGCTGTACGAATTGTTCCATCAGAAATACCCGTGGATTACGATCGAGCAAATCCCGGTGAACGGTCAGCCGATCATGGAAATTATCGCGACTTTGGAAGCTGCCGGTACGCCCGCCGACGTGACGGAGATCGATCAAGATCTCGTCGCGTTCGACCAGAACGGGCTGGTTGAGGATTTGACGCCTTATATCGACAAAGATCCGATACTGCAAAGCGTATCTCTGCCGCAAGGCTTCTACGATACGATGAGCTTGAACGGCAAGAAACTTGCGGTGCCGATGGTCGACGTTCCGATGTGGATTCTGGTGAACAAGGATCTTCTCGCCAAGAACGGATTGGAAATGCCTCCGAACGACTGGACCTATGACGATTTCCGCGATATCGCGAAGAAGCTAACGAACGTCGATGCGGGAGAGTACGGCTTGACGACGCAAGCCGAATTCCAAATGCGCCTGCTTAGCACGAAAGCGATCGCGGACGGACATGCGGCGAACCTTCAATATATGAACGAAGATTTAACGCAAAGCGTCATGCACACCCCCGACGTCATCAACGACGTGAAATGGCTGCAAGAATTCGTTACGAAGGACGGATCGCTTCAGAACAACGCCGCGGCGACGGCGCAAGGCGACGTAACGAGAGAATTCATTAACGGCAAAACCGGCTTCGCGATCGGCGGGGACTGGGTGCTGCCGAAGTTGAAAGAAAACGCGAAGTTCGAGTGGGATGTCCTGCCTTTCCCAAGAGGCAAAGTTAGCCAACCGGGATATACGATCTATGGTCCGCTTGCGCTGCTTGCCGGTTCGAAGCATAAGGAAGAAGCTTTCTTATGGCTCAGCTTCCAGTTCACGAAGGAAGCGCAGATGTGGAAGATCGACCAAGGCGCCAATGCTTCGGTCATCGATCCGGAACTGACGGCATACTACGAGCAAACGCCGATGTGGAAGGGCAAAAATATCGCGGCGGTCCAAATCGCCAAAGAAAACGCGGTTATCCAACCGGGAGTTACGATTCCGGGATGGGGCGAATACAATTGGAATAATATTCTTAACGATGTCATCTTCGGCGAAGGCGATATCAATGAAATTATTCCGTTGACGGAAGCATGGAACAAGAAAACGCTCGAGCTTCGGGCAGCGTTGAAATAAGAGATTAGCTTGTCCGAAGAGGGAGCGGAAGATCGATTCCGCTCTCTTTTCATCGATATAAGCGTTTTTGCTTGTCGAGAAGGAATTTGTTCAATTATGGAGTATTTTTTTACAACATGTGGAACGAGGGGGAGAAATGACAATGACAACGAGAATGGCTTTCGGGCAGCCGGCTGCCGCTTGGGAGGCAGCGTTCCCGATCGGAAACGGGAGATTGGGGGCTATGGTATTCGGCGGTATCCATCAGGAGCGTATGGCATTAAACGAGGACAGCGTCTGGTATGGGGGGCCGCGAGACCGTAATAACCCGGATGCCATTGTGCATCTTGAAACGATACGCGGCTTGATGCGACAAGGGAGGCTCCGCGAAGCTCAAGAGCTGTCGACGTTGGCTCTGTCGGGCATTCCGGAATCGCAGCGTCACTATATGCCGCTAGGGGATTTTCATTTATCCTTTCAACACGAAGCCGGTGAGGTTATGGATTATTCCCGTGAGTTGGACCTCGTGGAAGGAATCGTGAAAGTCAGTTATCGAATCGGAGAATTCGCTTACAAGCGGGAAACGTTCTCCAGCTTTCCTGATCAGGCGATCGTGATGAATTTCACGACGGATCGTCCCGGAGGAATCAGCTTAAAAGCTCGATTAACGCGTGGAGAGAGAAATCGTTATTACGATGAAATCGGTAGAGTCGATCCGAGTATGATCGTCATGAGGGGGAATTGCGGCGGTGCTGGGGGTTCCGACTTCCGCACCGTCGTTCGAGCGGTCGTTCAGGGCGGCAGCCTGTCTATTGTCGGGGAGCGGTTGCTTGTCGAGGGGGCGGATAGCGTGATTTTTGTATTAACCGCCGCGACGACATTCCGTTTCCCGGATCCTGAAGCCGAAGCTCTTCGAATCGCGGAGCGGGTTTCCGGGGAAACGTATTTATCGCTTAAAGAACGGCATTCGAACGATTTTCGCTCCCTGATGAACAGGGTCGGTTTCAGGTTGTCTGCTCCTGCAGGGTTCGATCTGCTTCCGATTGACGTAAGATTGGCTAGTTTGAAGGCAGAGAGCACCGAGGATATCGGAATATATGCTCTCTATTACCAGTTCGGACGTTATTTGCTCGTGTCTAGCAGCCGTCCGGGTTCGTTGCCCGCTAATCTCCAAGGCATATGGAACGAGCATATGCTGCCGCCGTGGGATAGCAAATATACGATTAACATCAACACTCAGATGAACTATTGGCCGGCGGAAAGCGGTAATTTGGCCGAATGCCACGAGCCGCTGTTCGATCTGATCGAGCGAATGCGCGAGCCCGGCAGGCAGACGGCCCAGACGATGTACGGATGCGGAGGCTTCGTCGCGCATCATAACACCGATATATGGGCGGATACGGCTCCGCAAGATCTCTATCTCCCGGCGACTTACTGGCCAATGGGAGCCGCTTGGTTAAGCCTTCATATGTGGGAGCATTACGCTTATGGGAAGGATATTACCTTTCTCAAGCGCGTCTACCCGACAATGAGGGAAGCGGCGGAGTTTTTCGTTCATTTTCTGACTGAAAATAAGGATGGGGTATTGGTGACGAATCCGTCGGTATCCCCTGAGAACACATACATTCTGCCTAACGGTGAATCCGGTACTCTATGCATCGGACCGTCGATGGATAGCCAGATTTTACACGAGCTGTTCACGGCTTGTATCCAGGCCTCCGAAGCGTTAGCCGAAGACGAATCATTTGCGCGGGTCTTAGCGGAGCTAAGAGGTCGATTACCCCAGCCCGCGATAGGGAAGCACGGTCAATTGCAGGAATGGCTCGAGGATTACGAAGAAGCCGAACCGGGTCATCGTCATATTTCGCATCTGTTCGCCCTTCATCCGGGCTCAAGATTTACGGTTAGAGGAACGCCGGAATGGACGGCCGCCGCCCGAGTAACGCTGGACCGTCGATTGTCCCAAGGCGGGGGGCATACCGGATGGAGCAGGGCATGGATCATCAATCTGTGGGCAAGGTTGGAGGACGGGGAGAAGGCGTACGAGAATTTACGAGCGTTACTGACGCACTCCACGCTTCCGAATCTGCTCGACAATCATCCCCCGTTCCAGATCGACGGCAATTTCGGTGGCGCCGCGGGTATAGCGGAAATGCTGTTGCAGAGCCATGCGGGTGAAATCCATTTGCTGCCGGCATTGCCTGCGGCATGGAAGGAAGGGGAGATTACCGGTCTAAGGGCAAGAAACGGCTGCGAGGTCGATCTCTATTGGAACGACGGAATGCTGAAGCGATCCGCGATCCGCGTTGGGTATGACGGCGTTTGTACGGTTCGAACGGGGTGTGACGTCGAAGTGACGGAGCAAGGACTGAAAGTCAAGCAAACGAGGACGGTCGACGGGCTGATCCAATGGGAAGCTCAAGCCGGCCGGGAGTACATCGTTAAGAGCTTGTCCTAAGGCGATCTCGACATAACGGATGCCGGAAGGAATAACCGATTGCGCATTGAAATTCATATAGAACATCGAATCCGCTCTTCGTGTGCGGGGCTTCGCGATTGTCGCGCGGCTTTTAGTATGACTTCGGAACATACCACTTAAGGGGAGACAACGCGCATGCGCACGCCAAGATCGTACATTCGTTTTCCAATTGCCGCCGTTGCAATCTGTTTCATGATCGGATTCGCTTTAGCGGCATGCAGCAGGCAGAGCGGCGAGACGACTCAACCGCCCCCTACGGAAAGCGAAGTGACGCTTAAGTTTTATTTCGGCGGGGAGAAGAAAGCGGCAACAGACGAAGTATGGTCCAAGGTAAGCGAATACGTCAAATCCAAGGGATTAAACGTGAAGTTTAACGTTCAATTTATTCCGTTCTCGGACTTTAAGGCGAAGATGCTCGTCATGGCCGCATCCGGAGACAGGTGGGACATGAATTTCGATTCGAATTGGCTGTCTTACAATCAAATGGCCTCAAGGGGCTCTTATATGGCTCTGAACGAACTCCTTCCGGAATACGCGCCGCACTTGTACAGCAAGTACCAGGAGCAAGGCACTTTGGCGGCGGCAACGATGAACGGGAAAATCATCGGGCTTCCTTGGACGATGAAGATGAACGAACGTCCCTATGTCGGATGGCGTGCCGATCTCGCCGAACAAGCGGGAATTTTCCGGAAGCCGGACGAGATCAAGACGGTCGAGGATCTGGACATTCTCTTGCACGAATTAAAGGATGCCTACCCGAATGCGAAGCTGTCCCGCACCCCGCCACTTTCATTGTATCTTGTTCGGGAGGAATGGATCGATCTCGCCTACCACGGTCTTGGGATTTACATGGATGATCCGAAAATGACCGTTCGGGCGATCGAGCAACAGCCTTTCTACGTGGAATCCGCGAAAATGAGCAAGAAATGGAACGACTACAAAATCCTGAATCGCGATGCGAGCATAGATAACGAAAACGGAGCCGATCAATGGAGGAACGGGAAGCTCGTATTTACGATTACTTCCCATGAATGGGCGAACGCGGATCCCGGGTTCGTGGATCCTTCGTTCAGACAGCAAATGTCCTTGATCTATCCCGATAAAAGGTACATTAACCGAACGGCGCTTGCGAACGTGCTTGCCATTAACCGCAACTCGGAACATCCGGATCGGGTGCTCAGATTTTTGGATATGCTCGAAGTGGACAAGGTACTCTACGACCTCGTGCAATATGGAATCGAGGGCAAAACTTACGTGTTGAACGGGGAGGCCGCCGAGTTTCCGAAAGGAATGCAGTTCTTATCCAGCAACTATATGGAATGGGAGAGCCGATGGGCGCTCTGGAAACCGCAGTTTTTGCGTCCGACGCCTACGTATCCCGGGGATTTCTGGGTGAAGGAAGCCGAATTCGCAAGTTTGCCGATTAACGTGAATTCTCCGGCCGACGGCTTGTTCATCTCGGAAGACAACGTTAAGGACGAGCTTACGATACGGGATCAAGTCGCGGACGAGGTCGGCAAGCCGATCGAATTCGGATTGGCCATAGACGTGGAAAGCGAAATCGCAAAGTACATCGAGAAGCAAAAGGCGGTCGGCCTGGACAAAATCATCGCGGATACTCAGCGGCAGATCGACGAGTATATGGCGAAAGAGAGATAGGATTTAGTGCGGTTGAAGGGGGAGCAGAGGTAGGAGGGAGAGAGTCGGTAGGAGGGGGAGAATCAGTAAGACGGGGAGGCGCGGTAGGAACGGTAGAATCAGTAGGACGTGTATGAGCGGTAGAAGTGGAAAAAAACAGCCCAAGAGCCAAAGAGCCCAAGAGCCCGCCCTCCTTTGGGCGGGTTCTTCTTTGCATAACCAATAGTTACTCTCCTCAATGAACTTCAATGGCTACAGTGCCAGAAAGCAACACTATAATGCCCCGTGGTTCATCGATGGAGGCTACAGTGCCAGAAAGCAACACTATAATGCTCCGTGGTTCATCGATGGAGGCTACAGTGCCAGAAAGCAACACTATAATGCCCCGTGGTTCATCGATGGAGGCTACAGTGCCAGAAAGCAACACTATAATGCCCCGTGGTTCATCGATGGAGGCTACAGTGCCAGAAAGCAACACTATAATGCCCCGTGGTTCATCGATGGAGGCTACAGTGCCAGGAAGTAACACAATAATGCCCCCTGGTTCATTGATGGAGGTACATCTTTCAGCACATCCAATTGGTTAAACTCAATATAAGGTGATGGCATAACGTTAAGTGGGGTGGAACGAGCGTTTGGTGACGAATAGAGTGATGGAATAACGTTATTTTCCAAAAAAACCTAGTTTGGGTGATCAAACGGATCAATAAGGTGATCCCATAACGTTAAGAAGAGAGGATCGAGAAGACAGAGGAGAATAGGGTGATGGCATAACGCTATCTACGTTTCAGTAGGAATAGATTTGCTGAGGACCGTCAGGGGAAGGAAACATCCCTTGACGGTCTTTTTGCGTTCATATCCAACGCAGAATTTTGCGGCAAGGCGAAACCTAGCGCAGCTAAAAACCGGCCAATTCTAGCCCGCAAAGTTTAAAGATGTCTCCTAGTAAGCACTCGGGAGGGTCGATAACATTAACTTTAGAGTCCCGGCATTTCTCGCACGGGAAGTACGATTTGGCGAACGACGAAGGGGAGCTGGGCGCAAATGAGCGGGCAGTGTGGAAAAAGCAAACGGTGGTGGGAAAGAAGTGAACAGTGGCGGGGAAAAAGTAATCAGTGGAGAAGCAAACGTTATCTTATCGTTTACTTAGCGGCTATTATAGCGATTGTCGCAATCGTCGGCATCGTCTACGCAAGGACAAATGGGAACGGTAATAGCGACGATACCCAAGGAGGGAACGGCGCGACGGCTGATTCCGTAGAGACCGAAGTCGTAGAGACGCCAGCTGCGGACGCCGCCTCAACGACGAGCACCGAGCAGTCACCATCTCCTTCGCAATCTACCGCCCCAAAGGCGGTATGGCTCAACCCGGCCGAGCAGAAGAAGGTCATTCAAACGAATTATCCGTCGGAAGATATCGTGATCGCCGAATATAACGTTGCCGATTACGGCGCTGTCGCGGACGGCAAGACGGACGATACCGAAGCCGTGCAGAAGGCGCTTAACGCAGCCCGAAGCGATGGCGGGGGAGTCGTCTTCGTTCCCGCGGGTTTTTACAAGATTGCGGGGACGTTATTCGTTCCTACGGGAGTCACCTTAAGAGGGGACCGAAGCAATTCCTGGACGAGCGGAGCCGTCGAAGGAACGATCCTTCAGGCCTATTCCGGCAGAGGAGACGAGAAGGGCGAAAGCTTTATTTCCCTCCAGCAGGCAAGCGGAATCACGAATCTATCGATCTGGTATCCGGAGCAAAGTCTGGATCAGCCCTACGCTTACCCTTGGACAATCGAGCAAATGTCCGGAGACAGCGCGACGGTCGAGAAGGTCACGTTGGTCAACGCCTATAACGGGATCAAGGTCGGGCCGGACTGGAACGAGCTTCATTATATCAAGCAGGTCTACGGAACAGTGCTGAAGACGGGCGTCTTTCTTGATTTCACGACCGACATCGGGCGGCTGGAAGGGATCCGACTGTCGCCGGAATATTGGGCGAATTCCGGCTTGCCGGGCTCTCCGGCGCCGGAGGCGTTGTTCGAGTATACGACGAAACACGCCGAAGGGATCGTGATGGGACGATCCGATTGGGAATACATGTCGGATATTCGGCTAGCGGGCTTCAAAACCGGCATGAGAGTGACGACTAGGACGAATTCCGACGAAACGGCTAACGCGCAGTTTTATCGGATCGATATCGATAATTGTAACGTCGCTCTCTTGATCGAAGGCGTTAACGATTACGGCTTGCTCATCACGGACAGCAGCTTCCAGGCGAACGTTGGGGAAAATCCGACGGCGATCCGCGCGACTTCCGGCTTCCGTTCCATCGTGCAATTCAACACCGTAAAGGTCGGAGGGATGACCCGCGATGCGGTCGTGAACGAGGGTAGCGGCGTGTTGTCCTTCGAGAACAGCGAGATCGGCGGCTGGGACTCCGCTATCGGACATGGAATCGTAGCGAAATCAGGTTCGTTGATCTTGGGCGGAACCAACTTCGTCCAGCCGGAAGGCCATGTGCTGATCGAAGCGGACGTGAAGTCGGTTAAGGCGCTTAACTCCGGCTTCCAAGGCAAGCTAGACCTTACTAACCGTGCGACAAAGGCGGAGATAAGCGTCACTCAGGACGACCGCTACGTGTTGAAACGGTTACCCGACGTGAAGAACCTCGATATCCCCGTTCAGCCGAAACCGGCGACGAGCGTTCTTTTTAATGTGAGGGAGGCGCCATACTTCGCGGATGGGAACGGGGACAAGGATGCTTCCGCCGCCGTGAAGCAAGCACTGGCGGATGCCGGAAATTCCGGCGGAGGGACGGTCTATTTGCCCGCGGGCAAATATCGGATCGAAGAGCCGCTAAGCGTGCCAAGCGGAGTCGAGCTTCGAGGCTCATGGGACGTTCCTCATCATACGATCGGCGGGGGGAGCGTTATTTTCACGAATTACGGAGAAAACGATCCCGAAGGCGTACCGTTTATCGTCCTTGAAGCGGATGCGGGCATTCGCGGGCTTAATGTGTACTACGACGGACAAGATTGGAATGCGATCAAGCCGTTTGCTTGGACGATTCAAGGCAAAGGACGCGGGGTGTACGTCATCGATACGACGCTTCCCGATTCTTATCAAGGCATCGATTTCGGATCTTACGATACGAGCGGGCATTACATCGATTACGTTGCGGGCTCCCCTCTCAAGGAAGGCATCCATGTCGGCGGCGGAGCAACCGGGGGGATCGTGCGCAACGTCCAGTTCAATCCGCACTATGCCGCGAGAAGCGAGTATCCGAACCGGCCGATGGACAACGAATTCGATAAAGTATGGGGCTATCAGAAGGAAAACTTGGACGCTTTCCGGATAGGCAACGTCAAGGATCAGACCATTTTCAACACGTTCGTGTACGGCTCGTTATACGGCATCCATTTCGCTTCGCAAAATGGCGTCGGACCGGAAGCCACCATCGTCGGACCGGAAGCCACCATCGTCGGACACGGAACCGATGGCAGCAAGAAAGGGGTGTTCCTGGAAGACGCGGGTCCGGGAGGGCTGGTCTTCATCAACACGGAACTCGTGTCCATGAGCACGACGGATAAGGTATACGTGACGGTCGGAGAGGGATTTCAATCGGAGGTTACGTTCTTCAACACGTCCATGTGGGGCGACCCTTCGCGCGGAATCGACGTCAGATCCGGAAAGCTTACGATGCAGCAGGGGAATTTCACCGTCGTCGGGTTTCGCGGCATTAATTCCGGTGGAGGCGAGATGTATTTGTACGACTCTTTCTTCAAGCAAGCAGGCAAAACCCATGCATACGCCGGAGAACTGGTCAAGCGGATGGTCATCTCAAACAACCTCTATAACGGACCGATCGGTTTCGATGACGACTCCAAGCCGGGTACGGTGACCGGGACGGATATCGATCCTATCGTTCGATAGTCGCTGACCTGATGGCGACCGATGCGGACAATTCTAGCCAGCAAAGTTTAAGTTTGACTCATAGTAAGCGTTTGGCCGCGCCCGTATGATTATGTTATCCCACTAGAGAAAGGGGAATGACCGTGAAAATAGAGACAGAAGCCGGGAGGACGATCGCTCGCGCGAGAACGAAAGGTAACGGAGTCGTTCGGGAGCTGATTCGTAACCGTACGCTGCTTCTTATGTTCCTGCCCGTCGCGACGCTCCTATTCCTTTTTAATTACTTGCCGCTTGCGGGGCTGGTCATTGCCTTCAAAAATTTCCAATTCACCGAAGGCATATTCGGCAGCGATTGGGCAAGCCCGATCTTGAACAACTTCGATTATTTATTATCTTCCGAGACGGCGTACCGCGCGGTTCGCAACACGATCCTGCTCAATGCGCTGTTCATTGCCGTAGGTCTCGTATTCGAGGTCGGTTTGGCTCTGATGCTCAACGAGATCAGGAACAAATATTTTAAGAGGGTTACGCAGTCGTTGACGTTCCTCCCCTTCTTCATCTCATGGATCGTCGTAGGAGTTTTCGCTTACAACCTCATGAATTTCGAAAGCGGGGCCGTAAACCGAATCATCCAGTCGCTCGGTTTCGATCCCATAGATTTCTACAGCGAAGCGGGATTATGGCCATTCATTCTGACGTTGGCGTTACGGTGGAAAGTAACGGGGTATGGAACGATCATCTACTTGGCGGCTTTGACCAGCGTCGATAACTCTTACTACGAAGCGGCTTCCATAGATGGCGCCTCCAGATGGCAGCAGATGCGCTACATTAGCATCCCGTTGCTGAAACCGACGATTATGATCCTCACGCTGCTTGCCGTCGGCAGAATTATGAACGCGGATTTCGGGATGTTCTACGCGATGATCGGAGATGCCGCGTTGCTGTTCCCGACGACGGACGTTATCGATACTTTCGTCTATCGAAGCCTTCGTAAATCGGGCGACATCGGCATGGCTTCGGCAGCGGGATTCGTTCAATCGATCGTCGCCTTCGTGCTGGTGCTGGGAAGCAACTACATCGCGCGCAAGGCGGACAGGGATTCGGCCATTTTCTAGAGCAGTAATATCACCCGCTACGGAGGGAAGGAACCATGCCACTCAAAAAATATACGTTCGGGCAAGCCTGCATCGTCGCGATGATTTCCTTATTCAGCCTAGCCTGTCTCTTTCCTTTCATCATGGTCATTTCCGGCTCGTTAAGCACGGAGAATGACATCGTGACCCACGGATACTCGCTTATTCCGAGGCATGTCACCTTCGATTCCTATCGGATACTCATTCTCGGTTCGAACCGGATCGTCGATGCCTATGTCATCAGCGCTATCGTGACCGCGGTGGGAACGGTGCTTTCCTTGATCGTTACGAGCATGGGCGCGTACGCGATGGCCAGACGTTCGTTCCGCTATCGCAACGTTTTATCGATCTACGCGATCATTACGATCTTGTTCAACGGCGGTTTGGTTCCGTGGTACATCATCTGCGTGAGGTACTTGGAGTTGAAGGACACGATGTGGGCGATGATTCTGCCGCCGCTCGCCAACGCGTTTAACATGTTCCTTATCCGCAATTTCATGATGTCCATGCCGGAGGATTTACATGAATCGGCGAAAATGGACGGAGCGGGGGAATTCAGAATATACGCGCAGCTTATTATTCCGCTTTCGACGCCGGTGCTGGCGACGATCGGACTGTTCGTTTCCCTAGGCTATTGGAATGATTGGTTCCTAGGCTTGATGTTCGTAGATAAGCAAGAGCTGCAGCCGTTGCAGTTACTGCTTCGAACGCTGATCTCCAACGTGGAGTTCCTCAGGAGCTCGAGCAACTCGATGGACATTCAGCGGATCGCGATGCAGCTTCCGTCCGAATCGATCAAGATGGCGCTGACCGTCGTGACGATCGGCCCGATCATTTTCCTATACCCGTTCTTGCAAAGATATTTCGTCAAAGGATTGATGGTAGGCGCGGTCAAAGGATGACAATGCCAGCTTCGGCTGTATTGTATATATCAAGTCATGGGGAGAGATTACAATGTCAAGAAGACAAGCCAAGCTGCCTATTATCCTATCTGTCATTTTACTTCTGAGTATCGTACTGGCGGCGTGCAGCGGTAAGAACAACAACGCGGAACCGAGCAAGGAGTCCGCAAGCAGCGCGGTATCCCCGTCTGCTTCCGCATCCGCGCCTCAATCGGAAGCGGCATCGGAAGAACCTCCGAAAGAGGAGGAAGAGGTAACGCTCAAATTCTACTTCGGAGGCGACAAGAAGGCGGCCACGGACGAAGTGTGGGACAAGGTTAGCGAATATGTCAAGGCCAAAGGGCTGAACGTCAAGTTCAACATCAACTTTATCCCGTTCGGCGATTTCAAGGATAAGATGCTCGTAATGGCCGCTTCCGGAGACAAGTGGGATTTGAACTTCGACGGAGATTGGTTGTCCTATAAGCAAATGGCGGCGAAAGATTCCTATATGGCCCTAAACGATTTGCTTCCGAAATACGCTCCGAACCTGAACAAGAAGTATGAAGAGCAAGGAACGCTGGAAGCGGCTACGGTAAACGGTAAAATCGTGGGACTTCCTTGGACGATGAAAATGAACCAGCGGTTTTTCGTGGGCTGGCGCGCCGATTTGGCGGAGAAAGCGGGCATCACGCGCGAGCCGGATTCGGTCAAGACGGTCGAAGATGTCGATGCTTTGTTGCACGAGTTGAAGGCGGCTTACCCGAACGAGAAATTGTCTCGCACGACGGCGCAGGAGATGTATCAAACCCGCGACGAGTGGGTAGATCTGGCTTTCCATAAGCTCGGGTTTTACTTGAACGATCCGGAAATCAAAATCCAAGCGATGGAACAGCAGCCTTTCTACAAGGAAGCTGCACATATGACCAAGAAATGGTATAACGACAAAATCCTCAACCGCGACGCGATGATCGATAAGGAAGACGGAGCCAGCCAATGGAGAAACGGCAAGACGTTGTTCACGATGACGTCGCATGAGTGGGCGTTCGCGGACCCGGGCTTCTCGGATCCTTCGTTTAAGCATCAAATGTCCTTCCTCTATCCGGACAAAAAATTTGTTAACCGGACGGCGCTCGCGAACGTGCTCGCCATTAACCGCAACTCGGAGCATCCCGACCGCGTCTTGCGGTTCCTGGATATGATGGAGACGGATCAGGTGCTGTACGATCTCGTGCAATACGGAATCGAAGGCAAAACTTACGTGCTGAATGGCGATGTCGCGGAATATCCGGAAGGCATGCAATTTACGACGAGCAACTATATGGAATGGGGCGGCCAGTGGGCATTCTGGAAACCGCAATACATGCGTCCGAACCAGACGTATCCGAAGGATTTCTGGTTGAAGGAAGCCGAGTTCGCCAGCATACCGGTGAACGTCAATTCGCCGATCGACGGTCTGTTTATCGCGGAAGACAATATCAAGAACGAAATCGCCAAACGCGATCAAGCCTACGAGGAATTCGGCAAGCCGATCGAATTCGGAGTCGTCAAGGACGTGGACGCTTCCATTACGGATTATATCGAGAAGCAGAAGAGCAACGGTCTCGACAAAATCATCGAGGAAGCGCAGAAGCAAGTCGACGCTTACTTGGCCAGCAAAAAATAACGCCTAGAAGAAAAGCCGACCTTGCGCGTGAGGCCGGCTTTTCTTTCCTATAAAGGAGCAGAGAAGCATGGCAAAAATAACCGGAATCAAATGCATTCGCACAAGGCGAAACGGAAGCTGGACGATCGTGAAAGTGACGACGGATCAGGATGGATTATACGGAATAGGCTCGGCTTCGGACGTGTACAATCCCGAGGCTATCGTTCAGGTGATCGAGCAGCTGCTGGCGCCGATTCTCATCGGAAGAGACGCCGCGAATATCGAAGATCTCTGGAATACGATGAACTTAAGCGGCTACTGGCGCAACGGGGCCCTTATGCTGACGGCGATCGGCGGAATCGATATGGCTCTGTGGGATATTAAGGGCAAAGAAGCGGGGCTGCCCGTCTATCAATTATTAGGCGGAGCCAGTCGTTCCGCGGTAGCTTGTTACGGTCATGCCGGCGGCAGGGACATTGCGGAATTGAGAGAAGACGTACAGCGATTCGTAGAGGAAGGGTATACGGTCGTAAGATGTCAGTTGGGCGGCTACGGAGGCGGCGGATTCTTATCCGCGAGTGAGGCTAAGCTGCCCGATAACGCTTGGAAGACGGATGCGGTGTTCGATGAACATGCGTATTTGAGCTCCATTCCGAAGATGTTCGAGCAATTGAGAGTAACATTCGGCACGGAAGTACAATTCACTCACGACGTCCATGAGCACCTCTCGCCGATCATCGCGATCCAGCTTGCCAAGCGATTGGAGCCTTACGGTCTGTTCTATTTAGAGGACGTTCTACCGCCCGAACAGATCGGTTGGTACCGGCAGCTCCGACAGCAAAGCGCGACGGCGCAAGCCGTCGGGGAATTGTTCGTGAACCCGCAAGAATGGACGGAGTTAATCAAAGAAAGATTGATCGACTTTATCCGGGTTCGCGTATCCAAGGTAGGAGGCATAAGCGCCTGTCGTAAAATCGCCGCGTTAAGCGAGGCATTCGGAGTAAGAACGGCTTGGCAAGAAGGCGGAGAGAACGATCCGGTTAACCAAGCGGCATCGGTTCACTTGGACATGGCCGTCTGGAATTTCGGCATCCAGGAGATCAATCATTTCAAACCGGAGGAGCTGGACGCTTTCCCGGGCCATATCGTAAGAAAAGGCGGTTACCTCTATCCTTCGAATAAGCCCGGACTAGGCATCGATCTGGACGAATCGAAGGCGGAGCTGCTTGTCGGCGACGGCTGGAAAAGAGTAAACTATCATAATCCCTATACGTTGGACCGCAAAGCCGATGGTACTCTGGTGCGTCCTTAGCTGAAACCATCTGTTACTTTCTTATTTTCTTCATGAAACCTTCATCTAACGTTCATCATACCTTCATGCATATTTCCTGCGTGAATGGTATGATTTTTTTATACTAGCACATATAAGGAAGTGGACGAACATGCATAAAACGATCATCATCGGAACAGGACCGGCCGGATTAACGGCGGCGATCTACTTGGCTCGCGCTAACTTGAACCCTCTTGTTATCGAAGGACCCGAGCCGGGCGGACAATTGACGACAACGACGGAAGTCGAGAACTTCCCGGGTTTCCCGGATGGCATTATGGGGCCAGAGCTTATGGCGAACATGCGCAAGCAAGCGGAGCGATTCGGAGCGGAGTTCCGTTCCGGTTGGGTGAATAGCGTGGATATGTCGAAACGCCCCTTTACGTTAACCGTGGAAGGCATGGGAGAATTAACGGCGGAAACGCTGATCATTTCTACCGGCGCTTCGGCTAAGTATTTAGGCATTCCCGGCGAAAAAGACAACGTGGGACGCGGAGTGAGTACTTGCGCGACTTGCGACGGATTTTTCTTCCGCAACAAGAAAATCATCGTCGTCGGCGGCGGCGACTCGGCGATGGAAGAAGCGCATTTCCTCACGCGTTTCGCATCCGAGGTCGTATTGGTCAACCGTCGCAACGAGCTTCGCGCATCGAAGATCATGCAAGATCGCGCTCGCAGCAATCCTAAGATCAGTTGGAGCCTTAACCGTACTCCGCTTGAAGTCGTAAGCGGACCGCTCGGCGTCACCGGTCTGAAAGTAACGAACAACGAAACCGGGCTGGAAGAGACGATCGCCACGGACGGGATTTTCGTCGCGATCGGACATACGCCGAATACCCGATTTTTAGGCGGGCAATTGAACACCGACGAAACCGGCTACCTGCTCGTTAAGCCGGGGTCGACCGAAACGAATATCCCAGGGGTATTCGCTTGCGGAGACGTTCAGGATAACAAATACCGCCAGGCGATCAGCGCAGCGGGAACCGGTTGCATGGCCGCTCTCGATTGCGAAAGATTTTTGGAAAACTCGGGCTCGGGCCACTAAACCATTGAATCATTTCTTCGGATAGGCTTTCGATTTGGAAGCAATTATGATATTTTAGATATGAAGTAAAAAACTCGGACGTGAAGCACACGCCGCTCGTTCTCCTTATAGACAGGGGGAATGGAGCGGTTTTTTCATGTTTTCTAGCGCATTCCTAAAATGTTATACTGAAGGGAGAAATTCGATGATTGCCCAACGCCTGAAACCGAAGAACGATTTTCTATTTAAACGGCTATTTGGCGAGACGGAAAGTAAAAATCTGTTGATTTCCTTGTTGAATGCGATACTTCATCCAGCGGATGACAAGAAAATTATTGATGTTACGGTGATCGACAACAAGGAATTAGTTAAAGAAGTCATCGACGGCAAGAGTGGCCGACTAGACGTTCGCTGCGAAACCGAGGATAACGAGCAGATCGACCTTGAGGTGCAGATCGAACGAGATCATGCTATGGATAAGAGAACGCTCTTCTACCTTAGCAAACTCTTCGTTGGCTCGATTAAAGAAGGACATGATTATGATCTGCTTAAGAAAACGATTACGATTAACATACTGGATTTTAACTATTTACCTCTAGATCATTTTCACAATACATTTCATCTTTATGATGACGGGAATAAAGAGTTCATGCTCACCGACATTTTTGAAATTCACTTTTTAGAGTGTCTTAAATTTCGTGCGATGCAGCATGATCTGAATAATCCGTTACACCGATGGTTATTGTTTCTGGACGAGAAAGTTACAGAACAACAATTAGAGGAGTTGATGACTATGGATTCCACGATTAAAACTGCCGAGGAACGCCTGCAGCGGTTAAGCTGCGACGAAGAAACGCTCCGATTGTATGAAGCCCGGGAAGAAGCGTTCATCGAATACAACAGCGGGATGTCTGCGGCTAGAAGGGCCGGATTAAGAGAAGGAATTGAAATCGGCGAGAAGAACGGCGAGAAAAAAGGAATTCAAAAAGGCATTCAGCAAGGTAAACAAGACGGAAAAGCTGAAGGGAAACAAGAGGTAGCGAGAAACATGTTAGCGTTGGGCTTGGACATCGAGGCAATAGTGAAGTGTACCGGTCTTACGATCGATGAATTAGATAAACTCAAATAATATCCTATCCGAAACAAGTAAAGGGTTATCTTCCGCTGGAAAATTACAGCAAAGAAGATGACTCTTTTTCTTTTCCGGTATCCCGTTCGCTCAGAAGAGCCCGCATAGGGTGTTTCCTGAGCGTAGGGGATATCGTCGAAAAGGCGAAAACGCGAAAAACGCGCAAGCTACCCGAACGAGCAAGAGTTAGTGATCCGGTTCATCCGCAACCTCGCAAGCCTGCTCCGCGGCGGCTTGGAACTCCTCGTCGTTGTCTTCGGCCAGCTTGCTTCCGAACTGGCCGAGCTGACTTGGGCTGCTAGCTGGACCGTCGTTGTCGGGTTTGTTGTTTCTTCCCGCCATCATCCGTTACCTCCTTTGATTTCAAGATGATCTTACTTTGCGCTCAAATTTATCGAATGATTCGTTTCGTACGGCAAAAAAAATTGCGGATGAAGTGTCACAAATCAACCTCCATTTACGACTAGGGTAGAGAACGAAAATGGGAGGCTGATCAAGATGACGAAATACGAGGCGGTTATTATCGGCGGAGGTTTAGCGGGGTTAATATCGGCAATCGAATTGGCAGAGGCGGGAAAAACCGTGGCGGTGCTTGAAAAGTCAAGTAAACTCGGAGGCAGGGCGATGACGATCAGCAAGAATGGCGCACTGTTTAACCTGGGCGGGCACGCGCTATATATCGGTGGGGAAGCAAGTCAAATATTCAAACGATACGGGCTGAAATTGACTGGAAGCAAGCCATCGACCAAAGGCTTGGCGATCTGGGACAATGAATTGTCTCCGCTTCCGGGAGATCCGAAGTCAATGTTAACCTCGAAGCTTCTGAACTGGTCGGGAAAAGCAAAGCTATTGTCTACGATCGTGAAAGTGACGAGAGCAAATCCCGATAGTCTACGAAGAATTAGCTTGCGGGAATGGGCGGAATCGGAAATCGCGGATCCGATGGTTCGCCATATTTTCTATGCGTTAAGCCGAACGGCGACATATACGCAAGATCCGGATAAGCAACTTGCGGGTCCGGTGCTGAAGCAGGTTCAACGTTCGTTACGGTCCGGCGTGAAATATTTGGACGGAGGCTGGCAAACCATCATCGATCAGCTTGTCGATAAGGCTAAGCGCGCTGGGGTTGCGATTCACTCCGGTACAACGGCTCTCGAAATCGTTCACGATCAAGGGAAAGTCCAAGGAGTCGCATGCTCGGACGGACAACTCATTCCCTGCTCGTACGTGATCAGCACCGCTCCGCCCGCCGCCACTTATCAAATGACGAAGGGGGCGGAAAATACGGTGCTTCGCAGATGGAAGGATGAGGCACGGCCTGCGGTAGCGGCGAGCTTGGATTTAGCGCTTAAACGTTTGCCGATCGGTGACCGACAATTTGTTATCGGGCTGGATCAGCCGGTTTTTTTCTCCGATCATTCTAGGGCAGCAAGGTTAAGCGATAATGGTACAATAGTGGTGCATCTGACCAAATATAACGGAGCCGGACAGCAAGATGCCAAGTCGGACGAAAGACTGCTCGAGAGCATGATGAATCTTATTCATCCGGGTTGGGAAAACGAGGTCGTATCCCGTCAATACTTACCGAATATGACGATCGTCCACGATTATCCTCACTTGGGCAGAACGATTTTCGAGGTAGGGCCGGGGGTTCCGGAGATTAAAGGCTTGTGCGTGGCGGGAGATTGGGCTAGCCATGGGGAGATGCTTGCGGACGCGTCGGCGGCCAGCGCCATTCGGGCCGCTAAACATATACTCGAAGCGGATCGATACGAGACTGGACAGCTCGGCAAAATATCTGTTGCGAATTAACTCGAACGGGAAAGGAGGGCGGGTTTGTTGGAAGAGACGAAGGGGACGGAATTGGATTACAGGTCCTACAGACCGCTATTGTTTTCGATTGCTTATCGGATGTTAGGCAACGTCTTGGATGCCGAGGATGTTGTTCAAGAGGCGTTCCTGTCTTGGAACGAGAATAAATCGGAGCCGATTCGGAACGAAAAAGCTTATTTGTGCAAAATGGTCACTAATCGAAGCATTGATCGAATACGTATTGCAAGCAAACAAAGGGAAGCATACTTAGGACCGTGGTTGCCAACTCCGTTAATGACCGACGATCATTATTCCGACGAGAGCAATCCGATGGCCCTTTATATGCACAAGGAGTCCCTCTCTACGGCGTATCTCTTGCTGCTTCAGCAACTTTCATGGGCGGAAAGAGCCGTGTTTATCCTGCGAGAAGTGCTGCAATATGAATATGACGAGATTGCCGATATCGTCGGCAAGAGTAGCGCCAATTGTCGGCAAATCTTCCGTCGCGCCAAAGGGGCAATATCGGAAAAATCCGATGTGAAAGAGCCGGACGTCGCGAAATCGGAATCGGTAAAACTGCGGATCGAGCAATTCGTTCAGGCACTGACTTCAGGGAATACGGGGCAATTGGTAAACCTGCTGAAAGCCGATGCGGTCCTTTATTCCGACGGCGGCGGGAAAGTTAAGGCGGCGGTACAGCCGATTATTGGAGCGGAGAGAATTTCGATGTTCCTTTTCGGATTGCTTAGCAAGGTTCCTCCTGATTTCTCGTACCGGATCGTATCCGTTAACGGTCAAACGGGGATCATATGCTACCACGGGGAGAAGCCGAACAACGTTATAACTTTCCACGTCGATCAAGGAGTAATCGCCGATATTTATATCGTCATCAATCCGGATAAGCTGACCCATCTGTCATTCATAAGCTAATAGAAAGGACTATCCTCTAAGCTTAAAGCTTAAAAGGATAGTCCTTCTGTTCATAATGCGGCGTTTATGCGAGGGTTTTGTCGCCTTTTCTCCAGTTGATCGGACATAGACCTCCGGATTGCAAAGCTTCGAGAATGCGGATCGTTTCTTCGACGCTACGGCCGACGTTCATGTCGGTAACGACTTGATAGCGAATGATGCCCTCGGGATCGATGATGAACAGTCCGCGATGAGCGGCTCCCGTTTTCTCGTCCAGAACCCCGTAAGCGCGCGCCGTTTCTTTCGTGAAATCCGATACCATCGGGTAACGAATAGAACCGATTCCGCCTTGATCTCTAGGCGTATTCATCCAAGCCCGGTGCGTATAGACGCTATCCACCGATGCTCCGATGATGTCGCAGTTCAAATCCCGAAACGTGCCTGCCGATTCGTTGAAAGCGATAATTTCCGTTGGGCATACGGTCGTGAAATCATAGGGCCAGAAGAAAAACAGGACCCAGCGTCCTCTGTAGGCTTCTAAGCTTACGTTTTCTTCGAGCGTGTCCAGGTTTTTGGTGGAAGGAAGGTCGAACGCAGGCGCAAGCTCCCCGATTTTGGCAACTCTCATGATGTTCTCGGACATGAATGTAACACTCCTTGTTCTTTTATAATTAAACTAAGTATAACGAATGGCCATGAAAAAATCATACCTCATAGCCGCTCGTGCTGCATGAAGGTATGATTAAGGTTTCGTGAAGATCGCATGAACATGGACGATCAGTCGGCCAGCCGATAGCCAGCCCCTCTTACGGTCGCAATATAACGCGGTGCCCGCGGATCGTCGTCGAGTTTGCTGCGCAAGCTGCGAATATGAACGTCTACCGCATTGCTGCCTCCGAAATATTGTTCTCCCCATATTCCGTTCATGAGCTCTTGGCGGGTCATCACCTTACCGTCGGCCGCGATAATCGTTCTGAGCAGGTCGTATTCCGTCTTCGTTAAGTCGACCCTGGCGCCTTTACGAGTTACGGTCATACGATCCGGATCCAGAACAAGCTCCTTAAACACGTAATTGCGCGATTCTTCCGCGGGTACGGCGTGCTGCAAGGAAAGTTGCTGAATCTTAGCGATGACCTCATCGATCGGGCAAGGCCAACTAACGCTTTCTTCCCCCGGAAAGGTCGCGGATTCAGCCGGGTTCACGAGCGCGAGAACGGGAGCCGAACCGTCGCTAGGCCAGGAAACAGCCGAAGGGAGTTGGTATGTGCGATCCGCCACGATGATATTCCCTTGTACCATGCTCAGTAACGGGTCGTCGGCATGGTGCAGCAGAAGAACGTCGTAGCATTTTTCCGCAAGTTCCGCGACCAACGCACGTAACGAAGCGGGACGGGGGCTGACGATAAGAATTCGGTTAGTGATTTCGCAATAATCGGCATTTCCCGGCTGTTCCGATGAGATGATCCGATCGTTCATGACGGCAATTCCGCTCAATGAGCCGCTGACTTCGCGTTCTTGCATCCTTCGCACACTCCTTTAAACAAAATCTTCTCTTCGGTAATCTCATAGCCTGTTTGCTCGGAGATCGAGTTTAGCCAGGCTGTCGGGGGTTCAACGAACACTTCGTCGACTTTGCCGCACGAGCTGCAGACGATATGTTGATGATTCTCGGTTCTGGCATCGTAACGGCTGGCGTCTCCTTCGAGTTTGAGCTCGTGGATAAGGCCTTCCTCGGTTAAATATTTCAACGTATTATAGACGGTCGCGTAGGCGAAATTGTGTCCGCCGGCCTTAAGGCGCTCGATAATATCGGACGCGGTAGGGTGATCGTCGGTCGCGGTTAGAATATCGTAAATCGTTTTGCGTTGCACGGTCATAGCTCCCGCTTTTCTCATCGGAACCATTCCTTTAATTTAGAATTAGTTTAAGTTTAACCGATTATGCGGTTAGCAGTCAAGGGACAGTCAATGAATAAGCGAGCAAGGCGTTCCAATATTCGACTGGATCAAAAAGACTGATTTTTAAACAAAGAGACCGGATAATCGATCATCGATTAATCGGTCTTTATTTTAAACTATCAGAAAGTAGAAGATTTTATATCTTCATACTCATCTGATAGCTACGACAAAGTCGACATTCTCTGTCCAGAAGGACGCCGAAGTCGTTTTGCTTGTAGTGGAAGGAAAACCTTCCGTTTGGGGGCTTAACGATGGTTGCGAAAGAGTGGAAATTCGACTTCGGCATCGGCGAAGCGGAGATCGGATATACGAAAATCACATCCGCGAGTGCCTATGATTCGGCGCTCGGCTACGGTTTTACGGATATTTCGCGGGTGACCGCGCGAGACCGGAAAGATCCGGATGCGTTGAAGCGGGATCTATGCATTCCCGCGGATACGTCATTCCGGGTGGACGTGCCTAACGGTAATTACGTAGTAACGATCGTCATGGGAGATTGGATCGTGCCGGCATGCACGACGTTAAAGGCGTACCCCGGCAGACTGCTTATGCATCATCGGCGCGTATCCGCGGGACAGTTCGTGCGGGAGACGGTTGGGGTGTACGTCCGCGACGGCAGGCTGGAGCTTGCCTTTTCAGGGCCGGCTCCCAGGGTGAACGCTCTGGAGATATCCGCGGCTCCGCAGGCGATCAATTTGTATTTAGCCGGGGATTCGACGGTAACGGATCAACCCGAGGAAGGGTTTCCTTATGCCGGCTGGGGGCAAATGCTGCCTCGGTTACTCAAGCACGACGTTATCGTCGCCAACTACGCGGAGTCCGGTCGCAGCTCGAAGAGCTTTATCGCCGAAGGCAGATTGGACGCGATCTTACGTGAAACGAAAGCGAACGATTATTTGTTCATCCAATTCGGCCATAACGACCAGAAGCCGGATGAGGAGCGCTACACCGATCCTTCAGGCTCTTATCGGAGTTACCTCCGGCAGTATGTCGAGGGCGCCCGTTCGAAAGGCGCTCATCCGGTGTTGATCACCTCGGTTCATCGGCGTTTCTATGAAGCGAATGGGCAACTTAGGGATACGCACGGTCCGTATTTGGAAGCGGTTCGCCAATTGGCGTCCGAGTTGGAGGTTCCGTTGATCGACCTTGCGGAAACGAGCAGGCGGTTGTTCGAAGAAATGGGCGAGGAAGCGACCAAGTCGGTCTTTATGTGGGGGGCTACCGGCGAGTTCGCCAACTTCCCTGGCGGTATCGAAGATAATACGCATTTTCAAGAGCAGGGTGCGATGCGAATCGCTGAGCTTGTCGTTTCCGGGATCCGGTCGACCGCCATCTGGCCATTGGCTATGTATTTGAGATCGTAACCGAGAACCGAATTTTCGAACGGTCGCTTTACGTCGATTGCCGCGGATGTCATACTGACTAAAACTTATTCCTATTCGATGGGGAGGACGGCATCCGGCATGCAGAACTGGTTTAACTCCTTCCGGCATATGAAAATCAAGAACAAGCTATCGATCCTGTTTGCTTTGATTATCGCGGTTACGTTCTCGTTTACGTTTCTCGTGCAACAATATGCCTTTTCGATTTACGATCAACAGCTGTACGACAAATCGTCGCAAGTGCTCAATCTGTCCTCGGCGGCGATCGAGACCAAGCTGAGCCGCATAGAGCAAATGTCGTACGATATCATTGCGGATATTCAATTGCAGAGCCAGCTTCTGGCGATAAAGAATGCGGAATCCGAATACGACCAGCATATTTTGCGGCAAAAACTAATCGATCGTCTCTTGACCTATGCGGGATCGGAGCCGTCCATCTATTCGATTCAGTTGATCGACTCCGAAGGGAAAGAGAATGGCGCGGGGAACGTAACGGAGATCGATGCCGGCAAAAGCGAACGGATGAAGCGTCTAACGAGCGAAGCGGAAGGAGATATCGTGTGGATCTATCCGGACGAGAAGGATCCCGCGCTTATTTCCGCGAGGGAAATTCGTTCGTTCAGCAACACGAATTTCGATCTGCAATTTTTGGGAACGTTAGTTATTCGCGTCAATATCGCTAAGATCGCGCAGCAATACTCGGCCGCAGAGGGCGATTTGATCCTCTTTTCGGGCGGGGAAGTTATTTATCCGAAGGAACCTCTGTTCGACGTTGGCGTCGTTCGCGAAGAGCTTCAAGCGCAGAAGGGCTATTTTACTCGGAAAATCGAGAGCCACACGTATTTTATCTCGTATACGAAGTCCACGAACACGGGATGGACGTATTTGAATATCACTCCCTTTAATCAAATTTTCGAACGGGTTATTTTTATTAAAGAGTTAGTCGTTATCGTATTTATCGCGATATTCGCGCTCGTAATTTTTCTCGGAATTCGGTTTGCCAGAAGCCTGACTCGTCCGATCGACGGTTTGATTACCCGGATGAAAATGGCCGAGAAAGGAAATTTCGCCGGGGCTCACCTGCAAACCGCGGACGATACGCCGATGGCGATGGACGAGATGGGGCTTTTGCATCGTACGTTCAGGCTGATGGTCGAGCGGATTAACACGCTCATCACGGAAAATTACGCCAATCAATTGCTGATCAAGGAAACGGAATTCAAGGCGCTGCAGGCGCAGATCAACCCGCATTTTCTGTACAACACGCTGGAATCGATCAACTGGATCGCGAAGGTAAACAAGCAGGCGCAAATTTCGAACATGGTGGAGTCGCTAGGTTTTCTGCTTCGCAATTCCATTAACATGAAGGAAGAGATTCTGACCCTCGGGGAAGAGCTTGAAGTCGTGAGAAGCTACGTGACGATCCAGAAATACCGATTCGATGAACGCTTGGATTTCAAGTTAGACGTTCCCGACGAATTGCTGTCGCGCAAGCTTCCCAAGTTAACGCTGCAGCCGCTCTTGGAGAACGCGATTCAATACGCGTTGGAGCCGACGATCGGGACAAGCCGCATCGTCGTTCGTGCCGAGTTATCGGAGGAAGGTCTGTTCATCGTCGTCGAGGATGACGGACCGGGAATGCCGCAAGACACGCTTATTCAGCTGCGGAGCGGGGAAATGGAAGCCAAAGGAAAAGGGATCGGGCTCATTAACATCGATGAACGGATCAAAATCGCGTTCGGGGAGCAGTATGGGGTGCGAATAGACAGCGCTCCCGAACAAGGGACCCGGGTGATCATTGCTTTACCGCGGGACGAGGAGGATTAAAAGATGTACAAAGTGTTGCTCGTCGATGACGAGAAAATTATTCTTGACGGGATCTCGCAGATGATCGACTGGTCGTCCATCGGCACGGAGCTAATCGGAACCGCGCCTAATGGGCTGGAGGCCTACGAGCGAATTAATGAGCTGATGCCGGATGTCGTCGTCAGCGATATCCGGATGCCGGGAATGGACGGGCTGGAACTGGTAGCCGCCGTACACGCGTCCCATCCGAACGTCCGTTTCGTGCTCTTATCCGGCTTCGGAGAGTTCGATTACGCGAGCCGCGCGATGCAGTACGGTGTTAAGCATTACTTGCTTAAGCCTACGAACGAAAAGAAAATCGCGGAAGCGTTGACGGAAATCGTGGAGGAACTGAATCTGGACGAAACCCGGGAGCGGTTCGTGCTGAATATGAAGCAGGGGTTATTGAAGGTAATGCCGCACGTCAAGGAGCAGGTACTGAAGGAGTTCGTTACGAACAAAACTTACGGCAGCCGGGATTGGGAGTATTATCGCGAGTTGTTTCGTTTCGAGATCGAACGTCCCGTGCGGCTGTTGCTCTTCCAACTGGAAGGCTCCGTGGAGTTCGAGCACTTGTTTGCGGTGAAGAACATCGCGGAAGACCTGCTTGGAAACACGCTGCTTAGTACGACGATCGGCGACCACGTACTCGTTCTCGTCGAAGATACGCTCGAGCTTTCCGAACTGTACCGACGGATTCACGAGATTCGGGATACGTTCCAGCATTACTATAAGATGGACGCGACGATCGCTCTGAGCGAGCCGGATCGGATAACCCGGGCGAGAAGTTTGTATCAGGAAACGCTCCAAAGCTTGAAATATCGGTTCTATCTGGGAGAAGGCGGACTTATCACGCGGAAGGATACGGGAGCGCGAAGTCCCGGGTCGATGGGGCATTTCGATTTCGAGGAAGAGAAGCTGACGATGCCGGTACAGTCCGGGCTTCGGGAAGAGGCCGAACAGGCGTTATCCGATCTGATGGAAGCGCTCAAGCGAGCGAAGCTGGACATCAACGTGACCAAAACCTATGTCATTCAGCAATACGTGTCGTTGCTACGGTTGGGAGACCCGCAACTGATCGACCGCTATTACCGCAAAATGTCGGAGCTCGTAGAGCTGAATACGCTGCAAGCGATCCAAGAGTTATTAGAAGAAACGGTACGCGAGCTTGCGCAGTACCACTATGAGCGGAACGTGGTCAAGCATACTTCTATCGTCCGCAAGGTCATCGATATCGTCGACGGTCAGTTAAGCAACTCCGAGCTCTCTCTCAACTTAGTGGCTAGCGAGATGCTCTATATGAACGCTGACTACTTAGGTAAACTATTCAAGAAGGAAACCGGAGAGAAGTTTTCCAACTATGTCGTGAAAGCCCGGATCAAGAAGGCGACGGAGCTGATGGCGAAGGACCCGGATATTAAAATATTCGAAATGGCCGAATTGCTCGGCTTTGGAGATAATCCCCAATACTTCAGTCAGGTGTTCAAGAAACAAATGGGATGCACCCCATCCGAATATATGAAGCTTCCGGACAACTCTGGTTTTTGAACAAACAGCACGGTTTTTTGGATTACGCTTTCGGTCGATCCCGCTGATAATAGGAAATGTAAGCACTATCAATAATTACTGAGGGCTCAGGGGAGGACTAAAAAATGAAAAAAGCATTAACGGGGTTAGTAAGCCTTGCTTTAGTCATGAGCATGATCGGATGCGGCTCCAATAACGACAAAGACGCGGCCAGCTCCGCTCCGGCGGCATCATCGCCGGCGGCTAGTTCGGCGGAAGCTTCGCCGTCGGCATCGGAAGGCGACAACAAAGATCCGGTTACGTTGCGCGTTGCCTGGTGGGGAGGTCAAGCCCGTCACGATTATACGCTGAAAGTCATCGAGATGTACGAGTCGCTTAACCCGCACGTAACGATCGAGCCCGAATATGCTTCCTTCGACGATCACTGGAAGAAACTCGCCCCGAACGCGGCGGCAGGCAATCTTCCCGACGTTATCCAAATGGATATTTCCTACCTTTCCCAATACGGCGGTCGCGGCCAGTTGGAAGATCTGACGGCTTTCACGCAAGACGGCACGATCGATGTGAGTTCCATCAGCGAAGCATCGTTATCCGGCGGTAAAATCGGCGATCAATTGTTCGCGATGAACCTCGGTTCCAACGCTCTCTTGGCAGTCGTCGATAAGGCGATGCTGGAGAAAGCGGGCGGCACGATGCCGACGCAAGATTGGAAATGGGAAGACTTCACTAAGTTAGGTCCGATCATGAAGGCGCAAGGTAAAATTCTGACGCAAGATCTTCGTCATGACGTATTCTTCCCGTTCTATCTACGAGGCCAAGGTCAACATATGTACGCGGCGGACGGTTCCAGCCTAGGATATGCCGACGACAAACCGTTCATCGACTTCTATACGATGTATCAAACGTGGTACGACAACGGAAATCTGTTGTCCCTCGACAAGCTGGCGCAGAAAAAAGGCACGCCTGAAGACGGCGAACTGGAGCTAGGCAACGCGGTTAGCACGTGGGGTTGGTCGAACCAATTCATCCTTTCGTCCAGCGTGGCGAAACGTCCGTTCGAGATTTTGCCGGTACCGGGCTGGAACGACAACAAAGCGTTGTTCCTGAAACCGAGCATGTACTTCTCGATCGCCAAAAACTCGAAAGTCAAAGAAGAAGCGGCGAAATTCATCAGCTTCTGGGTTAACGATATTGAAGCGAACAAAATCATCATGGGCGAGCGCGGCGTACCGGTTTCTTCCAAAGTGAAGGAAGCTCTGAAACCGAGCCTGACTCCGGATCAAGCGAAAGTATTCGATTACGTCGCATGGGCCGAACAGAACAGCAGCCAAATGGATCCGCCGAATCCGGTAGGGGCCGTCGAAGTCGACAAGCTTCTGAAAGATACGGCAGAGCAAATCCTGTACAAGAAGCTGACCGTTGAAGAAGGCGCGGCCAAGTTCCGCGAAGAAGCGAACAAAATTCTTGCTAAGAACAAAAAATAAGCCAAAGGCCAATGAAACCGGGTCCGCGATTATCGCGGATCCGGTTTTGCTTGCGTACGGGGATTCAGAATTGCGCGGCGAAGCGCCGGACTGCCGGAATTGCTCGAAATAATCGATTAGCTCCCCTTAGGCATGTCGGCTAATTGAACAAAAACAACGGTTTTTTGCCTTCAGATGTTCGATTGCGAACTTCATAATAAGAGTATGAGTAAACGCTTTCTAACCTAGCTAAAGCAACCGCAACCGCATCGAACCCGACATGCCCAAGGAGCTGAAATCATGAAACTACGCGAGAATAACCATGTGGTCGGCTACTTGTTCGCCGCTCCATTCATCCTGGGTTTCCTGGTGTTTATCGTTTACCCGGTGTTTTCCTCTCTCTACTATTCTTTCACGGACTACAACCTGTTGGAGTCGCCGAATTGGGTCGGCTTGGACAATTACCGAACGATGTTCACGGACGACGAGAAGTACATGAAGTCGATCTCCGTCACCCTTAACTACGTTTTCGCCAGCGTGCCTTTAAGGCTTGCTTTTGCCCTGGGAGTCGCGATGCTGCTTAACAAAGCGATATCGGGAATCGGACTTTATCGCTCGGCGTACTACCTGCCGTCATTAATCGGCGGAAGCGTCGCGGTATCGATCCTATGGTCGCAAGTGTTCGGCGATCAAGGGTTGGTCAACTCCGCGCTCGGCCTTATCGGGATCGATTCGGATACGTCTTGGATCGGCAATCCGGCCACGGCATTGTGGACGCTGATCGCTTTGTCCGTCTGGCAGTTCGGTTCCTCGATGCTTATCTTCCTTGCCGGATTGAAGAACATCCCGAAGGATTATTACGAAGCCGCCAGCGTCGACGGTGCGAACAAGGTTCGCCAGTTTTTCAAGATTACGCTGCCGTTGCTTAGTCCGATTATCCTGTTTAACTTAATCATGCAGACGATCTCCGCGTTCATGACTTTCACGCCGGCGTACATTATCTCCAGAGGCGAAGGCGGTCCGCTTGATCAGACGCTGTTGTACTCCCTGTACTTGTACAAAAGGGCGTTCGTGTTCTACGAAATGGGTTACGCTTCGGCAATGGCATGGGTAGCCTTGATCGTCATAGGTATCGTCACGTTGCTGATTTTCCAATCCTCCCGCTACTGGGTGCACTACGAATCGAAAGGGGACAAATAACATGGCGATCTCGCGCAAAAGATGGAAGTCGCTTTCTTATCATCTCCTCGTCGGCGGTCTGGCTTTCTGCATGTTCTACCCGATCTTATGGCTGATCGTCAGCTCGCTTAAGCCTAACGACGAAATCTTCACGACGGCGTACAGCTTGATTCCTAGCCGGATCGAATGGGACAACTACGTAACCGGATGGGCCGGTTTCGCCGGCAACTCGTTCGGAACGTTTTTCAAAAACTCGTTTATTATCGTCATCCTTTCGACGATCGGAGCGGTTTGCAGCTCCGGGTTGGTTGCTTACGCGTTCGCGCGCATCCCGTTCTTCAGCAAGGGCTTTTGGTTCGGTTGCATGATGCTGACGTTGATGCTGCCGCGCGACGTGACGATCATCCCGCAATTTATCATGTTCTCCGAGCTTGGCTGGCTGCAGTCGTTCAAACCGATTATCGTGCCGCAGTTTCTGGGAATCCCGTTTTTCATTTTTCTGATCATGCAATTTATCCGGACGATTCCGGCCGATCTCGACGAAGCGGCGAAAATAGACGGCTGCAGTAAATACGGCATTTTCTTCAAAATCATCCTGCCGCTTATCGTGCCGGCGCTTATGACGTCCGCGATCTTCTCCTTTTACTGGACTTGGGAGGATTTCCTCCATCCGCTGCTCTATTTGAACAAACCGGATTTATACCCGGTATCGCTCGCGCTTAAGCTGTTCCTCGACGGGGAGTCGCTTAACAACTGGGGCGGAATGTTCGCGATGTCGACGCTGTCTCTCGTACCGGTATTCGTTATTTTCTTTATTTTCCAGAAGTATATCGTCGAAGGAATCAGCACAAGCGGCTTAAAGGGGTAATTCACATTGGAGGGAGCAGACGACATGCCTGCATTGCAATTTAACGATAACGAAATCATCGAAGTTATCGATCGCGTAGTAGACCGGACGTTCCGGATGGATTTTAGCTGGGATTGGCCCGGCGGCGTAGCCTTTTATGGCGTGTGCGAAGCGTATGCGGCAACGGGGAAAACGGAGTATTTGGATCGGTTAAAAGCTTGGGTAGACGAAAATATGGAGGATGGGCTGCCTAAGCTGTCCGTGAACGGAGTATCAATCGGACATTCGTTGCTAACGCTCTATGAGGTTACGAAGGACGAGCGATATATCGAGACGGCGAAAGAAATGGCGGAGTATTTGACGCATGAAGCCGTCAGGTTCGGGGAGGGTATTTTCCAGCATACGGTCAATTCCGAAACCTACAATTTCCCCGAGCAGGCTTGGGTAGACACGATGTTCATGGCGGGGTACTTCCTGCTTCGGATCGGCAAGCTGTTGAATCGGGACGATTATTTCGCCGACGGATTACGTCAGTATCATGGCCATGAGAACGTTCTTCAGGATGCGAAGACTAACCTCTATTATCATGGTTGGGACAACATTGCGGGAAACCATATGTCGGGAGTTCACTGGGCGCGCGGCAATTCGTGGGCGGCATTAACGATGGCGCGGGCGCTGGATATCGTGCCGGTCGATCTTCCGAATTTCATGGTCATCGAAGGTTCGCTGCGAGATCAATTGAGCGCGTTAGCGCGATTGCAGGATGAATCGGGGTTATGGCACACGATATTGGATGATCCGTCTTCGCCTCTTGAGACGTCGGGCTCCGCGGGCATCGCCGCAGCGCTGCTGACCAAAGGCCGGCTTTACAACAAGTACACGCAACGTTCCATCGATGGAATCATCGCCCGGATCCAAGAGGACGGCACGGTAACCGGAGTTTCTGCCGGAACGGCCGTCATGCAAGACGCCGCGGGTTACAAGGGCGTACCCGATAAACGAATCCAAGGCTGGGGCCAAGGGCTTACGCTTGCTTTCCTTTCCGACGTGCTGAACGTACGTAAAAATCCATACTGATTGCAGTTGCCATTTCCTACCGATTCGGAGCATAATGGACGATAGAGGTGAGGAGATTGCTTCGGATTATGGCGGTTACGGAAGATCAGGAGTTGTTGGCGGAAGTTCCCCTTCATAACCTGATGGACGGCAATATCAAATGGTTTTGGGTCGATTTCGACTGTCCGACGAACGAAGAAATTCAGCTTTTGGACAGCTATTTTCATTTTCACCCGCTCGCGATCGAAGATTGCATGCATTTACTCCAGAGGCCTAAGGTGGACCATTACGAGGATACGCATTTCTTCGTTCTGCATGCCCTTCATCCCGAGACTCTTAAGGCTGAAGAGATCGATTTTTTCCTCGGTCCGAGAGGGATCGTAACATTCCATCTCGCTCCCTCTTCGGAAGTCGACGAGGCTTGGCGGAGAATGCAGGATTCGGCGATTCGCAAGGGCAAAGATCATAATTACGTCGCTTATTTGATCATGGACAAGCTTGTCGATAATTATTTTCCGACCTTATATACGATTGAGGATCAGTTGAACGAGCTAGAAGATCAGGGTGAAAATAGACCGGATATTCAGGCGTTGACGGAGCAAGTATACGACATCCGGGCGGATCTGCTCAGATTGAGGCGCACCGTCATTCCGATGAGGGATTTGCTTTATCGGGTCATTAACTCGGATAAGATCTCCGGCGTTAAAGAACAGCTCGCTTATTTCACGGACATCTACGACCATCTGTTGAAACTGACGGAGATGATCGAGTCTAACCGAGAGATGACGGCGGATCTCAGAGACAGCTACGATTCGTTGCGCTCGAACCGGATGAACGCGATTATGAAGACTTTAACGGTAATTACGACGATCTTCATGCCGTTAACCTTTATCGCGGGCGTATACGGAATGAACTTCGTCCATATGCCTGAGCTTGAGTGGAAAGCAGGTTACTTTGTCGTTATCGGCGTGATGATCACGTTAGGCGCGGGGATGTATATGTGGTTTAAGCGCAAGGGTTGGTTTGACTGAGGATTATTATGCTAGTCCATGTATCTTTTGTGTTATGTATTATTACATATAAAATGAAAAGTCTCTTCTTTTTCAAATCACATCCTATTTTATGTTATATTATATAACATAAAATAGGATGTTTTATTTGTGTAGGAGGGATCGGCGTGCGCGATGAAGTCAAGTTGGATTTTATTATCAAGGGTGGGAACGTCGTGCTTTCCGATCGCGTCCGCGTTGCGGATATCGGAATCCTTAACGGCGAGATCGTAGACATTGCCCCAGACATTCCATTTTCCGCTAAGCAAACGATAGATGCGCAAGGATTATTCGTGATGGCTGGAGCCGTTGACGCTCATGTTCATCTCAATGAACCCGGGCTAGGCGAATGGGAAGGATTCGAGAGCGGTTCGGCTGCGCTTGCGGCCGGAGGCTGCACGACTTTCATCGATATGCCCTTGAACGGGCTTCCTCCGACGGTGAACGTGGATGCCATGAACCGGAAGCTTGAAGCTGCCGCAAGGTCGGGCGTTCATGTCGATTACGCGTTATGGGGAGGACTCGTTCCGGATAACCTGGAGGAGCTGGCGGCATTGGCGGACGCCGGGGTCGTCGGATTTAAGGCGTTCATGTCTTTCCCTGGCGATACGGGCGAGGGCTGCTTTAGGGAAGTAGACGATATTGCTCTATTCGAAGGGATGAAAGTTCTAGCAAGCAAAAATAAAGTGTTGGCTGTCCATGCGGAAAGTCAGGAAATCATCGCGGCGATGTCCAAGAAGTTCGAGGGTCGCATACGGAGAAGCGTAGGGGATTTTCTGGAATCTAGACCGCTCGCGGCTGAATTGGATGCGGTCCGCAGAGTGCTCCTGTTCGCGGATAGGACGGATTGCCCTCTGCACCTCGTGCATATTAGCAGCCCTCAAGCCGTTGATATCATTTGGGAGGCGAAGCAGAACGGCGTTAATGTTACGGTAGAAACTTGTCCTCATTATTTGCTCTTCACGGATGAGGATATGGGGAATTTAGGTCCTCTGGCGAAATGCGCGCCTCCCATGCGCGGAATGAGGGAGAGGGAAGGATTGTGGGCGAGAATAGCGGAGGGTAAAGTCGATCTGATCGCTTCCGATCATTCGCCCTGCCCTCCTGCGATGAAAATGAACGCCGGCGACGATTATTTTGCGATATGGGGCGGAATATCCGGCGCTCAGAGTACGTTAGAGTTGATGTTCGATGAAGGGTATCTCCGCAGAGGCATTCCGCTGCCTCTGTTATCCCGCCTGCTCTCGGAAAATCCGGCCAAGAGGTTCGGATTGTTCCCCGGGAAGGGGAAGCTCGCGATCGGCTCGGATGCGGATATCGTCCTCGTGAATCCGGATGCGCCTTACGTGCTTCAACCCGAGCAACTCCTTTACCGGCATCGGCAGAGCGTGTATGCCGGACGGGAATTCCGCTGCCGGGTTATGCTGACGATGAGTCGCGGGAAAGTCGTCTATACGCCGGAGCTGGGAGTCGGAGCGTCCATGGAAGGGATCTGGATTCCGACGAAGGAGGAACAATCGCGTAAACGGAAACTTTTATAGCTTTGGCTGGCGTTTTCCGCTTAATTATAGTAAATGTCTTCATTCTCGGTTTCGGCTTCGGAATGATCTTCTGCCGTATCCGAACCTGAGTCGATATCGGTATAGACGTACTCAGCTTGCTCCGATTCCTCTGCTTCATCGCCGGTATAGAATCCGGAAGGCGCTTGTGCCCGCTGGTCGGAAGCGTTGTCAGGCGCCATCTCCTCGGGTCTGCGGTTCAATTCGGAAGGCTTCAAGTTCTGACCGTCGGGGTTGTTGGCCTTATTTAACAGCTCCGAGAGAACGGCGTTTTTTTGTCCGTGCCTATGGCGCATTTGGGTTTCGGCCGTTTCCGGATTGTGGTTGGCGTAACCGAGCAGTTCCGTTGCCGAGGCCTGCATATTCTGCGTACCGCCTTTTCCGACGAATTCGACGCCGAGCCGCTCGGTTTGTACTTTTCTTTTTTCCAACTGCTGAACGGTTTGCATCATCTGCATGGATCCGGGTTGATAGTGGCCGCTCGTATCGGAGACGAGCTCGATTTGTCCGTCTCTCACTTGCAATTCGCCCGCCCCCGCTACGTCCTTGCCGCCATGGAAGCTGGAGTGATGGAATCGCTCTTGCATTGGAAGGCCTTGGTTAAGGGCATTTTGTCCCCGATCTTCGTTTTCCTTGATGGCGTCTGCCGTATGGAATTGCCCCTCTTTATCCATCGTGAAAATATGGCGATCCGGCTTAGAGCCCTTAAAAGCGGCTTGCCTGGCTCCGATCGTGCTCAGCTCGCTTCCGTCCGAAGCGTTCGTCATTTGGCCTTGATCGTTGAAGCCGCGGGCGAATGGCGCTCTAGCCTCGTCCGTATCGGCGTAAAAGGTTTGGGAAGGCAATACGGTATTCATTCTCGCGTTCGGCCCGATGACGTCTTGCTTGTCGAACTTCGGCATCGAAGGCAACATCGGTTTCATCTCGAATGAACTTGCGTTCGGAACGTTGGGAGCTTGCTGCGGGATCGAAGACGATGAATCCGTATCCGTGTAATAAGTCGTATCGGGGGCGGTCGGAGCCCCGGAGTAACCGCTTGTAATGACGGGAGGAGAGGAGGCGGTTTCCGTATAATAAGGGGTTTCGGGCGCGACATCCATGCTTTGCATCGTAGCTTGGTTTCCAATCGATTGCTGCATGTCCGTCAATGGGTTTTGTTGCGCTTGCCTGTGGGAACCGATCATCGGGGGTCTCGCGGGACCGGGCGATCGTTGGGCGCCCAGGAACGGCGCCTGACCTCCGGAAATCGCGTTGCTACGAGCTCTTGTCATGGATTTTTCTCCAATCTAAAAGTAGTTTATGCGCGGTTTCTAGTTGCTGTCGTACTAAGTAACTGTTGTAAAACTCGTTTTTCTTGGCGTGGCTTTTGCGCATTTGCGCTTCGGCGGTATGCGGACTATGGTTCGCGTACCCGAGAAGTTCCAAGGCGGAGACTTGCATGTTCTTGTTCGGCTGATCTTGCTTCAAAGGGTTATCTTCCTCATCTAGCTGGAGATAGCCGTTCTCGTCTTCCTCGTCTTCCTCGTCTTCCTTGTCTTCCCGTTTCCCGACGAACTCCACGCCCAATCTTTCCATGGCAACCTTTTTTCTCTCCAGCTCCTGAACGGTTTGCATCATTTGCTTGGATCCCGGTTGGTAGTGCCCGCTTGCATCCGAGACGAGCGCGACTTGACCGTCCCTGACCTGCATCTCTCCTGCTCCGATTGCTGAAGATCAAGCACGGGGTTCATATGTAATTGCGCTCCGAGCGTAACTCCGCGAGCGGGAGCTTTCGATTTTCAGTTGCCTGTGAATAATGGCTTGAGTCCGCCGATGGCGCCGTTGCCCATGGAAATCGTCTCCAATAGTCGAATTTAATTCCATCGTACGATTTTTCGACTGTTTTCGCAATGAAAAAATCCGGTTTGTCCTCCCCGAATAGTTAACCGCCCTCGTCCCACACCCCGTTTCCGGTTCCGGCATATGAAGTAAGAGACAATCTGTCGGATAAGGGGGATTGACCGTGAAAGTGGTCATTCTGGCCGGAGGCTACGGTACGAGATTTAGCGAAGAAACGGCAAATCGGCCGAAGCCGCTTATCGAGATCGGGGATAAACCGATTTTGTGGCACATTATGAAGCTTTACTCGCATTACGGGTTTCAAGAATTCATCATCCCTCTCGGCTACAAAGGGGTGCTGATCAAGGAATTTTTCGCCCATTATTACTTGCATGAGTCCGACGTCACCTTCGACTTCGCCGACGGCGGCAGCATGACGATGCACCAACGCTGCACGGATCCGTGGAAAGTCACTTTAGTGGATACCGGCAGGGATACGTTAACCGGCGGTCGCATTCAGCGCATTCGGCCTTATTTGGACAATGAGCCTTTTCTTCTTACTTATGGCGACGGCTTAAGCAATGTGAACCTCTCTAAGCTCGTAAAATACCATCGCTCTCATGGGAAAATGGCGACCGTAACCGCGGTGCAGCCGGGAGGAAGATTCGGAGCTTTGCAAATCGGCGCATCGGGAAAGGTAGACGGGTTTCGAGAAAAGCCAAGCGGGGATGGCGGATGGATCAACGGCGGTTTTTTCGTGTTTCAGCCGGAGGTGTTCGCGTACATGGGGGGAGACGATACGATGCTCGAGAAGGAGCCGTTGGAAGCGCTGGCGGGGCAAGGTCAGTTGAAAGCTTACGAGCATGACGGGTTCTGGCATCCGATGGATACGCTGCGCGATAAAACGTTGTTAGAAGGATTGTGGAAATCGGGCAGCGCTCCTTGGAAAGTTTGGCCGACATGAAGGCAGCGAGATACATGATAGATTTTCTTGCGGAGTCCGGCGTCAAGCACGTGTTCGAAATGGCGGGAGGGGCGATTGCCCATCTGTTGGATGCGTTAGATGAACGGGATGATATCCAGGCCGTAGCGATGCATCACGAGCAAGCGGCAGCGTTCGCCGCTGAAGGATACGCGCGGGTTAACGGCAATATCGGCGTTGCCATGGCGACGAGCGGTCCGGGTGCCTTAAATCTGCTGACGGGCATCGGAAGCTGTTACTTCGATTCGGTGCCCTGCTTGTTCTTGACCGGGCAAGTGAACACGTTCGAGTATAAATTCGCCGATAAGGTGCGTCAGAACGGATTTCAAGAGACGGATATCGTAAACGTAGCTAAGCCGCTAGTGAAATACGCCGCAATGGTGACGGATGCGGCCAACCTTCGATATGAGCTGGAGAAGGCGGTATTTCTTTGCCGCTCGGGGAGACAGGGACCCGTACTGTTGGACATACCGATGGACGTGCAACGAGCGGAAGTGGTTCCGGAGCGGCTAGACAGTTATTACGCCAGCAAAGAATATGCCTTGGAGCTTGCCGGGAGTCCTTCCGGTCCTGCCGATGCGGATATTCGCCAGACGATCGCGCTGCTTAAGAAGTCGACTCGTCCGATCGTTCTCGTCGGGGAGGCGTGAGGGCTTCCGGAGCAACGAACGCGGTAAGGGAATGGTTAACTTTGTCGGGCATTCCCGCCGTCTGTTCGCTTATGGGATTAGACGCGATAGTTTCGGAATATGCTTGGAACTTGGGACTCATCGGTTCTTACGGCCACCGCTACGCTAATCTGGCGTTAGCGAATTGCGACTGCTTGTTGGTGCTGGGATCGCGGCTAGATACAAGGCAGACCGGGACGAGGCCGGAGACGTTCGCGCGAGGGGCGAAGGTAATTCATGTAGATATAGACGATGCGGAGTTGGGGAGGAAAGTGAAAGCGGAGCTCGCTATCCATAGTCCTCTGCGGCCGTTCGCGGAGAAGCTGTTGGCGGCGTGGAAAGCCTACCCGATTCAGCAGCAATGGACGGCTTGGAAAGATCGGCTGGACTTTTACCGCAAGCGGTACCCGACCGGGGGCGGTGGGTTAGAGAATGAATCGATCGATCCGAATCGGCTTATGAAACGGCTTGGGGATGCGTTAGGGAACAAGACGATCGTCTGTCTTGACGTCGGACAGCATCAAATGTGGGCGAGCCAGTCTTTGGCGATAAGAGGAGATATGCGAATGTTGAACGCGGGAGGAATGGGGGCGATGGGCTTCGGTCTTCCCGCGGCGATCGGTGCCGCCTTCGCGGCATCGGATCGGCGAATCGTCATGATCGCCGGAGACGGAGGGATGCAGGTCAACCTCCAAGAGTTGCAAACGGTCGTTCGGTGGAAGCTGCCGATCGCGATGATCGTTCTGAACAACCGTTCGCTTGGCATGGTCAGGCAGTTCCAGGATCTCTATTTCGGCGGCCGACAAACTTCCACGGTGGACGGATACAGCAGCCCGAATTTCGTGAAGCTATCGGAAGCCTACGGTATACCGGGTTCTTATGTCTCGAATGAGGAAGAATTTCGGGCTTGGGCGGCTTCCGTAGACGCGCAAAGAACGGTAGGCCCGGATTTAACCGAGATCGAAATCGCAATGAGCTCCGCCGTGCATCCGAAGCTAGGAGTTGGCCGGCCGGTCGAGGATATGGAGCCGTTATTGGAGCGCGAGGAATTGCGAAGACTACTGCTCGTTCCTCCTATTGAAGAAGAAGGACCTGCCTCGTGAGCGGGTCCTTCTTCTTTTATGCGGATAGCAGGATAAATCGGCAACCTGGATCATCCGGTTTTCGCGGTTACTTAATGAGTCCTTTATTGATTGGATGATGCTTGCTCACGATCTGCTTGAATTGCTCTTCTTGAGCGCTGTCCGTGAATCGGTCTCTCGGAAGCACCCAGAATTCTCTCTTGTCTAGGAAGAGATAATAAAATCGATCCGTAGCCCAAACCTTCTTCACGCTGTTCCAGTCGGTTTCGGAATGGAGGTCTTCGGAATTCAATTGGATTTTCTCGTCGCCGACGGATAGGGTGAATAACTTGTTATATCTCGGATCGCTGGTAAATCTCGAGGGCTGAAGATAGCAGGATGCCGCATAAGAGGCGCCGAGCGCCAAGATGACGAAGAGGGCGATCCATAATAGCCTTGAGTTGGAATTCTGGCTGTACATAATGATTTCTAACAGGACGATCGCTAAGCCGATCCCGTTCGAGACCCAGAACCGGAGAGAGTTATGATGGTACCCTCTGATTGCTTTCCCCATATATTCGCTGTACTTAAACGTGATGTCGACCAACTTGAATTTCCTCCTTAAATAGGTGAATCGAATATCGTTTTACTCTAGAGAAGCTTTCGCCGTTTGCAACGCGTCGATGATTCGTTCTAACTCTTCGCGATTATCGATGAACAACGAGACGTATTTCGGACGGTAACCGCTGCTCGAAAGCTCGATGTGAACCTGTTTTTTATCGTTATCGGCACTGATATCGATAAATTCGGTCGTATATATCATTCGGCTGGCCAATAGAAAACCTCCAAGATCAGATATATAAACTATATCAAACTATATCATATCTTGCGAAAGTTTGGGCAGCGGCGATGAACGTTAAGCGACACCGTACAACCTTAAGGGATTAATGTTAAAATGGTACGTACAAGTGATTTCCTGTGGTATACTGTCCATAATGATTTTGACGAGTTCGCGCGAGCTGGAGGTACTTAGAGATGAATGCACAATCGCCGAAATATTTGCAGCTTAAGGAAGAGATCTTATCATGGATCGCGGGCGGGCGGTATCGTCCGGGAGACAAGCTGCCTTCGGAGAACGAATTGGCGGAGCAGTTTTCCTTGAGTCGACAGACGGTGCGCCAATCGATCGGAGAGCTTGTCGCGGAAGGGTGGCTCACCCGAGAACAGGGAAAAGGAACCTACGTGAGCAGGCAATCCGCCGAGCGCCGCAGCGCTTCGGGGAACCGTACCGTAGGGGTCATCACGACCTCTATATCGGACTACATCTTTCCTTCTATCGTCCGAGGCATCGAATCGGCGCTTAAAGACAAAGGCTACCGTCTGCTGTTGTCCAGTACCGATCATCGCAAAGACCGGGAGCGGGAGTGCTTGGAGATGATGCTGAGCCACTCGGTATGCGCGCTTATCGTGGAGCCGACCAAGAGCGCCGAAGGGAATCCTAACTTCGATAACTATTTGGCGATCGAGGACCACGGAATTCCGGTGCTGATGATCAACGAATCTTATCCGGATTTGGAGTTTCCGAGCGTGAGAATGGATGACGACGCCGGCGGACTGATGGCAGCCGACTACGTGCTAAAGCTGGGTCATCGGAGAATCGCCGGTTTTTTCAAAACGGACGACTTGCAAGGGGTACGCAGGATGAAAGGGTTTATTCGCGCTTGCAGAGAGTATCAGCTTCCATCCGACGGAAATTCGATTGTACGGTATTCGACCGAAAATAAAGACGAGCTTCCTCAGAGGATGCTCCGCGAACTGCTCCTTTCCGATCAGCCTCCTACGGCGATCGTATGTTATAACGATCAACTGGCCGTATCGCTGCTTGATACGATCAGGGATCTGGGCTTGAGGATTCCGGAAGACTTGTCGATGATAGGATACGACGATTCTTTTCTAGCGACGGCAACGGAAACGAAGCTAACGACGATCGAGCATCCGAAATCGGGTCTCGGCGAATTAGCGGCGAACGTTCTGATCGCGCAACTGGAGCAAGGGAACGCTCCGTCAAGCAAAGAAATGCTGCATCCGCCGAAGCTGATCGTTCGCCAATCCGTTCTGGATATCCGTTGACGGAAACTATCGACACACCTGTACGTACAAGTGTATAATATGGGCTGTAGATTGTTTGACGACACGCACTGGAATAGGGATTCGCGCAGAAGGAAGGAGTGTTTCACTTGTTGGAACAACTTAAAGAAGTCGTATGTCGGGCGAATGCGGAACTGCCGACTTACGGATTGGTAACTTTCACGTGGGGGAACGTGAGCGGCTTCGATCGGGAGTCGAAGTTAATGGTTATCAAGCCGAGCGGCGTGCCGTACGAGGAGCTGAAGCCGGAGCAAATGGTCGTCGTGGACTTGGACGGCAACATCGTGGAAGGCACAATGCGACCTTCCTCGGATACGCCGACCCATTTGGTTCTCTACTGTTCTTTTCCGAATATCGGAGGTATCGTTCACACGCACTCGCCATGGGCGACAATATGGTCGCAGGCAGGTCAAGGGATTCCGGCGCTAGGGACGACGCAAGCCGATTATTTCTACGGAACGATTCCTTGCACTCGCCCGATGACGGACGCGGAAATCGAAGGGGCATACGAAGCGGAAACCGGGAATGTCATCGTTGAGACTTTTCGGGGAATCGATCCGAACCGTATTCCGGGCGTGCTCGTGAACAGCCATGCGCCGTTTGCCTGGGGCAAGGATGCCATGGATGCGCTGCACAATGCGGTGGTGCTGGAGGAAGTGGCCAAGATGGCTTACCATACAAGACAGTTAAACGCCGGCATCCCTTCCATGAACCAAACGCTGCTGGACAAACATTATTTGCGTAAACACGGAGCTAATGCTTATTATGGTCAACCTGGCGATTCGAGACATTGATGCAATGAAGGATTAATCCATATTCATACAGGAGGCTTACCATGAGCCAGAAATATGCAATCGGAGTTGACTACGGCACGCAATCCGGACGCGCGGTTCTCGTCGATCTATCTAACGGACACGAGATCTCCGATCACGTCACACCTTATCCCCATGGCGTTATCGATGAGAAATTACCGACTTCGGGTTTACCATTAGAGCATGACTGGGCTTTGCAACACCCGGACGATTACTTAGAGGTGCTCCGTCGTTCCGTTCCGGCGGTTCTTAAGCAATCCGGAGTCGATCCTAGCGACGTTATCGGATTAGGGATCGATTTTACGGCTTGCACGATGTTGCCTATCGACGAGCAAGGAGTTCCCTTGTGCTTCAAGCCGGAGTGGAAAGATAATCCTCATGGCTGGGTGAAGCTGTGGAAGCACCATGCGGCGCAAGACGAAGCGGATCGTCTGAACGCGATCGCGGCGGAGCGCGGCGAGAAATTCCTGCCCCGTTACGGCGGCAAGATTTCTTCCGAATGGATGATCGCGAAAGTATGGCAGATCGTTAATGAGGCTCCTGAAGTATACGAGGCAACCGAATTGTTTACGGAAGCGACGGATTGGGTCATTTCGCAGCTGACGGGTAATTTCGTTCGCAATAGTTGCACGGCGGGGTACAAGTCGATCTGGCACAAGAAGGACGGTTACCCTAGCAAAGATTTCTTCAAAGCGCTCGACCCGAGATTGGAAAATCTGACGGAAACGAAGCTGCGTGGAGAAATCAAACCTCTCGGCACCAAGTCGGGCGAATTGACGGAAGAGATGGCGAAGCTGACCGGGTTGAACGCGGGTACCGCTATCGCGGTCGGTAACGTAGACGCGCATGCTGCCGTTCCGGCAGTGGGCGTCGTTACGCCGGGTAAGCTCGTAATGGCCATGGGAACTTCCATCTGCCATATGCTTCTGGGTACGGAAGAGGTTGAAGTCGAGGGAATGTGCGGAGTCGTCGAGGACGGAATCATTCCGGGATACCTCGGATACGAAGCCGGCCAATCCGCCGTTGGAGACATTTTCGAATGGTTCGTGGAAGAAGCGGTGCCTGCTTATGTGAAAGAAGCCGCAGAGAAAGACGGAGTGGGCGTACATCAATGGTTGACGGAGCGGGCAGCGACTTATAATCCCGGGGAAACGGGCTTGCTCGCGCTAGATTGGTGGAACGGCAACCGTTCGGTGCTCGTGGATACGAATCTAACCGGAGTAATCGTCGGATACAGTTTGCTGACGAAGCCGGAGGAAGTTTATCGGACTTTGCTCGAAGCGACGGCTTTCGGTACGCGCAAGATTATCGATGCGTTCCATAGTAACGGAGTCCCCGTGGACGAGGTATACGCGTGCGGCGGACTTCCGCAGCGCAACAGCTTGCTGATGCAGATCTACGCGGACGTAACGAATCGAGAGATTAAGATCGCGGATTCGAAGCAAACGCCGGCGATCGGAGCCGCGATGTTCGGAGCGGTTGCGGCCGGTAGCGCCAAAGGCGGCTACGACAGCGTCGTGGATGCCGCCAAAGCGATGGCTCGCGTGCGCGAGGAGACGTTCAAGCCGATCCCGGCTAACGTTGCCGTTTACGAGAAGCTGTACCAAGAATACGGCACTCTTCACGATTACTTCGGTCGCGGCGCCAACGACGTCATGAAGCGGTTGAAGTCGTTAAAGGACGAGGCTTCTCATTAAGGCGGCGGAGTCGCGATAGGCTGAGATTTTACGAAAATAAGCGATAAGCGTTGGCTGGAACTTACTCTTAGTTCATGTAGAGTGAGTTCCAGTTTTTTTGCGTTGTCGCAAAAAAAATAAAAAATGTCGAAATTTGTTGCAACCTTTATGGATTTCGGGTGTGTATAGTTTGTAAATACGATAAGGGGAAGGTAGAACACATGACCAAAAGCTACTTCGCGAAAACGGTAATCGGTACGACGGCTATTCTGATGCTGACAGGAATGACAGGCACGATTTTCAAAGATAGGATCAATATCGCTCACGCCATGGATACGGTACCTATTGCGTTGAACAACTCGCCTACTGGAGATCAGGCTGCGGTTTCTGCATCAACGATCGAACTCTTCGGAGTATTTAATCCGAATCACCTTTACTTAAGCAACGGGACGGTATCGATAAGCGCAACGGCCGGCTCGGTCACCGTCACAGCGACGACTACGGCAGGGGGGCTAGTCGATTCCATAGGAATCACATTTTACTTGCAGAAATTAAACGGGGGTACATGGGAAAACGTGGGTTCGGGAACTGCGACAGGGGGGAATAATGCCGTCACTTATTCGAATACCTTTTCTAAATCAGTTACGGCCGGAACGACGTATCGTGCCCGAACCGTTCATTGGGTGAGCGAAAACGGAGTTTACGAGGAAGGCGAGAGATTCAGCAACTCAATCGTAGGAAAATAATGAATCGGCATTCGGAGTGGATCAAGGAAACGCAACCCCTACCTGAATCTCATGATATTCCTGAAAATACGCTTATTTCCATTACCTTCCAACAGGAAATTAACAGGCACACCTTAAATATGAGGAATATCCTGATTCTGAACGGCAATTCCGGAGGCAGGTTGATATCGAATTGCTTTCTGTATCGTTACATAGCCGAAGAGAGGACTTTATACCTCTATTTGAAAGCGGATGCCGAAAGATTAGGCTCCAATAATATGATAGAGATTATCGTGACGGGCAGAATCTCGAACCATCGGAATATGAGAATGGAAATTCCGTATTCTCTAAGGTTTACGACCCAGTGAAGAGGGCACGGAATAAAAACAAGGTTGGCTGGGTCAACCCTTGCCAACCTTGTTTGATTACTCGTACATGCCTTCGTACATTTCGATTAATTCGTCCTTAGGTACGACGCCGCTCAGAGTAATTTGGAGGCCGTGCGAGATTGTATCAAGCGCATTGCTGCCGTCCGTCGCGCTTGTTAAGATGGCTGGACCGTCGCTCAGGTCAACCTTGGTTACGGTCACGCCTTCGGCCTCGGCATTCATTCCGAAACCGGTCGTATCCTGAGGGAGCTTTCGTAACTGTACCGTCATGAATTTTCCCTCTTCGGTGTTGAATAGATAGATTGCCTGATCGGCCTTATCGTTCCCATCGTAGAAATACACTTGCGCTTGATAGAAGGAATAGCCGCTCGGGGAGTATTGAAACATCGGTGCTTCGAAGGAGAGCAAGTGGCCGGCTTGCGCTTTGGAAACGTTCGCCATGATTAAGTTCTCATTGATCTTCTGGACGTCTAAACCCTCAAGATACTCGTGCGACGGCGTCTCTGCTTGGGAGGTATTCTGATCTTCCGATCGCCCCATGAAGAAGCCGAGAAGACCCGAAGGATATTCTTTAATCGTCGTATAGATCGGGTCGATTGCTTTTGTTGCTTGGGAATTCCCGAAGATCGCGGCGCCAATCAAGACGGAGGCTGCGATTACGGATAGCTTCGATAATCTCGAAAATCTGTTTCTTCTTTTGCGACGTGCGGATAGCCGCTGCTGTACTCGAAGCCAAGAAGGTCTGTGATCGATCGAAACGTTATCGTTGAACTGCTTGGAGGAAACCTCGAACGCGGCATCGAACATCTGATCGAATTGATCCTTATTCATCTCGGTTTCCCCATTCCTTGTACAGTTTTCTCTTAAGATAACTGCGGGCTCTATGCAGTTTGTGTTTGACCGCGGCTTCCGTATCGCGGGTTTCCACCGCGATTTCCTTATAACTTAACCCCTTTTTCCACTTCAACTCGATAATGGCGCGTTGCTCGGGCTTCATGTCTTGCAGATGATGGGAGATCCGCTCTTCCAAGGATTTGGTTTCGACTTCTTGTTCGACGGATACCGCGGCCGCTTGCGACATCGTTCCGCTATCCCAAGGGAATTCCAAGCTGACGTCGTTTCGGAACTTTTTTCTTTTGCGGATATGGTTGATCGTGAAGTTCTTGGCGACGACCTTGATCCAAGCTTTCATATGCTCCTCGTTCTCGACCGAAGGACATTTACTTAGGGCTGCCATGAAGGTTTCCTGGATGATATCTTCCGTCGCGGCATGGTCATTGATCATATATACGATCGGTTTATAGAGGAATTGGTAAAACTCGCGGTAAATCTCTTCCTGCAGCGTCTGGTTTAACGTGTGGAAGCTTGAACCAAGAAGAAGGAGCAAATTCGGTTGCATAAGAAGGATTCACCCTATTCCACCTTGAGATAATAACGCTTTGAACGCATACACTTTCAGTTTAGTCTAAATCAAGAGGCTAGAGAAGCCATTATTTTACAATGATAAAACGAAATGTTCAACGGTTGACCTACTGTACGTAAGGAGCGAACTTATAGCTTAGCCTTGGATTGCCGTTTTGTCTTCCTCTTTAAGATCTTGTATGATACGGAGATAACTGGCAAACAAAGGAAGGGGCTTGTCCGCTTGCGTCGTTCAACGGCATTGAAAATCGGGGCTGCGGTTGTTGTCGTGGCAGTCTTATTGTGGATCGACTTTAAGTATTTGAATGTGAATCCGGCATCGATACGCACTTGGGTGTTATCGTTCGGTTGGCTGGCGCCGGTTCTATATGTTGCTATGTACATCGCTCGTCCGTTTATTTTATTTCCGGCTTCGGTTCTATCGATGGCGGGAGGTCTTGCGTTCGGAACATGGTTCGGAATGCTCTATACGTTGATCGGAGCCGTTACCGGGGCGGTGTTGTCGTTTCTCTTGGCAAGGAAAATAGGCGGGGGTTTCTTTCGGGGAAAAGAGGATCCGAGGTTGGTGAAAATAGAGCAGGCGATGGAGAGACGGGGGTTTATGATGGTGCTTCTGTTTCGGATTGCCCCATTCGTACCGTTTGACTTGGTGAGTTACGCCGCCGGCGTTGCCCGAGTCCCGTTGCGGGCTTTCTTGCCCGCAACGATTATCGGGACATTACCGGGAACGTTCGCTTATAACTTTCTCGGCGCTAGTTTAACTAAGGGCAGCTGGCGGGATTTCGGAATCGCCGCATGCGTATTTGCCGTTGCTTTGGCCGTTCCGTTTCTGTTTCGCCGCAAGGTGGAACGGGAGATGGAAGGCGGCAAGTGAACGATTTAAAGAGGGATCGGCACGGCTCCCGTTAAGTTGATTAGTTCTAAGCCGACGATGCTTCCAGGCTCGGCCGGCGAATTGAGAATGGTTTGCGGCACGACTCGCCCGTTGTAACGAAGCCGCACATCGGTCTGTCCGCCGATTGGAATACCGGCAACGCTGCGAATGAAACCTTGCGGTCCGAAGTCGACAAGACCGGTCGAGGCGAGAGCTTGGCTGATCGTAATCCCCGGGTAAAAAGGAATATAGTTCGTGTAGTTCACCCAAGGAAATGCGGCTCCTCCGTTAATTCGAACCGTGATATAGGCCTGCGGGAAAGGCTGCGGTCCTGGAATCGGGATGGGGATCGGTACTGGGATCGGGATCGGAAAAGGTCCTGGTCCGGGAAATGGCGGTGGAAAGGGACCGGGTCCAGGGAACGGCGGTGGCGGGAAAGGTCTAGGGCCGTGCCCGGGTCCCCCTGGTCCACCAGGACCACCGGGCCCACCTGGTCCAGATCCGGGGAACGTTGGAAATCCGCCAGGCCCGCCGGGTCCACCCGGATTACCGGGCCCATTGGGACCACCGGGTCCGCCAGGCCATCCAGGTCCACCCGGGCTACCTGGCCCACCGGGTCCGCCAGGCCATCCAGGTCCACCCGGGCTACTTGGCCCACCGGGTCCACCAGGCCATCCAGGTCCACCCAGGCTACCTGGCCCACCGGGTCCGCCAGACCATCCAGGACCACCCGGGCTACCTGGCCCACCGGGTCCACCTGGTCCACCTGGTCCACCTGGTCCTCCAGGTCCACCCGGGCTATTTGGCCCTCCGGGTCCACCGAATATGCCCCCTCCTTGTCCACCAGAGCCTCCTCCGAACAACCCTCCGAGCAGACCGCGCTCTTTTTCTTGCGGGAAAACCCACCATGGAATCGGACGCGTCAAGTAAGATGGGGGTTGCTCTTCGCTCTGATGTAAATGGACGACGTCCCCCTTTTTAGACTCTTTTTTATTGTTTTTGCCGGACGAGGCTTTAGTTTGATGTTGCGTGGATTGACGGGATGAAAGCTTGGCTTTCTGATCAGCGGCTGCTTTGCGCAATAACGGTTTCGCACCCGTCGATCGCGATTTCGACATCGTTGTTCCTCCTTTGCCCATGGGCGAATGACGATTACTGCAGGATATGCGCCCATAAGCTAACGGGTGATAAACAAGGTAGTGGGGGGTCGCTTAGACGAATGATGGAGAAATAGAGGGAGCCGGCCAACCAAGCGTCGAAGATAAGGTACTCACAGTGCGCTACAGACAAACTCACCCAGCATCTGGCGAAGATAAGGTACTCACAGTGCTCTACAGCCAATTCTACCCACCAAGCGCCGAAGATAAGGCACTCACAGTGCTCTACAGACAACTTCACCCAACATCTGGCGAAAATAAGGTACTCACAGTGCTCTGACCGGCTGGCTATCAACCACACCAACTACCACGCGCTGAAAAAAAGGTACTCAAAGTACGCTACGGAATGTGACAACTTAGATTTGTGAGGCGGGGTTTGTTTAAGATACTCTCAGTGCTCTAACCGCCTGGCTATCAACCACACCCACCGACCACGCGCTGAAAAAAGGTACTCTCAGTGTCCTGCCGAAAGCGAATGCTTCGAATTGCGAGAAGGTTGTTGAAGGCGGGGTTTGTTTTGTGGTACTCAAACCACACCACCGACCACGCCACCCGCCAAGAAGGGGAAAGAACCGCCAAGAGGCGTGACTGATAACCCAAAAATAATTTAATAAAGCGTTTCCAAACTATATTGACAACAATTCGTTCACCCTTTATATTTACATTAAACGTTTAACTAAGAGGGAGGCTGGTTCCCACGAGATCATGAGGAAAATTACGATAAAAGACGTAGCCCGCAATGCCGGAGTATCCATCGCAGCCGTATCTTATGTGCTTAACGGCAAGGAAAACAAAGTGTCGCAGGACACCATAGCAAGAATCCACGAATCGATTAAGGATTTGAACTATATCCCTAACATGACTGCGCGGGGGTTAGTTAAGAACACATCGGAACTTATCGGAGTCATTATTCCGCAGACCGAAGACCACAAGCAACTCGTTTTCGAAAACCCTTTTTACAGCGAAATGATCAGCGCCATCGAAGGCGTCGTACGCGATTACGGCTATCATATTATTCTAGCGGGCGTAGACAAGGGTAAGACGTACCTCGATATTTCCACCTCGCGCAACCTAGACGGCGCGATTATCATGGGTATCTATTCGGAGCAGCTCTATGAAGAATGCAAGCTGGCGAACATCCCGATCGTGCTTATCGATAGTTACGTACACGACAACGACTTCGCGAAAGTCGGAATCGACGACGAGTTGGGCGGCTATTTGGCGACCAAACACCTGATAGACAACGGTCATCGCAACATCGGGCTCGTTACCGGGATGATCCGCAAGGACGGCGTCGTCGAGAAAAGATTTCTAGGTTATAAGCGCGCCTTGCAGGAAGCCGGTCTATTCTACAACTCGGATTACGTGTTCGAGAATTCCGTTAGCTACGTGCACGGACGCAACTCGGGTTCATTGATCGCGAGTAAATTTCCGGAGATTACCGCGATATTCGCAACGGCGGACATGGTCGCTTTCGGCGTCATCCGGGGCATCAAGGAGTCCGGCAAGGAAGTTCCCGGGGACGTATCCGTAATCGGGTTCGATGATATTTCCATGGCGAACATTTTCTTGCCTCCGCTGACAACGGTGAAGCAGCAGATTTCATTAAAAGGCGAAACCGCGGCTAAGCTCCTTATTGAACAGATCAGAAACAAACGCGGAGTGAAGAACCAGGGCGACCGAACGGAAATTCCGCTAGAGGTCGTGGAAAGGGAAACGGTCCGTAAGTTAACCAAGTAAACTGCGAGGCACGCTACTCACCAAATTAATCTCGCAGGTTTCGAAGGTTAAACGCTTAATCTAGCTTGTCCATGCAAGAATGGCCTTCAAATTAGGTATAGGGGGATGTATTCGATGGTACAGTTCAGATTCATGAAGGCGTTTTCATTATTCCTTGTGCTCACTATGGTTGTCGTATTGGCAGCATGTTCGGGAGGGAACGGCAACAATTCAGGTTCAAACGCTAGTCCGTCAGTGAAAGCTTCGGACACTCCGAAGGAATCTTCTCAGGAGCCGTCGGAACAAGCTTCCGAGGAGCCGGCTAAGGAAGAGAACGTAACGGTGAAGTTCGGCAACTTCTCGGGCTCAGGCGATACCGCGAAATATTTGACGCAAATGCAGGAAGCCTTCCAGAAAGAACACCCGAACATCAAGATAGATATCGAGACGATCGCTTACGGAGATTATTTTACCCAGATGCAGACGAGAGTGGCGGCGGGGCAAGCGCCGGACGCCTACGAGCTTAACTATGAAAACTTCGTATCGTATGCGAAGAAAGGCGTACTGCTCGACATCAATCCTTTCTTCGATGCGACGCAATTCGATAAATCGACGTTAAACGCTCAAGCGCTAAATGCCTTCTCGGCAGACGGCGTACAATACGGCATGCCGGGAAGTTTCTCCAACGTCTTGCTGTTCTACAACAAAGAGCTGTTCGAGAAAGCGAAAGTCGATTTGCCGACGAAAGATTGGACTTGGAAAGAATTCGACGAGGCGGGCGCTAAGATCCGCGCGTTGGACAAAAACACGTACGGCGTGTTCCAACCGATTCAGTTCCATGAATTCTATAAGCTCGTTCAGCAGAATGGCGGTAGCTTGCTGAATGCGGACAAAACGGCGTTCACGGTCAATACTCCCGAGAACGTGGAGACGCTGCAAAGGATTGTCGACCGCGTGCTGAAGACGAACATTATGCCAACGCAAGCTCAGCTTAGCGGTGTAGGCGATTGGGATCTGTTCAAATCGGGTCGATTGGGCATGATCGTTACCGGCGTATGGGCATTCTCCGACTTTATGAAGAACGTGACGTTCGAATGGGATGTCGCCGTCGAGCCCGGCAATAAGAAGAAGGCGACTCATTTCTTCTCCAACGGTCTGGTCATCAACAAAGACAGCAAAGTGGCAGAGGCGGCATTCGAATGGATCAAATTCCTGTCCTCCAGCAAGGAAGCGGCCCAAATTCGCGTTGACGCGGGATGGGAGCTGCCGGCGGTCACTTATCCGGACGTATTGGAATCCTACCTGAAATTGACGCCTCCGTCTAACCGCCAAGCGGTGTTCGATTCATTGGAATATTTGGTTACTCCGCCCGTCATCGAGCAATTCGGGGAAATGGCGGACATTCTGGGCATTCACTTAACGGCGGCCTCCGAAGGGGCGAAAACCGCGCAACAAGCGTTGGATGACGCTCAGAAGGAATTGACGGATAAAATCAAGCTATAAATAAGTAAGACGTTCGCGATGGAACGGAATGATCATCTATAAACGGACGAAGCGGCTGTCGGTTTACGTTGAACGACAGACCGACAGCCGCTTGTTCCTGTTGCGAGGTGTAGGATGCAAAGCGAAAGAAACCGCAAGAAATGGCTGACGATAATCCTATTCTTGTTGCCCTCGACGATCGGGCTTCTCGTTTTTAGCGTAATCCCTATCGTCTACTCTCTCGTCATCAGCTTCACGGACTGGAACGGATTAAATCCTTGGAATCTCGCGGCTGGAACGCCGGATTTCATCGGGTTCGGCAATTTCAAGTCAATCCTCGAAGGGGAAGAATTCTGGCGGGTGCTTAAGAACACGATGTATTATATCGTTCTCTATATCCCGCTCATTCTGATCGCTTCGGTGTTGGCGGCCGTCCTTCTTAACAATACGTACAAGGCTATCGGATTGTATCGCGTCATCTTCTTCATTCCGGTTCTGACGTCTTGGGTAGCTGCGGCATTGATCTGGAAATGGCTTCTCAGCGATGAATACGGACCTATTAACGCGATCTTGTCTTTCGTCGGCATCGATGGGCCTGCTTGGCTCCAAGATCGGATTTGGGCAATGCCAGGTATCGTGTTCGCGAGTATTTGGAAGGACATGGGCTTCTTCGCGCTAATTATTCTTGGCGGCTTGCAGGCGATTAATCCGACTTATTACGAAGCCGCCCACATGGACGGAGCAAATTTCTGGAGCCGTTTTATCCGAATCACGCTGCCGCTCCTGTCTCCGATGCTGTTTTTCGTACTCATTATGTGCGTCATTAATTCGTTTCAGCTTTTCCCGCAAGTGATGATCATGACCCAAGATGCCGGGCCCTATGGTTCCACGCAGGTAATGGTCGAAAGAATCTATAAGTTCGCGTTCAAATATTACAAGATGGGATACGCTTCGTCGTTCTCCTGGATCTTGTTCGTCATTATATTCGTTTTCACCGCGGTACAGATGAAGCTGCAGAAAAAGTGGGTGCATTATGACTCGTAACCGGTTGGCCAAACCTCTGTTGTTTTATTCGTTCGCGTCGTTGCTCGCGGTGTTCGCGCTCATTCCTTTTTTCTGGATGGTCAGTACGTCGCTCAAGAGCAAGGGAGCTCTGATCAGCATACCGATCGAATGGATTCCGGAGAAAATATCGTTCGAGGGATACAACAAAATTTTTACGGTATTCCCGTTCGCGAAAGCGATCTTTAACAGCTTATTCGTCTCGATAGCAAGCACCTCGCTTGTCATCGCTTCGGCTCTAATGGCCGCTTACGTATTCGCCAAAATCGAGTTCAAAGGCCGGGAGGTCGTATTCGCTCTCTTCCTGGCCACGATGATGGTACCCGGACAAGTGACGATGATTCCCGTATTCCTCGTGCTTAAAGAATTTCAATTGTTGAATTCGTTCACGGGACTTCTTCTCCCTACCATCTTCAATCCGTTCGCTATTTTCATGCTTAGACAACACATCAAGACGATTCATAACGATTTCGTGGACGCGGCGTTCATCGACGGGGCTTCGCAAGCGAACATCTTTCTGCGAATCATCGTTCCGCTGTCGATGCCTATCGTCGCTACCCTTGGAATCGTAACGTTCATGGGGGCATGGAACGATTACTTCTGGCCGCTGATCGTATTGTCGGACAAGGAACTCATGACTTTGCCGCTCGCCCTTAATTCGCTTAACGGACAATACGCCAGCGAGTATAACACGTTAATGGCAGGCAGTCTTATCTCCATGCTTCCCATCATCCTTTTGTATATTTTCGCTCAGGGCTTTTTCAAAACCGGACTTCAGCTTGGAGGGATTAAGTAATGCAGGAAACATCGAAACCGCAAGAAATCAGAATTGGCATCATCGGACTTGGAGGCATGGCCGGAGAACATGTACGGCATTTATCTAAGCTGGAATCCGTCCGGATTACGGCCGTATGCGACACGAACGCCGACGCTGTAGAGAAATTCTCGAGCAAGATCGGCCTTGGGCAGGTACAAGGCTATACGGATTACGCCGGATTAATATCGGATCCCGAAGTAGATGCCGTGCTCTCCATTACACCGAACGACGTTCATTATCGGATATTGGAATGCTGCATGAAGCATCGCAAACCGTTCATGACCGAGAAGCCGTTCACGCGTACGTATGACGAAGCATTCGAACTGTATCGGCAATATCTTCCGAACCCTCTGCAAGGCATGGTCGGATTCTCATATCGCTACGTTCCTTCCTTCCGTTACGCCCGGGACTTGATCCGCGGGGGAGCGATCGGGACGGTTCGAAGCGTCTTCGTTCAGTATTTGCAGTCTTGGGGCATCCCGATGTTCGATACTCCGATGAACTGGCGGTATGAACGGGCGATCACCGGAACAGGAGCGCTTGGGGATTTAGGCTCCCATATGGTGGACGCCGCGCGATTCATGATCGGCGAGTTCAAGGAGGTTGCCGCGCATCTGAATACGTTTATATCCCGTCGTCCGGATCCGAAATCGGGCGGAGAAGGGACGGTAGACGTCGACGATTTCGCCGGTTTCGTGGCTTTGCTCGATGGAGGCGTATCGGGAGTTTTCCAAACTTCCCGCAACGCATACGGTTCCGGTAATCAACTAGAGTTAACGATTCACGGCGATCTGGGTACGATTAAGGTCAACTGCGAGAAACCCGAAGAGTTGGTATGGATTCGACCGCAAAGCGAATTGGACAATCCGGGCTCGAGCGTGACGGAAGCACGGCGAGTGCCCCCTAAATACGAGCTTGGCCAGATGCAGGATTTCATCGATATGGTGCGCGGACGAGTTCGCGATGAGCTTCCATCTTTGGTGGACGGCTATGAGAACCAGCGAGTGCTCGAAGCGATAGCTCGGGCTGCCGGAGAACGAAGAACGATTGCTTTATCCGAGATTCCTTCGCCGGAAGAAGCGTTGAAGGGGGCGAATTAAGGTGACCATTCGGGTTAGAGTTTGGAATGAATATCGGCATGAGAGGTCGAATCCGGCGGTAAAAGAAATTTATCCGGACGGCATCCATCAAACGATTGCTCGAGCGCTAAGGGAAGACGGGCATGACGCGGACACGGCGACTTTAGACGAACCGGAGCATGGGCTATCGGAAGAGGTACTTCGGCAAACGGATGTACTGATCTGGTGGGGCCATATGGCGCATGATGAAGTCGAGAATGCCGTCGTCGAGCGGGTATATGCCCGCGTGCTGGAGGGGATGGGGTTGATCGTGCTTCATTCCGGCCATTATTCGAAAATATTCCGCAAACTGATGGGCACGAGCGGCGGACTCAAGTGGCGGGAAGCGGACGAGAAGGAGCGGATTTGGGTCGTGAATCCGGCTCACCCGATCGCTGCCGGAATCGGCGAATATATCGAGCTGCCGCAGGAGGAAATGTACGGAGAGCATTTCGATATTCCCGCTCCGGACGATCTCGTGTTCGTGAGTTGGTTCGCCGGAGGAGAGATTTTCCGCAGCGGCTGCGCATACTATCGGGGACAAGGGAAAGTGTTTTATTTTCGTCCGGGGCATGAAACGTATCCGACATACCACAATCCCGAGATCCAACGCGTGATAGCTAATGCCGTAAGATGGAGCGCTTGGTCCGGAGGGGCGAAGCCGCAATACGGCCATGTGCCGGTGCCTCTGGAAAGCTTAAGTGGAGTAGAGAATTAGAGAATACCCCTGGGAGATGCTCGTTCGGAAAATTTATTTCCGGTCGGGCGTCTTTTTTTCTTATTCGTGGCAGCGTGCAGAGTTGAGTTGAATTGGGGTAAAATAAGGGGAAAGGGTCGGGAGAGAACGGAGGAAGCGAAGATGTCAGTCATTGGCTGGATGGTTAGCGGAGTAGGTGCGGTGACCGGAAGCGCGGCTGCGGCTTTGTACGGTATAACCGTGAAAGCGCAGAGGCCTCGCCTTGTGCCGAACGAGAAGGTGCCGTCGGTTCCGTACGAATCAACCGAATGGAAAAGCGGCGGCAAGACGGTCAAAGGTTGGTTCTTATCCCATGCGGATGCGGAATCCCCCGGACCGGGTCCGGTTATTATCGTCGCGCACGGCTGGGGCTCCAACCGATCAAGGGTATTGAGATACGCGCTTCCGCTCTATGATGAAGGCTATTCGATTCTGATGTACGATGCGCGAAGCCATGGGGAGAGCGAATTTTATAAGACGCCGACAGGTTTGCAGTTCCGAGACGATCTGCTTGCCGCCTTGAATTGGCTCGGTCAACGGACCGAGGTGGATCCAAGCCGAATCGGCGTTCTCGGGCACTCGTTAGGCGCGTTCGGTGCCGTGCTTGCCCTTGATGAAGGAGCTCCGATTGCCGCGCTCGTTACCGATTCGATGCCGGTCAAATTCGAGACGATGATCGGAGCGGAGTTGAAACGAAGGAAGTTGCCGCAATTTCCGCTCGCGCATTTGCTGCCCCGGATGATGGTGTGGCGCAGCGGAATATCCCGTTCCATGATGAAGCGGGCGAATCCCGCCAGAATACTCAGCGATAACGCACGGAATCGCATGACTCCCGTTCTGCTCGTTCATTCGCGCAAAGACGGATTCATCCCTTCATCCGAGCTCAACCTCGTGTTATCCCACGCGCCGGATTTGCCTCATCTGTTCGTGGATGCCGAAGGACACAGCGCCTCGGATCGCGATCCGGCTTTCTGGCCGGCGGTGACGACCTTCTTCCGAACGGCGTTACAAAAAAAGTAGGCTTACGGCGTCGAGCCGCAAGCCTCAAGATATATATTATTGAAAAGGGGGGTCATGTTTGTATTGTAACCCCCTTTCATGAAGAGAAGATGAAGACAAGATTACGGTTCCGTTACAAAAGTGAAAGCGGTCTCGTAATCGGGGACGAAGAAGGGCTGAGCGATTCAGTCCTTCTTTTTCGTTAACTGCATTTTATGCAAAGTATGCGCGGCTCCCCATTCATGCATGGCCATGAGAATAGGTTCTAAACTTTTGCCGTATTCGCTGATGGAATATTCGACTTTAGGCGGAACTTGAGGGTAGACTACGCGCACGATAATATCCTCGTCCTCCAATTCGCGCAGCTGCTTGGTCAGCATCCTCTGCGTAACGCCCGGAACGATTCGTTTAAGCTCATTGAATCTAGTCGTGCCTTTATTTAGTAAATGCAGTAAAATAATCGGTTTCCATTTCCCGACGAGAATCCCCAGCGCATCTTCTACTCGGCATAAGTCCGGTTCGATTTGCATTCCCCTTTGCTCCTTTACGGTATCTTTTTGTATACTATACCACATTGATGTGCGTACTATTAATATTCATCCTTATGGTACACAATAGCATTATGAAACAGCAAACAAAGTGTTGCCACTTAAATGAATAGGAGTGAGGATCGCAATGGAAAAATACCGTATCGACCCCAACAAAGGGCTGGAATTCGGCATATATACGCTAGGCGATCATCTTCCCGACCCGGGTACCGGGAATCGAATATCATCGCAGCAACGCATTCATGAGATTATTGAATTAGCCAAGTTAGCCGAGCAAGCGGGCGTCGATTTCTTCAGCGTAGGCGAGAGTCATCAAGAATACTTTACGACTCAGGCGCATTCGGTCGTTATAGCGGCAATTGCCCAGGCAACCGAAAAAATAAAAATCGGAAGCTCTTCGACCATTATCAGCACGTCCGATCCGGTTCGCGTCTACGAGGATTTCGCGACGATAGACCTGATTTCCAACGGACGCGCGGAGATAATCGCCGGTCGGGCTTCCCGGGTAGGGTTGTTCGAATTGTTAGGCTACAACGTCCGCGATTACGAGGAGCTGTTCGAAGAGAAGTTCGAACTGTTAGTGAAGCTTAACGAAGAAGAGGTCATCACTTGGAACGGACAGTTCCGGGCTCCCTTAAAGAATGCCAAGCTGTATCCCCGTCCTCTTAACGGCTCATTGCCGATATGGCGCGGAGTAGGCGGGCATCCGGCAAGCGCAATTAAAGCCGGTTATGCCGGAGTTCCGATGATGCTCGCTACATTAGGCGGTCCTGCTTCCAGCTTTAAGCGATCGATTGATGCCTATCGGGAAGCCGCGCAGCAGAGCGGTTTCGATCCCGCACAACTTCCGGTTGCGACCGCAGGTTTCTTCTATGTTGCCGATACTACTCAACAGGCGCTAAGCGAAGCTTATCCGCATGTTAACGTGGGTATGGAGTTGGTTAACGGGCGCGGGTATCCAAAACAGCATTTCGCCCAAGGCGGCGATGCCCGCGACGCCATGCTAATCGGGAGTCCCCAGCAGATCATTGAAAAAATACTGTACCAACACGAGCTGTTCGGCCATCAGCGTTACATCGCGCAAATGGATTTCGGCGGCGTACCCTTTGAGAAGCTATTGAATAATATCGAGCTGATCGCGACGAAAATTTTACCGGAGGTACGTAAGCATACCGCAAAATAATAGGGGGGGAATGAATGATGAAAATCGTGGGATTATCGGGCTCGAAGGTAGGATCGAAAACGCGCACGGCGATGGATTACGCCGTCAAATCGTTTGCCGATAAATATCCGGATGCGGAAATCACTCTCATAGACCTGGCGGATTACGACGTTCAATTCAGCGATGGGCGAAGTTACTTGGAGTATGAAGGAGATACGGGATTCGTTACAAGGAAGCTAATGGAAGCGGATGCCATTGTTATCGGAACGCCTATTTTCCAAGCATCCATTCCGGCAACGTTAAAAAACATCTTCGATTTGCTGCCGGTTAATGCCTTCCGCGACAAAATCGTAAGCATGCTCGTTACGGCCGGCACGCCGAAGCACTACCTTGTGGCGGAACAACAGCTCAAACCGATACTAGCTTACATGAAAGCGCAGATTGTCCAAACTTACGTATTTATCGAGGAGAAAGATTTTCATCGCAAAGAAATCGTAGACGATGACGTTCTCTTCCGGATCGATCGTTTAGTCGAGGATACGTACGTGTTGACCGAAACGTTTACTAAAATCCGGACGGAAAAAGAAGCTCAATATCATTTCTAAATCAAGCCGGTAAGGTCGCCTCGATACCCGAACAACCCGTCATTCGCGAGAGAATGACGGGTTGTTCGAATTCCAAGCAGGATTCGCCGTTACAGGTTACGCAACAATGCGGGAAGAACGATCGTATTGATCGTTTCGTGCAGCTCTTCCCGGGTACCTTTCCCTTGCTTAATGAAGTACATGCTGGCGCTTTCGATCATGCCTATCAGGCCTGCGGCAGCCAATTCGTAATGGAGCTTGTTCAGTTCGCCGTCTTCATGTCCTTGACGCAGAATGTCCGACAGAAAATCGATATATTTGTTCTTAAGTCCCATAATCCGCTCGAGAATTTCCGGTTCGATTCCGTTCGTAATTTCGTTGGCGATAATATGGACGAGCTCGCTGTACTGGAGGAACAGTTCAACATGTCGTTGGACGATGCTTCTGATTTGCTGCTCGGGAGGTTGATTTTCGCTTAGGACTTGCCCGATCTGGTCTTTCAGCATTTGAAAACCGTCCGTGACGATTGTCTCGAACAGTTCTCCTTTTCCCGAAAAATGATAGTAAAGCGTCCCTTTGGCTACATTGGCTTCCTTGGCGATGTCGTCCATGCTCGTTCTATGATAGCCAAGCTCGGAAAACAGTTTAACCGAGGCGTCGACGATTTTATTTCTGCTCACTGAAGTATCGGTCCCTTCTGGCGATTCGATCTTTGTCCCAGTATAACATATCCCCTCTGGAAATTAACCGACCGTTAGCGTTCTTCTGCCTCCTCCGGAAGGAAGAATAGAGAGAACGCCCGCCTTCGTATCCTTCAGACTCGACCATTCGTATCCGCTCGTCATCGGCGATAGTCGCAAGCCCGCGGATATGGCTGCTTGGATGTTTTGCAAAAACACTAGCGTCGGAGCCTTGGCATGGGCATCCTCTTCCCACTCCATATTGAACGCGTTACGGTCGCGATCGTACGAGTAACTAAGAAGGGTACCGGACGTCGCCATCGGATAGCTTCGGCACACCGCGTTAAACGAGGAGTATCGATCCATCTCGGGATAGAGGTAACACCAATACGCGTCGCTGCATAACAATCGTTCGAAGTTCCGTTGTACTTGAAGCGCCGCCTCTTCGGCCAATTCGGATTCCCCGTAAGCGCCCCACTCTCCGATCAACATCGGCATTTCGAGCCTGCTTCTCGTCCTCTCGTGGCTTTCGAAAATATAATCCACTCTGCCGCTATTGGCGGCATGAACGTATTCCGAATCGGTGACGAGATCGTAGCCGTGAGGAGCGAAGGCTTGTTGACCGTCGCGACGGTCCTGGACATCCGTTACCGGCAGGATCGAACTCGGCACACCCAGATTGGAAAAATAGTTCGTCTCTAGAAACAAGATGCCGTCAGGATCTTCTTCGCGAATGGCTTGCCCTACCTTCCGGAAAAACGGGGTAAGCACGCTCCGTTCGAAAACGACTTGCGCGGGAGCGGTAGCTTCCATGATTCTGCGATAGGCATCGGGAGAATCGAGCAAGCTCAGCGCCTGCAACTTTTGCTCGGGATGGGACCAAATTTCAAACAGTTGTTCCACGTCGGGCGCCGGTTGTCCCGTATATTCGGCTGCGAGTTCACCGTAGGAAGTGAACATCCCGCCTACCATTTCCTCCACTTTAGAACCGATGAAAGGCTCGTTCATCAAGTCGTAGCCGATCAGGTTCGGTTCATCGCGCAACCGTGCGGCGACGAACCGCCATGCGGCGGCGTAATGATCTTGAAGACCGACTCCGTCTGAAGCGGGGGAGTTGGCCCAGAAGTGATCGAACGCGGTTTGTACCGCTCGATCGAACAAATAGGCGTCGCTCCACAATGCGGTTGGAGCATAGGAATGGCCATCGGTTAACGTCGCCCACCCCGGCGCGCCATCCGAAAATCGCGAGCTGAATAGGTCCTGGTGCATGTCGAGGAACACATATATGCCGAAGCGGTAGGCGAGCCGGATTTGTTCCCTGATTTTCTCGATATATCGGACGTCGTACTCTCCGGGGTTCGGTTCGACCCCATCCCAGATGATGCCGAGCCGGATGACGTTAAATCCCCATTGCCGTAATTTTCGAAAATCTTCTTCGGACCAATCATCGATATATCCTTTGCTTTTGTCTTTGCAGACCATGCTAATGCCATGGAGAATAACGTGACGACCTTGAGCATCTACGAATCGCGAACCATCGACGGAAATGGGTTTCATAAGAATTCCTCCTGAAAATAAAATTAGAATGACTGGTCAGTACAATAACTATAGAGCGAATTTGTCAGAGATGTCAACCCTGAAACGGTGAAGAAAAAGGAAATCGGGATAATCGCTCGCCCCGGAGGCCGGTTTCCTGTTGCTTAACGGTGGTGAGCACCGCTATTTCGCCTCGGAGGCCGGTTTCCAGCTGCTTAACGGTGGTGAGCACCGTTATTTCGCCTTGGAAGTCGGTTTCCTGTTGCTTAACGGTGGTGAGCACCGTTATTTCGCCTTGGAAGTCGGTTTCTTGCCGCTTAACGGTGGTGAGCACCGTTATCTCGCCTCGGAGGCCGGTTTCTTGCCGCATAACGGTGGTGAGCACCATTATTTCGCCTTAGAAGTCGGTTTCCTATTACTTAACGGTGGTGAGCACCGTTATTTCGCCTTGGAAGTCGGTTTCCTGTTGCTTAACGGTGGTGAGCACCGTTATTTCGCCTTGGAAGTCGGTTTCCTGTTGCTTAACGGTGGTGAGCACCGTTATTTCGCTCGTTCACGGAGAGAACAGTTATCTTTTCGAGGATAACTCATCCACCAATGGCTTCCTGAGCGAGGATTGGTTTTTCGGTATTGACAGAATAATCGGATCGAATTAGGATTGTGTTGTACTGACTGGTCAGTTAAACAAATTGAGGAGGACTTATCATGAATCTGGATTACGAAGCGAAAGTCGTCTTTATCCCGGAAACGGGAAAGCGAGGCGAGAGAGTGACGATGAAAGTCGACTATGAGAATGTCGACCCTTCCGAATCGGATCGTTCCGTGTTGCGGATATCCGAATACGGAATCTACGACGTGATGAAGAAAGAAGGCGACCGCTCGTTCTCTTGGTCTTATTCGATCCCTTGGGAAGCACCGCTAAGAACGTACGAGATCGAGGTTTACGTACTGGATGCGCAAGGAAATAAGGGGCCAATCCAGTCGGTGCGATATCAAGTTTCAGGCTGAAATCGAGTAGCCCAGCAGAATCGACGATATTCGGCTGGGCTTTTTTTCTACTCTGCAGTAAAGCGCCAATTGAGTCACTCAGGAGCAAACAGTACCGCCGCATACACCTAATTCCTGCAAAAGAGTCACTCAGGAGCAAACAGTACCGCCTCATACACTTAATTCCTGCAAAAGAGCCACTCAGAAGCAAATAGTACCGCCACGCACTTAATTCCTGCAGAAGAGTCACTCAGGAGCAAACAGTACCGCTACATACACTTAATTTCTGCAAACGAGTCACAAGCTTCGGGTATGTGACGGCCTAAAAAGCTCTTAGACATACGGTATCGCTTTATACACCTGACGCGGCTTATATTTCCTTAAAGGCTCTTCCAGCAAATGACATGGATTCGAGGAGTCGGGGAACAATTGAACGCTAAAAATGGCCCCAATCTATCGATTCGTCCAAACTTCCCCGTCTGCCATCATGATACGATAACCGTCCTCGTCCAGATCGATCTCGACGACCGTGCCGTCCGCGAACATGCTGCGCTGTCGGCGCCAATTGCCGTCAACGTACTCGTGACCGGTCATCTCCGCAAAACCGACAAGCCCATGCAGGCGGGCCACCGTTCGGACGATCTCTAGCTCCCCATCCGTCGGCTGGATCGATAAGTAAGGAACGCCGCCGTTTAACAAGCCGTGCAGCCACCCTAGGTCGCGCTCCGGAATTCCCCATGCTCCTCTCTCCAGCGACCAAGGGACCACGATAGCATCATGGTATACGAGAGAGAACAAGGGAGCGGGGACGCAGATGGCAGGCCCTCCTCCGGGACCGGGATCGAGCGCGTAAGGGGCATGATGGACGAGATCCAGATGGGGAACGGCCCAATCCGCGGGCTCCTCCGAACTGATCAGCATCCCTCTGGAACGAATCTCTTCGAAGCAGGAAGCCCGATAGGCGAGGCATTCCGTTCGGCTCATCCGATGGCTCGGATCGTAACATTCGTCGCCCGGAATGACAGCGAACACGTCGATGTAAACGCCGTCCGGTTCAATGCCATTTGCTTTAAGCGTATCGTAATTCCGTTCGACGTAACCTTTGGATAAGCTCGTGCATAACCAACTGTGGGCACCGCCGGCCCAGTAATCGGAAAATTCCTCCTTCCCCTCGCCATCCTTGATAGTTAGGTCCGGGTGGTACGAAGCGGCATCGTGATAGAAATCCCGGTAATTGTCATGGATAGCGAACAATATCCCTTCTTCGTTGCACGTTTCCTGAAGCTTCCGCATCCCCTCGTACCCGCCTCCTGTGGGACTTGGCGGGAGAACGTCGGGATGAAGATTGTCGTACCCGTTCAGTCCCCATCCGTCTACGTGAACATACAGCTTGTCTCCGTATCGGCGGCCAAGCTCCTTCAATTGCGCCGCTCTCTCCTCGAAAGGAACGGCAAAGTCGTTTTTCTCCGGATCCGTCTTGTCGTAATAATAAGACTCGGGGGCAATGCGGGTATGAACGCCGGTATGTACGACCGCTGCCCCGCTCAAACCTTCCAGCTTCGGATTGAGGGCTTGCTTTTGAGCCAACGTGCGAAGCTTGCCGAGGCTGTGCACGTAACTTCGGTACATTTTCGCCATCGCGACGTAATCCAAGCCTTTCTTGAATCGAACGCGCAGTCTTCGGATGCCTTCGAAACGTCCTAGCGAATGGAGCCAGACGGCTTCTAAGTGCGTATGGACGCTTGGAAGGTGTTCGACGGAAAGGCGGGAGTCATTCGGAGTATCGATGATCGCAAGATAGCCGTGCCCATCTTGGTATTGCCCCCACCACGGCATGTAGGCATCTCGTCCGTACATCATTCCTTGATGGTACCGTCGCACGGGTTCCCGCCAATTTCCCGGAATCAAGTAGCCTTGCATGGCAGGTACCGCCGTATAGTCGGCTTCGCCTCCACCGAAGAAGCGGAAGCCGCCAGGCCAGACGATTTCGGAGATGCTCTCGATCTCTCCGTCCGGTTCATGGACTTCAAAGACGAGCTCGCCGTTATGCGAGTTCAGCAGCAAGGAAAGATTGAGATAAACTCCGTACTCGATGCCATTGGCGGAAAAGGGTCCAACTTTAACGTGCACGCCCTTGAAGGTTCCCGACACGATCGTAGAGAACGCTTTTTTCGTCGCCGAGGATAGGGGTATCCCGATTCGGTCGGTCGGCGTCAATCCCCACGAGAGGCTTGCCGCGCCGGGAACGGTTTCCCATGTCGCGTCTCCAGCCTCCACTTTTACGGTTAAACTCGACTTATCAATTGATACTTTGATGCCGGCGCGTTCCAGCATGAATACGTGATCCTGTTCGTGAATGCTCATTTTTTTCATCCTTCCGTCGTTAATCTTCGCGTCCCCTACAACTTAACACTCGATAACCGAGTCAACTATTATCCGTTTTTAATATCGTTGCGAAAAAAACGCCTTTCGACGAGAGCGGGATGAATATATGGAACTCATATGAAAAATTGAACAAGGCTCCGATGCATTTTCGCATGCCGCATTAAAAGCTGCTTGTTGTTCCCGGATATACCCCGGAATACAATGGCAGTGAATACGGCGATAAGCGCGATTCGGCGACCTCAGCCGTCTGAATTCAAACCGGAGCATGGAGGCAATCGAATGAACCCGACAACCGCGAAAGAGCCACCAGTCGCGCACGCATTACACAGGTGGGAAGCGGAAACCCGAACGCTGCACTACGATTACGGCGGGTTTCCGTTGATGAGTATGTACATTCCCGAAGGAGTCGTGCCGTATTACCGGCAATATTCTAACGGAAATCTGCAAAGCCATCCGTTCATCCAGCAATTGTATTTGGCTTTGGATAAACCCGCGTCGGTCAAGATCTCGTTTCATTTGAGCGAGGACGCGCTTAATATGCGTCCTCATAGGGCTTCGAAGGGACAAGCGATTCTCGGGCAGGTAGGCAGGCCGCTGCTCGAAGGCGTGAACGGACTGTACGATCTACTTCAGGACTTGTTGATCGACTGGCACGGTACGGAGTGGAAATGGACGAACTCCTCCCTGAAGTCCGACGATGCGGGGAGATGGCATGCGGAACTGGAAGTCCAAGGCGGGTTAACGCCTTGGATCGTGAACTTAAGAATGCACTATTATCGAACCCATCTTCATTACCGCCACCATCAGCCATGGGAGTGGCGTCCGAATCTGCAACCGATATCGGGTTGGAGCTCTTGGGAAGCGTTCGCTCAAGGGGTCTCCGCCGAGGATATCGAACGCACGACGGCTTTCCTGGAAGCCCATTTCAAAGATTACGGCATGGAGTACGTTCAAATCGACGACGGATACCAATCGGAAGTCATTCCGCCCGATGGGGAAGGTAAGATCGCCGACGCATGGCTTTATACGAACGAGCGGTTCCCGAACGGGCACGAAGAAATCGCCGGAGAATTTCGGAATCGGGGGTTCAAGGCAGGAATTTGGACAAGCGCGATGGTGACGAACAGGGAGTTCGCGGAACTTCACCGCGACCATTTCGAGAAGGATTCGAATGGGGATCCGCTGTACGGACCGTGGATATTCTACGTGCTCAAGGGTAATCCGGAAGCCTTGGCGGAGCATGTTGCTCCGTTCTATCAAGCGCTTAGAGAGCAAGGATACGAGTATTTCAAGACGGATCAAATTCGCCACTACTTATTCGACGGCTTGCATAATGCGGTTAACGACGGGCTGATTACAAGCGAGGAAGCATCCAATCAATTGCGCGAATACCTGAGATGCGCGAGGGAGGCGATCGGCGACGACAGTTATTTTCTCGTTTGCTGGGGCGTGTTGACCGAAGCGGTCGGTCTAGTGGATGCCTGCAGAATCGCCGGGGATTCGAACGCGAGCTGGACGGCGGTCTGCAAGCAAATGGTCGAATCGGCCCGGTGGTTCCACACGCAACGCATCTTGTACTTAAACGATCCGGATTACGTATGCGTCCGGACGGACGAGGCTTGGGGCCGATCGTTGTTATCTCTTGTGTCGCTCTCGGGCGGGCTGCTGATGCTCAGCGACAAAACCGAACTGTACGACCAAAGCAGAATTCACGCCATTCAGCGTTGCTTCCCTTCCCTATCTACCGTGACGGGGGAAACCGGGCCGCTGGATGCGACATATCCGCTAGATCTGTCGTTGCCCCAAGCGCCCCAAGGGACAATCGACGAAGCATTCGCGCGCGCATTGCTAGGTTTAGATCCCGATTCGCGGGATCCCCATCCGACGGCTTCGTTATGGAGTATCCATTTCGATACTCCTTCCCGCCGGTGGTGCGTGGCGGGACGATTCGCCGTCGTTCCGCTTGAAGAGGCCAAACTGGAGCTTCAAGCGTTGGCATTGGCACCGAACGACGAGTATCATGCGTTCGATTTCTGGAAGCAACGTTATATAGGAAAAATAACGAAATCGATCCGACTCGAAGCGCTGGAGCTCGGGCATTGTCAGATCGTCGGCTTGTACAAGGCCGAAGATCGCCCGCAACTGATCGGATCGTCCAGGCATGTTAGCATGGACGCGGTTAGCGTTCAGGATGAACGATGGGAGAACCATAGCTTGTTGCTAGAATTACGCGGGGTACTAGGTACGACCGAACATTATTGGATCGCGGTTCCATCCTCGTATAAGCACGAGGAGCATTGGGCGACCGGACTCGAGATCGCGATAGCTAATTGTGAAAGCACGGATGACGGTAACTTATTGAAGCTGAGCGTTCGTTTCGATCAGGAACGGGGCGAGGCTGCTATTCGATTCAGCACGGAATCAGATTATTTATCCTAAGGAGACGATCGAAATGAAACAATTAGCGAAAAGAGTCATTGTCATCGGATTGGACGGAGCTGGGAATATGATCGATCAAGCACGGACACCGAATATCGAGGCAGCATTGTCGGGCGGATTTATTACTTACTCGGCTCAGACCGTGCTTCCAACCATTAGCGGAGAGTGTTGGGGATCGATGTTCCATGGCGTTAAGCCGGAGCTGCACGGGCTGAACAACGAGAAGGCCGAGACAAACAAATATCCAGTCGATTCGCCTTATCCCTCCTTCCTGAGGATCGTGAAGGAAGCCGACCCGACGGCCGTCATCGCTTCGTTCAGCGCGTGGAAGCCGATCAATGACGGCATTATCGAAGAGGGAGTCGCGACGTATGTCTCCAACGTATACGCGGATAAGCATTTGGTAACAGAAGTCGCCGAGTTCGCCGATAAGCATTCGGATTTTAAGGCCATGTTCATCCAATTCGACGGAATCGACGGGGCCGGGCATAATTTCGGCTATGGCTCTCCTCTATATTTGGAAGTCATCGAAGAGACGGATGGATTCGTGGGCAGTATTCTCGATACTCTTCGGGCAAAGGACTTATTGGAGGAAAGCCTGATTATCTTACTCGCGGATCACGGCGGGGGCGGCGAGGATCCGCGAAACCACGGCAGCGATCATCCGAAGGACGCGACGATCTTCTGGGGCTGCGCAGGTCCGAATGTCTCGGACGCTGCCGTGGCGGAACCGGTACTCATAGAGGATACCGCCGCAGTCGTCGCGAAAGCGCTAGGTTTAGAGGCACCGGACGCTTGGTCGGGTAAAGTTCCCGCAGGTTTGTTCAAGGAGACAGTCGAATGAACCAATATGATCAAGATACCGATATCCCCGACTATTTTCGTGCCGAGCTATCGTTAATCGCCGATAAGGCGCTGAAAGAACAAAATGACGGGATCGTCCGCGTGCTCTTCTACACGGATCCGCATCATATGCCGGGAGGTAATCAGCTTCACGCAGCTACGGCTATCCGACGATTGGCACGCTCGATTCCGTTGGATGCGATCGTGTGCGGCGGAGATTTCAGCGAGAACGGGCCGAAAGAGGAAGTCCGACAATCGCAAAGGGAAATTCTTAACGCGCTTCGGGTACCGGAATGCCCCCTGTTTCCGGTGAAAGGCAATCATGACGATAATTCCATACACGACTTCCACCGAAAAACGGGGAGTACGGATCACGTGATATTCCCGATTGAATCCTACGAGGAGTGGCTAAAGCCATTAGAAGGTACGGTAACCTTCGACAAAGGAAACGAATGCGGACTCTATTACTTCTATGACATTGAGGACAAAAATACGAGGATCGTCATCTTGAATAGTACCGATATCCCTTATGTTACCGCGGATAACGGGATGCTTCGTCAGAACGGACAGTGGGAATACGCATTCTCCGAAAGACAGCTGGATTGGGTTCGGCGCAAAGCATTCGATTTCGGCGGCAAAGCGAACGGGGACGAGTGGAAGGTCGTGATCTTCTCTCACGTCCCTATCGTTCAAAGCGGCGTGACCGGAGCCGATCATGAAGTATCGGGCGGCGAAGCGATGTGGAAAATCATTCGAGAGAACCGTCGCCACGTCGCGACTTGCTTTTTCGGTCACGTGCATTACGACCAAGTTCTGTTCAAGGATGACATTCCTATGATCTCTACGCTGAATGCGGTTTCCTATAAGGACTTCGACGATTGCCCGGATAAAATAAAAGGAACGCTCTCGGAAACGGCATTCGATATCGTCCGCATCGATTACGCGAAAGGCGAACTGACTGCAACGCGGTTCGGAGCAGGCGAAGATCGAACCGTAAGCATCTAAAATCAATGAAGGAGAGGAATGAGCGTATGGGACTGAATACGTCCGAGAACGGAATGGACTCTTGGTTGACCGATGATCGATATCCTGATTTGCCGGAGTATTATCACGCGCCTTTAAGCCAAGCGATCGATAGAGCAAAACAAGCGCAGTCGAAAGGGACCGTCGACCTCGTATTCTACACCGACCCCCATCATAAGCCGGGAGGGAATCAGCTTCTGGCTGCGGCCGCGGTCAAGCATGCTGCTAAAGCGCTCTCTTCGGACTGTATTGTCGTCGGGGGCGATATCGTTGAGAATGGGCCGAAGGATATTGTCGTATTGGCCCAGTCGGAGTTCATGGAAGCGATCAGGATGCCGGGATGCCCCGCCTTACCGACGAGGGGAAACCATGACGACAATTCGATTCATGATTTTCACCGGAAATTAAGAGGGGCTAATCATGTCATTTTCCCGGTCGAGGCCTATGCGGACATTTACCAATGTCTGAACGGAACGGTTTCCTTCGACAAAGGAAACGAAACAGGACTTTATTATTGCTACGATATCCCAGGCAAAAAGACGAGAGTCGCAATGTTGAACAGCGTCGATATTGTCTACAAAATAAAAGCGGACGGGATGCTGCAGCAAAACGGGCAATGGGAATATGCCTTCTCGGAGAGGCAGGTCGATTGGTTCGAACATAAGGTGTTCGATTTTACCGGCTTGCCGGAAAGCGAAAGCTGGAAAGTCGTCATTTTCTCGCATTTGCCCATTATTCAACGCGGGGTTAAAGGGTATGTCGACGGAGAGGTCGAGAACGGCGAGAAGATTTGGAAAATCATAAAAACAAACCGCAAACACGTCGTTACCTGTTTGTTCGGACACGTCCATATCGACCAGATGCTGTATCATGATGGTATTCCGATGATATCTACGCTTAACGCGGTCAGCTACAGAAATTACGACGAAAGTCCGGAACGGACGGTCGGTACGGCGTCCGAGACGGCGTTCGATCTCATAAGCATCGACTACTCGAAGGGCGAATTGCGCCTTACCCGGTTCGGAGCGGGGGAAGACAGGATAATTAAATTCGAAGCATAAGGGACATTTAGGAGGCCGTTCACAGCAACGGCCTCCTTTCTATATTTTACCGCTATTCTCCTATTCCTGCTGTAACCTGACATGTTGCGTGGGCGTCGTCCCGGAAACTTTCTTGAAGTGGCGGATGAACGTTCCGGCGTTCGAATAACCTACCTGTTCCGCAATGTCCTTCATGGTCATATTCGGGTGGGATTGGATAAGACGAATAGCGGCTTGGATGCGGACCAGGTGCATGTAGTAATTCAAGTTGTAGCCGGAGTGTTTCTTAAAGTAAGTTGATAAATACACGTGCGTGATCGCCAAATGGTCGGCAATCAGCGTCAACGATAGATCCGGGTCCGCATAGTTTTCGTCGATGTATTTTTTAATCTGCTCCAGCAAAGGCGTGATCGGCAGTGCGGATCGCTTGGACACGAGAAAATAGCCCTCTTGGATTTGCCGGAATAAATACTGGAGATGATACGTATGAGAGAATGCCGGCGGAACTGCCCATACCTCTTCGACGCTGATCTTCTTGCTATTCATGATGACAAGCAACAGATCGTGGAAATAACGAAGCATGTTCCGGAACTGTTCGAACGTTAAGTTCTTGAACGTCTTCTGGATCGTTTTATCGAAAAATTGCTGAAGCGATTCCGTACTTCCTTTGAGTGTATAGTTGACAAGCTCTTGCTCCTTATCGATGGACAAGTGGATGACCGCCGCTTGGTCGCTGTTCCGATCTTGATAAAGAACGACGCTCTTCAAATGGTTTAGGTCGGGGACATGTTTGTCGATCGCATCGGTCGATTCGTGGAGCGCTTTGCCGATGTCTTCAAGTCGCGTATGAACGGAACTGATGCCGCAGAAAACAAGCTCATTGCCTTCCGGATCGGGATGGCTTTCAACTACGCGGGAAACAAGAGCTTCCAGCGCTTTCGCGTCAGAGCAGCTTGTGATAAATATAGATTTATCGCTATGGGCATGCAGACGAATAAACGGTCCATTTTGGCCTAAAGCGGCTTCTAGTAATGGAGCATACGCGGCAACGGATTGGCCTTGGTTATTCTCTTCGATAACGGTGAGTATGGCATACGAATGATACTTTGCGGACAGCATCCGGCTTATGTTGGGCTTCATCGTATAATTCTCGTCAGTGGACAGCCGAAGCAGCGCGTTATGCTCCAAGATGTCGGCTTGTTCGTTGATTTCTTGTTTCATGGAGACCGTGGCGGAATTGAGTTCCTTGAACGTATCCGAGAGAATCGCGAATTCATTTTTCGTAGCGGGTCCCGTCGTCCATTGATTAAACGTTCTCGCCATGAGCCTAAGCGGCTTGAACATGGACCAGTTAACGAACAGAAATCCCAAATTAACGGCGAGGAAAAGGGCAAATAAGACAAAAGTATATGCGTTGGCCTTTTGAAGCTTTTCCTGCATCTGGCTTTGCGAGAACAAAACCGTATAAGTGAACAAAGGATCTGTTTGAGAGATAGGCGTATATTTATTTCCTTCGATCATGATCGGACCTGATAACTCCGAAAGCGGTTGTCCGGAGACGGCGGGATCAAGCGCGGCCGTACTTACATAAAGCTGATTCTCCCTATCGCTTACCACGATGACGTTATCAAGCAGCATCGTCTGATTGCTCAGATACGCCAACAGCTCGGCTTTGGCGATTTGCACGAAGATATAGCCTTCCGGAAATAGCCGATACGAGAACACGATCGTATTGCGGAAATTATGCAGGCGTTCCAATTCGTCTTGCAGCAGGCAACGGCAGACTTCACCGCCGTTTTTAACATCCAAATTCTTATAGAACACGCTCAAGCTGCGGGTTCCGTCGCTGCTGATGACCAAATCCTGATTCGGAAAGTAAGTGGAGAGCTGCGCACGGAACGGAAGCTGCAGATTGGTTTGCGTGATTTTGTTTTTGTAAGCCAGTAACGTAGGATAATAAGAACGCGAATTTTTGGGATTGTTGGACAGCAGTTTCGTATCCAGGCTAACGCTGAAATTGTAAATCATGTTGCGAATCTCCAACCATTCTCCTGATAAATCCCCGGACAATTGCTTCAGGAAACCTTCATTCGTCCGCACAACTTGTTCCTTTACGTTTGCTTTTAAATACGAGTAGTTGAACCCGAGCAGGCCCGTAAGCAGAATGATAAAAATCATGTTGACGATAAGCAGCTTAAATAGAACGCTGCTTCTGTGATACCGAGTGGAAACAGATCGGAATAATCCGTTCAAGTCGGAGCCCCCCTTTTTCATGCGGTACGACGATAGATCGTTTTTCTATTTTTAAAATTGTAACCGCTTGCATAAAGCGGGTCGTGCCCGCCTTTGCTTCCACCATTATAGTAGGATACTTCCCGGCTGTCATGCGCTGCTGAAATATTGAACAGTACATTAATTAATGACATTCCCGATTTTCGAGTGACCGGGCGATTCTCGTTCGTTCACATGCAATCGATTTTCGATCGAAGCGAAATTATTCAAACGATATGAATTGTTGATAATTGCCTATAAATCATCCTCTCCCGTATGCTGAGGTCACCAAGAACGATGTGGACTTGGTGAGACGGTCAGAGGCGTTTGGAAAGGGCTTACATTTTATTGTGTTATAAGCGTACAGGAGGGGTGAAATTGCAGAATCAACAACTTGCGCACAATCTGAAATTTAGAAAAAAAGAAAGCTTTCTGCGAAAATGCGTGAAGCAGCGGTACTTGATCTTGATGGTGCTGCCTGGATTTTTGGTTATTCTGGTTTTTAAGTATTTACCCATGTATGGAATTACAATCGCTTTCAAAAGCTATGACGCATCGTTGGGCTTCTTAAGAAGTCCTTGGATCGGATTCGATCATTTCAAGGCTTTTTTCGATAGTCCGATGAGTTGGAGGATTACTAAAAACTCGTTATTGCTTGCTTTTTATTCCTTGATTTTCGGTTTTCCGGCTCCCATTATTTTCGCTTTATTATTGAATGAACTTCGTAACAGATTTTTTAAAAGGGCCGTGCAAACGATTACTTATTTCCCGCATTTTCTATCGGCTGTAATCGTTGTCGGTTTTGTTCATGAATTCACATCGGTAGAGGGGATCATCAATACAATCATGTCTTGGTTTGGGGCGACGCCAAGAACGCTGCTCTATGTATCGGAGGCTTTCCGGCCGATTTACATCAGCGCGAGTATATGGCAGGAATTGGGCTACGGAGCCATCATTTATTTGGCAGCGCTTACCGGCGTGGATCCGGCGCAACACGAAGCGGCGGTCATAGACGGCGCGAATCGTTGGCAGAGGCTGAGATACGTCACTTGGCCAGCGATCATACCGGCGACGGCGGTGATGCTCATCTTGAAACTCGGGACTATTCTCAGCACGGATTATCAAAAGGTGCTTCTCATGTACAATCCGAAAATTTACGAAACGGCGGACGTTATCGAAACTTACGTCTATCGGGTAGGCGTTCAAGGCGGACAATTCGAATATGGCGCCGCTGTCGGTTTGATGCTTTCCGTAATCAGTTTCTTTTTGATTATTTTCGCGAATTACTTTTCCAAGAAAGTATCCGACAACAGCTTATGGTAAGGAGTTGATTAAAGTTGAAGGTATATAATGAAGGGCTCGGGTCCAAAGCTTTCGATATCGTGAATTATACGATCATGGTCGTGCTATGTATCGTTATGCTATATCCGCTGTTAAATACGTTTGCCGTTTCAATCAGCGATTCTACTTTGGTTAGTCAGGGAAAGATTACGTTTTACCCGCGAGGCTTCGACTTCCACAGTTATCAATACATTTTTCAAGATAAAAACATTTTGAATGCTTATAAGAACACGCTTGTTTTTTTAGTCATCGGCACTTTTTTACAACTGCTGCTGACCTCCTTGTTCTCCTATCCGTTAGCGATCAGCGAGTTCGTATTCCGTAAACCGTTGGCTATTTTCGTAGTCATCATGATGGTCTTTCAAGGCGGGTTGATACCGCAATTCCTGCTCATCAGGGATTTGCATATGTTCAACACGATTTGGGCGGTCGTGTTGCCGGTCGCGATGACCGCGTTCAATATCATCATCTTCCGTACTTTCTTCCAAGATGTCCCGAAGGAACTGCGAGAGTCCGCTTATTTGGACGGAGCGAACGATTTCGGAATTCTGTTTCGCATATACGTACCGTTATCCAAGCCGCTTCTGGCGACATTCGCGCTATTCGGCGCCGTCATGTTCTGGAACATGTGGTTCGAACCGATGATTTTTCTCAATGATGAGAGTGCCCACCCCATCCAGTTACTCTTGCGAAGGATGACAATCGAACTGAAGGATTACACGGATGTGGGCGGCCTTCAGCGATTTATCGACACTTACAATTTGAATCCCAAGAACATCAGGATGGCGTCGATCATAGTCACGATTTTGCCGATTTTGTTCGTCTATCCGGTATTGCAGAAACATTTTGTGTCCGGAATGATGATCGGTTCGGTGAAAGGTTAACAGCGGTTGATCTAAAATTAAACATAGATTAACAAATACTATCCATGGAGGGGTTACGCTTTGAAGAAAAAAATGGTTCTTGTACTGAGTCTTCTGCTTGTTGCGACGCTTGTGTTCGCGGGTTGCAGCAAGAACAACAACAAGCCGTCAGAGCAAGCAAGCAGCAGCAATTCCGGAGAGACGTCTAAGGCGTCCGAACCGGCAGAGGAAACGATCAAGATTAACGCTTACATGTCCAGCTTCGGGGATGATCCGAAGGATACCGAGCTTTATAAGCTCTGGAAGGGAAAGATGGAAGCGTATATCGGCAAGAAGCTCGATATTAAATGGAATTACGTGAATAGCGACGACTATCCGGAGAAAATAAAGTTGACCCTTGCCAGCGGCGATACGCCGGACATTATGTCGGGCGTGAAGGATGCAGAGGTCATGTTCCAATTCGGCAACCAAGGGTCCCTCTTGGACATTGCGCCTTACTTGGACGAATACGCTCCAAACTATAAATCCTATTTAGAGTCTACCAAGTTCGCGGACAAGAGTATGTATACGCCTGAAGGCAAAATGTTTTTCTTCGGGGATGGATTCCAGAACGATACGGGGTTAGCGGGGTCGGCTTACCCGGCGTTATACCGGTTCGACGTTTTCCAGAAACATAATATTAAAGTTCCGGAAAACTGGGACGAATTCTATGACGCGGCCGTTAAGTTAAAAGAACTGTATCCGGATTCTTATCCGGTCAATTCGCAGGAATGGCCAAAATTCACGGACGCGTTAGCACTGTCGAACCATACGAAAAGCGATATTTACTGGAACGGTGAGAAATACGTCTACGGACCGACCGAGGAGTCTTTCAAAGAAGGTTTAATGTATATTCGCAAATTGTACGACGAGAAGCTGCTCGATCCCGAGTTCTTGAGCCAGTCGCAAGATCAGTTGCAAGCGAAAGTAACGACCGGCAAGTCCTTCATGCTTCCGCTCGCGTGGGGCGGTTGGTGGGAGAAATATTCCGTTCCGGACCAAGGCGTCGTATGGGGCGCAGCGGTCAATCCGAAAAACGAAAAGTACGGCGATCAGTGGGTGTTGGGGCCGGCTCTCTTAGGTAAAACGATCTATCCGAACTACGGCATCATGATTTCCAAAAACACGAAAAATCCTGAGCTTATCATCAAATTGCTCGATTATCAGTATTCGCCTGAAATGATCGATTTGATGCATTGGGGCGTAGAAGGCAAAACTTATGAAATGATCGACGGTAAAAGGGAATTCATCAACAAAAACGGAGATTGGAAAGAAAACTCCGACTTCGGTCTCGGAACTCCATGGACGCGTCAAGGATTCGTATATGCGCCGCAAAACTATTCGACGGACTATATTAAATACAAAAAAGTACAGTTTTTCGCTAAGGGCCAATTTGAGGAGATGCGTCCACAGGAGGGGATGGGTAAATTTACAAGTTCGGAAACGGCCATTGCTCCGTATGAGCAAGCTCCGGTCATCCGTTTGAGCAAAGAAGACGAAGCAAAGAAAGCGCAAATCATGACCGCGGTACAAACGTATTTGGACGAAAATATTTATAAATTCCTGCTCGGCGAAAGAGATCTCTCCGAATGGGATGCATTCAAGAAGGAGCTTTCGGATATCGGCGATTATCAATCGATCGTGGACATGATGAACGCTCAAGTATCCAAGTAAGAAGAAATCCGAAGCCTGACAGCGTCGATGTGCGGCGCTGCCAGGTTTCTTCATTGCAGGAAGGAAGAGGTTAGGATGACGAACGCTATTAATATTAATGAAGCATGGCGCTCCATTTCCGGGGATTATTACGATTGGCAAGCGACGATGCAACCGGAGAGCCCTTACAATTTCGATTACAGTCAGATGCTGACGATGAAGATAGGCATGGCGTTCCCGGATGGAAAGGGCGGCTCGAACGTTCTATGTACTTTCGAACGGGCACTTCAATATATACGGGAGGCGGATATTCTCGCTAGAGGTATTCCGAAAATCGTATATTTGGTCGGATGGCAGTACAACGGTCACGATGACCGTTATCCCGCTTGGGATGAAGTGAATGTCCATCTGAAGAGGCCGCAGGATCCGACCGCGAGGGACAGCTACTTGTGGTTGGTGGAAGAAGCCAAGCGGTATAACACGACCGTCAGCGTTCATGTCAATATGACGGATGCTTACGATAATAGCCCGCATTGGGACCTTTATATGGAGCATGATCTGATTTCGCGCAACGAGGACGGCTCTTTGCTGCAAATCGGTAACTATAACGATAGGGCTGCCTATCAAATTTTCTACAAGAACGAATGGGAGAGCGGGATTATCGTTCAGCGAATCGAGAAGCTGATCTCGCTGTTGGGGCTCGATAAGGCCGGAACCGTACATCTGGACGCCTATTTTCCTAGAGCGAATGTATTCCGGGGCGTCTCTCAAGAGGAGGAGTCCTCTTACATGCGCCGTACGATTCGCTATTTTCGAGAACGCGGGATCGACGTGACGAGCGAAAACTTCGCTCATCATCGCAACGATCCGTTCATCGGATTGCAACCATGGTGCTGGTGGTTCGATCAGAATCAGGAGAAACATTTTCTGGAAAGACCCGCCAAGCTGCTCAGCGGAGCTGCTATTCGAGATTACTCTATACCGGGGATTCCGCGCAGAGACGACCTGGAATTCCTGTTCGGCGCGGGCGTGCATGGTGAGGACGTATTCTGGGATTCGGACAAGGGGATTCCGCGCGAGGAATGGCATGACATCTTCATCGAGCAGATATGCACGAGAATGCTTCAATATCAGTATTTGAATTCCATTGAACGCATTCGGATGGAGGGCGAGGGCGATAACAGAATCGTTCATTACTCCGGCGGTCATTCCGTCCATCTCGCCGATCGTTCCGTTCGTCGAGAAGGTAAGCCGCTTCGAATTGGTGACGACGTACTTTTCCCTGCACTATGGCAAGAACGACCCGAGTTGATCGCATTCAGTAAAGAGGGTTATTCGAAAAAAAGCTGGTCTCTGCCGCCCGACTGGAACGAAGTAGCAGCCGTCGATATCTACCGGATCACGGCCGCCGGGTTAGCGGAAGTACAACTCGGTCAACAGGTAATCGGCGGGCAATTGGAGCTATCGTTAGCTTCTGGAGCCGCAGTCTCTATTCTTCCGTACTCAAGATCATAAAGAAGCGCGAGCGTGACGGGGGTTGCCGTCTCGCTCCGATGCATAGGGGGTCTTATCATTGATATCGGTTCAGTTCGCGAAGGCGTCCGATTTCGGCGCATTTCCCGACACGGGCAAAGATAGCACGGAAGCCGTTCGGAAAGCGATTCGGCATTGCAAGGAAAACGGGATCCGCAAGCTCGTATTCGAACAGGGAAGATATGACTTTAAGCATCCGTCTTTCATAGAGCAATACGAAATGTTGATGAAACACGGGGCGCTTCTGGATCTGGGCCAATCGTCAGAACAGAAAGCCATCGCGTTTCACGTGGAAGAGATGGACGATTTCGAATGGGACGGCGGATTCTCGCAATTCGTGTTCCACGGATTGGTTCAGCCGTTCGCGTTCATAAGATGTCGGAATCTGAAGCTTCATCGGTTCTCGATCGATTGGCACCAGCCGCTGTTTTCCATGGGAGTCGTTCGAACTGCCGATGACGTGAGCGCTCTAATCGAACTTCGGGAAGGTCATGCGGTAGATGGGCCCGTCCCCGTCGCGGCGCTAATGAATGTCGATCCGACATCGTCGTATCCGCTTATAGGTTCCATAGAATCTTTTAATCAGATCGATCGAACGGAGCAGCCTTCGTCGAATCAATTACGAATCCACTACTCCAATCCGCAACGGTTGCAACCGGGTATGCAACTGTTACTTAGGCATATCTTAAACTATCGAATGGGCATTCTTTTCCACGAATGTATATTCGTTCTAGTGCGCGATGTGACTTTGTTGTACACTCCGGGTATGGGCATTATCGGGCATCGTAGCGAGCATTTGACCTTCAACCGCCTGACTGTGAAGCCGGGGAAGGAAGGATATTGTCGACGAACACGGATGCTACTCATTTTATTAGCTGTAAAGGCCATATCCGATTCGAAGATTGTCATTTCGAAGGTATGGGCGACGATGCGGTTAACGTGCATGGGTTTTATTTCAAGGTGAGAAAAATTGTCGACGATCATACGGTAGAAGTAATCGTCGATATTGCCACACAATCCGAAAAACCGGATTATCCGGACGTGGGGGATCGGATCGAGCTCGTACGAGGCCAGACGTTGGAGCCTTATGCTCCGAATGAGATAGCGGGCGTTGAGGTGTGCCCGGATGGCGGGTTGAGGCTGCAGCTTCGACAGCCAATTCCGGAAGGACTCGCGGAAACCGACTTGATTGCGAATCTGACGAGGGCGGCTTCGTTGACCATTCGCAATTGTTCGGTGCGGAATAATCGCGCCCGAGCGTTCCTCGTTCAAACGCGGGATGTAGAAATCGAGAATTGCACGTTCGATCATTGCACGGGCACGGCCATTCATTTGAACTGCTCGATCTACTGGTATGAGAGCTTGTCCGTCAATCGGGTGTCGGTACGAAACAATCGGTTCGTGGAATGCGGGTTCGGCGCCGGGACGATCGGAGGCGCGGAAGCGATGGTTGTCAGCGTAGAAAGCCCTGGGGCCGTTGTTGGCGTTCATCGGGACATTCGGTTTACGGGAAACGTCATACACGGACGCAACGGGATGGCGCTACGGATCGAATCCGCGCAGGGAGTAAGGGTCGAGGGGAACGAGTTTATCTCTAGTTCGCCGATTGCCCTCATTGACGATTCGCGTGAAGTCGTATTCCGGAACAATCGATTCGATGTCGTTCAAGCCCAATTCGTCATAGGAAAAGGATGCTGTGAAAAGTCGATCGAACTGAGGGATGAAGCATGCGAGATCAAGCAAATGCGATAGAAAACGATCCGGTTACCCGACTGTTTCGGGTAACCGATTACGGAGCGAAACCGGATTCCGGCGAGGATGCGACTAGGGCGATACAAGCCGCAATCGACGCCGCTTCCGCCATGGAAGAGCCGGCGGTGATTGAATTTCCGCTGGGCCGATATGATTTGTATCCGGTGAACGCAGCCCAAGCGCCTTATTATGTCTCCAATACGGTCAGCGAAGACGAGCATCCCGATCCGACGAAGACGATCGGCCTCTGGTTCAAAGGGGCAAGCCGGATTCGCGTGGAAGGGAACGGCTCTCGTCTGCTTTTTCACGGGAAGATGACGCCGATCGTCATGGACGGTTGCGTCGACGCGGAAATACGGAATTTGACGATCGATTTCGCAAGACCGACGATATCGGAAATTCGGATCGCGGCGATCGGCGAAAGCTATTGGGACGTGGAGGTACATCCGGATTCCTATTATTTGTTGAAGGACGACAAGCTGCATTGGGTCGGCGAAGGCTGGTCTTACCGCGGAGGCCCCGCCCAGGAATATGACCCGGTCAGTAATCGGACATGGAGAGTCCCTAACCCGGTAACGTTGGCCAATCACGTCGAGCAACTGGAACTCGGCAAGCTTCGATTGCGGTTCGCATCCGCTCCGTTCACGACGGTCGGTCATGTGTTTCAAATGCGAGACGGCATCCGCGACCAAGTCGGTTCGCTGATCGTAGGTTGTCGCAACATCATCTGGCAAAACGTCTGGATGCAATATATGCACGGACTGGGGATCGTCGGGCAATTCAGCGAAAATCTAACATTAGAGGGCTTGCGATTGGCGCCGGATCCTTCCGAAGGACGAACGGCCGCGGGTTTCGCCGATTTCGTTCATCTATCCGGAATGAAAGGTAAAGTATCGATCGTCGACAGCGAATTCGAGGGAGCGCACGACGACGCGATCAATGTACACGGTACTCATCTTAGAATCGTCGGCGTCGAGGACGGCAAGCGCGTTCGCGTGAGGTTCATGCATCCGCAAACCTACGGATTTAACGCGTTCCATCCTGGCGACGAGATCGACTTTATTTCCGCGCGCGCGCTGACTTCTTATGCAACCCGGCAGGTTATCGACATCAAGCAGCTCAGTCTGCGCGAAGCCGAGTTGACGCTTGATGCTCTCGTGCCGGAGACGATCGGGGACGAGGATGTCGTCGAGAACGTCACGTGGACGCCCGAAGTATCCATTCGCGGAAATGTCTTCAAGAGAATCCCGACCCGAGGAATTCTCGTTACGACGCGCCGTAAAGTGACCATCGAGAATAATTCGTTCGAAAAGCTTCACATGAGCGCCATTCTGATCGCCGATGATGCCGAAAGCTGGTTCGAATCGGGAATGGTCAGGCATGTTCGGATCAGGGGTAACCGATTCATCGCATGCGGCGGCGGTACTCAGCCCGTCATTCTGATTCACCCGGAGAACACGCTCGTTTCAGCGGATGCTCCCGTGCATAGCAACGTCGTCATAAGCGGTAACCGGTTTGAACTGGACGGTTCCCCGTTATTGGACGCGAAGAGCACGCACGACTTGATTGTTGCGGATAATCAGATCTCGAGAAACGGCGTCATGGATGGAGAATCCGCCGATTCGCAAGAAATCGTTCGATTGTGGGCGTGCAGCGGAGTTGAGATTGTCGGAAATACATTCGAAGACAACGGAGTTGCAATTGTAAAGACGATTTCGATGCGAGCCAAGCACCTTGCCATCGATACGGGGCAAGCAGCAATTATACGGAGGGATTACGAGGATGAAATCTAATGTGAGAATCGGCATCATCGGACTTGGCGGCCGGGGTATGGGGCTGCTGGAAATCATTATTTTGAAAATGAAGGACGTGGAAGTCGTCGCCGTGTGCGACTTGCACGAGGATCGTCGTAACCGGGCAGCCGACGTTATCGAGATGGCGGGCAACAGCCGACCGATTGCAACATCGCATTACAACGAGGTTCTGGATATGGCATCGGTTGATGCCGTCGTCATTACCACGTCATGGTCCTCCCATATTCACATCGCGATCGACGCAATGGAAAAGGGGAAATACGCCGCTTGTGAAGTCGGAGGCGCGTACTCCATTCAGGAATGCTGGAAGCTGGTAGAAGCTTACGAGAGAACGAAGGTTCCTTGCATGCTATTGGAAAATTGCTGTTATGGCCGGGATGAACTCATGGTTTTAAACATGGTAAAGCTAGGGGTATTCGGGGAACTGGTCCACGCCTCGGGAGGTTATCATCATGACCTGCGCTATGAAATCGCTAATGGCAAGGAAAACCGGCATTATCGGCTGAACGAATACGTTCATCGCAACTGCGAGAACTATCCGACCCACGAGTTGGGGCCGATCGCCAAGGTTCTCGATATTAATAGAGGAAACCGAATGATGTCCCTGGTGTCGGTCTCGTCCAAGGCGGCGGGCATGCAGGAATACTTGAAGAACAAAAGCGCGAATAGCGAGCTCGCGAACACCCGGTTTATGCAAGGGGATATCGTGACTACGATCATCAAGTGCGACCGCGGGGAAACGCTAACGCTCACGTTGGATACGACGTTGCCTAGATACTATTCAAGAGGATTTACGGTAAGAGGAACGAAAGCATTGTTCATGGAAGACAATCGCTCGTTGTTCATTGACGGTGAACACGACAAATATGAAACGAAATGGAAAACGCAATGGGACAATGCGGACGGCTATCGCGAAAAGTATGATCACCCCATCTGGCAGAGCTACTTACGGGAAGGCGTTCGCGAGGGACATGACGGGATGGATTGGCTTGTGTTCAAAGCTTTTTTCGACAGCGTCAAGAGCGGGACGCAAACGCCGATCGACGTATACGACATGGCCGCGTGGATGAGCATCTCCTCTCTTTCCGAGGATTCCATTGCGATGGGCGGGCAACCGGTGGCGATTCCCGATTTTACGAACGGAAAATGGATCGGCGCCAAGTAACAAGTTCATTTAGGAGAGGAGCAACCATCTGATATGAAGTATCGCAGGTTGGGAAGAAGCGGCCTTCAAGTGAGCGAAATCGCTCTTGGCAGTTGGTTAACGTACGATGATCCGGGACAGGCCGCTTCCGTAGAAGCCGTCATTCATAAGGCGTATGAACTGGGGATCAACTACTTCGACACGGCCAACATGTATGCCCGAGGCGAGGCGGAAAAGGTCATGGGCCGGGCGTTGGTAAGCTATAAGAGAGACTCTTACGTTCTCGGGACGAAGGTTTATTTCGACATGGGCGACGGGCCTAACGATCGAGGGTTGTCGCGCAAGCACATCATGGAGCAATGCGAAGCGAGCCTGAAGAGGCTTGGCGTCGATTATATCGACCTGTACTATTGTCATCGATTCGACGAGAATACGCCGCTGGACGAAACCTTAAGGGCGATGGACGATTTGGTCACGCAAGGCAAAGTGTTATATGTCGGCATCAGCGAGTGGCGGGAATGGCAAATCGCGGAGGCAGCGGGGCTAGCAGAGCGTCTTCATCTGGATCCGATTGTCGTCAATCAGCCGGAATACAATATGTTCACTCGCCGAATCGAAGCGGACATCGTGGCGCAATGCGAAAAGCAGGGTATCGGCCAAGTCGTGTTCTCTCCATTGGCACATGGCGTCCTTAGCGGCAAATACCGTAAAGGGGTGGCGCTTCCCGAAGGATCAAGGGCTACTAACCCGGAGCACAATCATTGGATCAAAAACCAAGGCTTGTTGTCCGAGAATAGGCTCAACCAGGTAGAGCTGTTGATTCAATTGGCAGAGCAGATGGGCATCACGTTGGTTCAACTGGCTTTGGCTTGGAATTTACGACTGCCGAACATCTCGAGCTGCATTATCGGCGCCACGAGACCGGAGCAAGTCGAGCAAAACGCATCCGCTTCGGGCATAGCCCTAGCTGACGACGTTGTGGCCGAAATCGAAAAGATATTAAGCGAATAAGACAGGGGATAGAACAGGGGGGATTCAAACGATGAATCATCGGATGAGATATCGGGAAGATGGCACCTTCACGATTATCCAGTTCACCGATGTCCATTGGACGGACGGTCTGGAGCTGGATCGTCAAACGCAGGCGGTCATGGAAACGGTGATGGATGCCGAGGATCCGGACCTGGTCGTGTTTACCGGGGATTTGATCCAACCGACCGACAAGGCCGATGCCGTGGACATGATGCGGCAAGCCGTGGAATCGGTCGTGCGAAGAGGTATTCCTTGGGCGTTCGTATTCGGCAATCACGACACGGAGGCGCATATCACGCGGGCTGAATTGGTTGAAGCTATCATAGCGCAGCCCTACTCTGTTACACGGCGCGGCCCGGAACGTTTGACCGGCGAAGGAAACTACGTCATCGAGATCGGCCATGCGGACGGAAAGTGCGGAGCCGCGCTTTATTTCCTCGATTCGGGCAACGTCTCCTGCGTTCCTTCCATCGACGGTTACGACTGGATTCGGCGGGATCAGATCGACTGGTACGCGGAGCAATCCCGCGAGCTGGCGGCGAAGAACGCGGGTACTTCCGTACCGGCGCTAGCCTTCTTCCACATTCCGCTGCCGGAATACGAGGAAATGTGGTTGGAGGGGGCAGGTTACGGGAGCAAGCTGGAGAAGGTGTGTTGTCCTAACGTTAATTCGGGTCTATTCGCAGCGATGGTGGAACAAGGCGATGTTATGGGCACTTTTTGCGGACACGATCACATCAACGATTATTGGGGCGAATGGTATGGCATTCGGTTATGTTATGGTCGGGCTACAGGCTTGAATACATATGGCCGAGAAGATTTTCCTCACGGTGCGCGAATCATTCGATTGCAAGAAGGGGTCTGCGGGTTTACGACGTGGCTGAGACTGGGGACCGGAGAGAAGATCGAGCAGATGATAAGGAATCCTCGTTAAAAGCATAAACAACCGACGGCAGATTTCTTAGATGCCGTCGGTTGTTTGCGAAAGGGAGTTATTTCAGCCCGTGACCGCGAAGCTGATCAATCGATTAGGCCCTTTATTTCCAATCTTGTCTATCGCATACACTTCGATTTCGTAAGTCTGAATTGGAGCTTCGTAAGGAATCGGATATGCCCATGTGAACGATCCGTCTTCTTCTTGTCTCATTACATCGTATATCCCGTAATCCGAAAGTCTCACGATCGATTTGTCGATTTCGACGTTCGCACCGAGATTGCCGTATTCGACTCTCAGCTTGGCCCATTCCCCGCGTTTTCCTTCATTCGACGATAGAGTCGCTTTCAATTTGTACATTTCCGGCACGATAACCATCTCCTCCATTTATTGTACTGACCAGTCAGTTATATATTATTCGGATCCACAGCCATTGTCAATCGAATTTTCCCTCATGGGACCGAATGTTAAGAAATGAGAATGACCTGAAAATCTAACTCTATCTCTCCGAAAAGCCTCTAGATATACTGGATTTCTTAACCTATTAGTATGTAAAACTCGTACTCATTTACACCGACACTAATTGTAAAAATGGCACTTAGATTGAGAGGGGTATACCCGAGCAATAAGCTAAGTGTAAAACATGCAACTAGGTTGAACGGTTTGCTCGAATCAAGTCTTTGAACCGCCAACTAGTTGTAAATATTCCACTTAGATGTTGAAGTTACTGAGTTTAGAGGAATCTAAGTGTATATTCTGCACTTCCTGTACAGCGCGGGATGCTCCGAAGCCGGATTTCCTTCAACGACGGCCGGAACACTATGAATTCGATATAGGAAGACATCTTGCGATATTTTCAGAAACTGTACAATAAGGAATTTTCTAAGGAAGTCGGCCTGTTGGAAATTCGAGCGAAGAGTTCTTTGATCAATGAATTCCTCTCGGGACTGATCGATGGAGTGAACGTCGGGAAGATACTGGTGTCCGAGAAAAGCTTGGTGATCGCCGACCTCGACGTTCTGGGGTCGATTAAGGGGGATGATAAGTCTCTTAAACGTGCGATAGAAGTCAGTGAATATGACTTTAAGGCGCTTCCAAGACGGATTATCTATACCTTGGACATTGCGGAGTTGGGTTTGAAGGTAGCCGTTGTCGAGACGAATGAAGCCGTAATGGTCGGCATCCGGAAGAAGCAGTACACTTACATCGCGACGATCGTTTTCCTTATGCTGCTATTGTCCTATTTGTACTATTGGCTCGCTATTTCGTTTACCCGAAGAATCGAAGCTGGCCAAACATATGAAAAGAAGCGATTCCCGTAACTTGCGCGCGTTTGACGGAGGTGCGGAGAAGAAGGACGAAGTCGGGTTCTTGACCGGTTCCTTCAATAGAATGATCGGGCGGATAGACGAACTGGTTAACAGCGTTCAGCGTTCGGAGATTATGAGGAAAGAAGCGGAATATTTAATGCTCCAAGCCCAGATCAAGCCGCATTTCTTATACAACACGTTGGAAACGATTCGTATGCTGGCGCACTCGAACGGGGACGCTCCCGTTTCGGAATTGACGAACAATCTGGCCAGATTTGTCCGTTACAGCCTTTCGCGGCAAAATGACACGGCGACGATCGCCGACGAGTTGGAACATATCCGAAGCTATTTGTCCGTTCACCAGACGCGCTTCGGAGACCGAATGAAGTTCGAGATCGAAGCGGAAGAAGGAGTCGGTTCGCAACGTTGTCCCAGGTTCATTCTGCAGCCGCTCGTGGAAAATAGTATCGAGCACGGGATTTCCAAAATCCGGCGCATAGGACTGATTCGGATTCGCTGCTATCGCGCGGAAGACCGATATACCGTCATTACGATATCCGATAGCGGTCCGGGAAAGATGCACAGAAACTAGCGGATATTCGAGCAAGGCTCCAGGGATCCACCGCGGACAACTCGCAAGAGGCGGAGCAATCGGGAGGAATCGGATTATGCAACGTGCATGAGCGTGTCCGCATGTTTTACGGAGGAGATTCGGGTTTGACGATCGAAAGCCTCGTCGGCGAAGGGACGATCGTTTCGATTAAGATGGATGATTCGGAAGGGGGGCCAAGATGAAAATCATGATCGTGGACGATGAACCGATCATTCTCGGCGGGATCGTGGCTATGGTGCGGGAATGCCGGGAAGACGCTTGGATCGAGGAGGCATCGGACGGATTCGAAGCGTTGGAGAAGCTTCGGACGTTCAGGCCCGACTTGTTGATCTCCGACGTGAATATGCCGGAGATGACAGGATTGGAACTGATCGAGGAGACGAAGCGACAAGGCTATTGCGATAAGTATGTGATCTTGACCGGCTACGATGAATTCGAGTACGCGAGGCAAGCCGTCCGTTTGGGCGTTATGGATTATTTGCTCAAGCCGGTGCAGGAGGGGGAGTTGCAGTCCGTTATCGATAGGCTGGGTCGCCATGGTGAATCGAAGGAGGCGCTATCCAACCGGACGGATAGTAACGGAAGCGCTTTGACTCATGCGATTCTAGAATATATCCATTTGCATTACGGCAGGGATTTGCCGTTAGACGAGGTTGCGGCGCATGGGGGAATCCATCCCAACTACTTATGCGCCATCATGAAACGAAACATCGGCAAGAGCTTCGTCCACTATTTGCGCGAATATCGCATGGAGAGAGCAATGACGATGTTCCGCGACAACCCTCGCGTGCAAATTGACAAAGTAGCTCAATCCGTCGGATACGAGCAGCCTAGACATTTTTACAAGGTGTTTAAGAAGTCGACCGGGTTTACTCCGGGGCAATTCCGAGACGATTGCTTGAAGTCAATGAGGGGTAAGCGAAACGAAGTATCAAACCCCTTTGTACTGTGAAGGAGATACGCCGTATTTCTTCTTGAACAGCCGGGAGAAATAGCGATAATCGTTAAATCCGACTTCATCGGCGATACGCTCTATGCTCTTATGGGGATCATGGATTAATGATTTGGCTGCCATTTGCAGCCGGACTGTATTGACGTATTCAATGGGCGTTACATTGAAGTACTTCTTAAAGTATTTAATGAAGTAATTCGGATGCAGATGGACAAGGTTAGCCAGTTCCGCCAGCGTAATTTCGCTTTGAAGATGGTTACGAATGTAGGAGTTGACTTTGTTCGAGAACTCGTTCGTATTCGCAGGCAATAGGAGGGCAAGATTCACGCGTTCCAAAAAAAGCTTCAAAATCTGCAGCAAGGTCGTTTTTTCGGTAAGCGCGTTCAGAGGATTCGCGGCAACATCCGTTTGCACCAAAGCCTCGAAAGTCGGTACGATAAGTTGTTGCGAGATTGAGCATTTAACCGTTTCTCGATGATAGATAAGCTTTTGTTCCTGATCCAGAACGAGATTAAAGTGCGACCAGTATTTCAACACCGGATGATTCGGGTTGTGGGAATAGGAATGCTTCGTATTGGCAGGAATAAGAAACAGATCCTCGGGCTGAGGTGTGAATACATCGCCTTCAATAATGAGCGTAGCTTCGCCCTCCATAAAATAATAAAACTTATGGAATGCATAAATACAGTCGTTTTCTCCCCAATCTTGGGCGCAGACGTTAAATCTGCTCATTAAATTTTTGACGGTAACATGCTCAAAGCAGTTCATTTCGCTTGCCCCCAAATAGATGAATGCGATATATGGAAAATAGCATATAGAATTAATATCGTCCACATCTCCATTCATTTACTCCCTTTAATTAGCTGATAGGGTTGCTATAATGAACCATGAAAACGGCTTAATTACGGAGGTGCGTAAGTTGAGAGATATTCATGCGAACTACTTAAAGACGATCGACGATGTGATTCGGAAAGGCGTTTACAAGGATAATTGGGCTTCTTTAAGCGAATATCCGGAGCCGATTTGGTACCGGAATGCGAAATTCGGCATTTTTATTCATTGGGGCATATACAGCGTGCCTGCTTTCGGAAGCGAATGGTATCCGCGAAATATGTATTTGCAGGGAACGAAGGAATACGAGCACCATATTCAAACGTACGGAGCGCACAAAGATTTCGGCTATGCGGATTTTATCCCGCAATTCAAAGCGGAGAAATTCAATGCGGATGAGTGGGTCGCTCTGTTCAAAGCGGCTGGCGCGAAATATATGATGCCGGTAGCCGAACATCATGACGGTTTTCAGATGTATGACAGCGAAGTGTCGGAATGGAACGCTGCTAAAATGGGGCCTAAGCGGGATGTTGTGGGAGAACTGAAAGAAGCGGCCGAGAAGGAAGGTATTGTATTTACGGCATCGAGCCACCGCGCTGAAAATTTCTGGTTCTTCGGGGGCGGCAGACGATTCGATTCCGGGATTCAGGATATTGCGTTAAAGGAGCCTTACGGCTCTGCGGATTCGATGTATGACTCCGCCGAGATCTCGGCTACGCATGACATCTATTCGGCGCCGCCAAATCAGGAGCATTTGGAAGATTGGCTTGTCCGCACGTGCGAGTTGGTCGACAAATATCAGCCGAAGATCGTTTGGTTCGACTGGTGGATTCATAACGTAGCCTTCAAACCGTATCTCAAAAAGTTTGCCGCCTACTATTATAACCGCTCGCAAGAGTGGGGCGTGGATGTGGCGATTAACTATAAATATGACGCTTTTGCTTTCGGGACGGCGATCTTCGACGTCGAGCGGGGCCAACTAAGCGATATCAGGCCTAAGCTATGGCAAACCGATACCGCCATCGCCAAAAATTCCTGGGGCTTCACGAACAATAACGATTTCAAAAATCCGGTCGACCTCGTCTGCGATCTGGTCGATATCGTGAGCAAAAATGGCTGCCTGCTCCTAAACATCGGACCTAAATCGGACGGTACGATTTGCGCGGAGGAAGCGGAAGTATTGCGCGGCATCGGGAAATGGCTGGAAGTCAACGGCGAGTCGATCTACGATACGACGTATTGGAAGATCTATGGCGAAGGGTCGACCGAAGTGCCGGAGGGCGCTTTCACCGATGTGAATCGAGCCGCGTTTACAAGCGAAGATATCCGGTTCACCTATAGAGCCCCTTACCTCTATGCCAACGTGCTGAGCTGGCCTGAGAACAATGAAGTGCTCATTAGAGCGTTGAAAGCAGCGAGCAAACAATTCGAAGGACATATCGAAAAGGTAGAACTGCTGGGATTCGCTCATCCTGTTTCGTTCGAGCGAAACGAAGATGGACTGAAAGTGAAAGCGGACGGGAAAATCGATACGAAGTATCCCGTTTGTTTGAAAATTACACTAGATTAATAGCAGGTATAGGGTCTATGAAAGATACCCTGAACGCGTGATTTAAGATTCGAAAAAATCATGGGTTCAGGGTTTTTATTATTAATAACTGACTACGAGAAGAAAATCGATCAATTGCAGAAGTGCAGCTCATTTAAGTACGATGTTACCACTGGGCAATAGGATTGAGATCATAATTTAGAATTCGAGGTGCACAATGACGAACAATAATCGAAAAATGCCTACCGAACAGCATAATCTGTCGTTCCATGAGCCGATAGATCGTTGGGACGAGGCTCTCCCGTTGGGAAATGGTTTAACGGGTTGTCTGGTTTGGGGAAATGGCGACCCGATCCGTCTTAGTTTGGATCGCGCGGATTTATGGGATACGAGACTAGCACCTGAGGTGCTAGCGCGCGATTTTACGTACAGCAAACTGATCGAGCTTATTCGGGAGAAAAACGACTCTGAAATCAACAGGAGATTCAGCGATTTTTTCGATAATCCAAGCCCGACGAAATTACCTGCGGGACGCATTGAATTAAGCTGCGGTTCTGCCGCCGAGCGTATGAAAAGCAGCCTGAACCTTAAGGATGCAATAGCTCATGCAGAGTGGATGGCAGATGGAGAAACGTATCAATTAGAAACGTTCTTACATGCGGAGAATGGATTAGGCTATATTCGTTTAACGGGAAGTAGGGCAATTAGAGTTAATCTACAGCTCATCTCTCCGGATTATTCCGGTGAATTCCAAGCAAGAGCAGACCAAAACTCTCACTCGAATTTGCAACTTGCTTTACTTGGGTACCCAAAGGCGGATTATGGGAGCGAGGGAGATACCGTCTGGTTTCGTCAGAAAACCAATCATCGGTTGGAGTATGCGATCGTCGTTGCGAAAAAGCAGATAAGCGAACGCGAGATCGAATGGGTATACACGATAGCAGCTAACCTAGAAGATCAGGATTGGTTTGAACAAGCTAGACGTAAAGTAAAGGAAGCTATAAACACGAGCTTTACGGAAGCCTTTTTAACGCATGCCTCATGGTGGGAAAGCTATTGGCGGAAAAGCGAAATGACATTATCCGAATTCGAGTTTGAAAAACAATGGTACCGGACGAACTACTTATTCGGAGCTTGCTCGCGTAAAGGCGCCCCGCCGATGCCGCTTCAGGGCGTATGGACAGCGGATGAAGGGTTGTTGCCTCCTTGGAAGGGGGACTATCATCACGATCTGAATACCGAATTAAGTTACTGGCATTATCTGAAAGCGAATCATTTAGAGGAAGGGGAAAGCTTTCTTGATTTTCTATGGGGGCTAAGACCCGCGGCTCGCGAATTTGCGAAGTCTTATTTCGATTCGCCGGGGATTAACTTGCCAGCCGTTATGACGATTGACGGAAAGCCGTTGGGTGGCTGGCCTATGTACTCGCTTAGCCCAACGAATCAAATCTGGCTATGTCAGGCATTCGACCATTATTGGCTTTATACAGGCAATCGAGACTTTCTTGAGAACAAAGCCTATGTTTTTTTGCAAGAGACGGCAGATTGCCTGTTGGCGCTTCTTCTTCCCGGCGAGGACGGCAAGCTGCGTCTACCGGTTTCTAGTTCGCCCGAGATTCATGATAATCGTTTGAGTTCCTGGCTAACGCCGAATAGTAATTACGATTTATCCTTACTCAGATATTTATTTACACGATTGGAGCAAATGGCCGAGCTGTTGGATAAAGGAACGGAACGGAAGAAGTGGGCTAGCGTGCTGGAACAGTTGGATGAATTGGCCATTAACGAAACAGGGTTAATGCTTTGTCCTGACGAGAGTTTAATGGAAAGCCATCGACATCACTCTCATGCCATGGCCATCTATCCGCTGAAGTCGTTCATTTACGAAAGATCGGATGCGGAAAAACGAATTATCGACGACACGATTAGCCATTTAGAAAAGTTGGGGAAAGCGTATTGGGTAGGCTACTCCTTTGCATGGATGGCGGCATTATATACCAGACAAGGGAATGGAGTCGCAGCCCGCTATCACTTGCAGCAATTCTGGGAACACACTTGTTCTTCGAACGGCTTCCATTTGAACGGCGATTACAGAAAAACAGGGTTAACGCAATTTCACTATCGTCCGTTTACATTGGAAGGAAACATGGCTGCCGCCGATGCCTTGCAAGAAATGCTGCTGCAAACCAACTTGGGCGTTATTCGACTCTTTCCGGCAATTCCACGCTCTTGGCAGATGAATGGGGCGGAATTTCAAAGATTTCGCGGTGAAATGGGGGTTCTAGTGTCTGCTAAAATTTTCGCCGGAAAGCTAGAATATGCAGAGCTTCATGCGGAAATAGCAGGTGCTTTCCAACTGGAAAACCTATTCGGCTCCGAGAAATTGACGTTAGACACGGATGGAATCCGTACGGACATCCTATGTCCTGCAGGATCGGTAATTACAATTGCGCTCGAGAAAGACCAGATTTGTCGAATCGTCGCTTCTTAGACGAGCATTCGGTTGGGAACGATTTAATAACACAAAAAGGTCACCTTGCTTTTAATTAGCAGGGTGACCTTTGCTTAGGTCGACGTTTATCAAGAGCTTAAAATCTTGGAGAATGTTAATTTATGAAAGCGATCATAAAAATTGAATAGACGCTTCGATAGATTAGGTTAGCGTGCTTAAAAAATGCCCATTGTTCCGGTTAGACACCGTAATTATGATGGATGTGATCTTAACTTCTCGAAGTTCTAAACATGGAGGAACGCTATGAAACCCGCCGAGAGCGATAAGGGAAACGATGGACAATACAAGCTATGGTACGGCGAACCGGCGCGCTTATGGGTGGAGGCTCTTCCGCTCGGCAACGGACGGCTGGGGGCGATGGTGTACGGCAACCCGCGGAACGAAGTCGTTAAGCTTAACGAGGATACGCTTTGGTCCGGCTACCCTTACGACACGAACAATCCGCAAGCTTTGAATCACCTCGATCAAGTTAGATGGCTCGTCTACGCGAAGGATTATAAGGCGGCCGAAGCAATGATCGAGGCTACAATGTTGGGGCCATTCACGCAATCGTTCATGCCGTTAGGCGATTTGCTGATCGCGGTCGACCATGCGGGGGAAGAGATTTCTTCCTACCGAAGAGAACTGGATTTGGAGCAGGCCGTCGCGCGCGTCCGTTACGAGAGCGGGGGAGTCACTTATTCTCGCGAAACGTTCATTTCCGCTCCCGATCAGGCGTTGGCGATGAGGTTCGAAGCGGATCGTCCGGGCAGCATCGATCTGACTGTCGGTTTGGAAAGCTTGCTGCGCCATCAAGCCCGCGTCGAGGACGGGGTGCTGCTGATGACCGGTCAAAGTCCAAGTCATGTCGATCCGAACTATTACAATATGGAAGGTCGCGAGCCGATCGTCTACGAGGAAGGCAAAGGGATGGCGTTCGCGGCTTGCGTCCGGCTTCTCTGCGAGGGCGGATCGGTCGAAGCTTCAGGAGAGCGGCAGCTACGCGTAACGGGAGCGAATAGCGTGACGCTTCTGCTGGATGCGGCGACCAGCTTCAAGGGAAGCGATCGCGATCCTTCAGCGGAAGGGAAGGATCCGGTCGCCGATTGCGTCGCGACGGTTCGGAATGTCGCTGAGGAAAGCTGGGAATCGCTTAAGCAGCGGCATGTCGTGGACTTCGGATTGAAGTATAAACGAGTTCATCTCGAATTGGGGAACGGCGAGATTTCGAGCTTGCCGACGGACGTCCGGCTCATGAACGCGAAAGCGGGCGAGCAGGACCTGCAGCTCGAAGCTTTGCTGTTTCAGTACGGACGTTACTTGATGATCTCGGGTTCGCTTCCGGGAACGCAGCCGTTGAATCTGCAAGGGATATGGAACGAACATCTCCGCGCTCCGTGGAGCAGCAACTATACGATTAACATTAACGCGCAGATGAATTATTGGCCGGCTGAAACGTGCGGATTGCCGGAATGCCACGAGCCTTTGCTTGATCTGATCGAGCAATTGAGCGTGACCGGCACGGAAACGGCGCGGGTACATTACGGATGCGACGGTTGGACGGCGCATCATAATACGGACATCTGGCGCCTGTCTTCGCCGGTCGGGGGAACGGGAGAACTAAACGACAGCGTCTCTTGGGCGATGTGGCCGATGGGCGGGGCATGGCTGGCGAGGCATTTGTGGGAGCGATACGAGTTCGGCGGAGATGCGGATTATTTGCGGGAAAGAGCGTATCCGCTCATGAAGGGGGCGGCACTGTTCCTGCTCGATTGGCTAATCGAAGACGAGACAGGCCATCTTGTTACGAATCCGTCTACGACGCCGGAGAACAGATTCGTGACGGCCGAAGGGGGCATATCCGGCGTCAGCCACTCCACGACGATGGATCTGGCGATCGCGCGGGACCTGTTTCGGAATTGCCTGGAGGCGAACCGGTGCGTGGCCGGCGAGACGGGGCCTTTCGACGAAGCGTTCCTGGGGCGTTTGACGGCCGCGCTTGCCAAGCTGCCGCCTTATCGGATCGGGTCCCATGGGCAGCTTCAGGAATGGTTCGAGGATTTCGAAGAGGTCGAACCCGGGCATAGGCACGTCTCTCACTTGTATCCCTTATATCCCGGCAACGAAATCACGCCGAGATCGTCTTCGGAACTGGCCGAGGCTTGCCGCCGATCGTTGGAGCGCCGGATGCGGTACGGCGGAGGGCATACGGGATGGAGCTGCGCATGGCTGATCAATTTGTGGGCTAGATTGGAGGACGGGGAGCAGGCCTATCGCTTCGTCCGAACGGCGCTTTCGAATTCTTCGTATCCGAACTTATTCGGGGCTCATCCGCCTTTCCAGATCGACGGGAATTTCGGATACACGGCCGGCATCGCCGAGATGCTGCTTCAGAGCCATGCAGGCGAAGTGTCGCTGCTGCCGGCATTGCCTCGAGCATGGGATTGCGGCAACGTGCGCGGCTTGCGTGCTCGCGGCGGATATGAAATCAGCATTCGTTGGGAATCGGGAAAATTAACGCAAGCGGGCATTCGCGCCAGCCGAAGCGGAGTATGCACCCTTCGAACGCGGACGGCGGCCCGAGTATTGTCGGGGCAAGGAACGGTCGTGTGCGAGCCGAAGGTAGGTCCCGGCGGCGAGGGCGATTACTTGTATGTTTTTCCCGTGGAGGAACAGCAAGGCTATAAAGTGGTCGCTTATTGAGCGGTTGAATCCGACTCCGCGTCGTAGCTTGAAGGGTTTTGAAGGTTCGAAGTTTGTTTACTCGAGGAGTGAAACAATGAAATATGTAGTGGACGCCGGCAGTCGACGGAAGCCGGTATTGATCGAGGGCCATCTCAGAATGGGAGGCAGCAATCCGGCGGGCGAAGTCATTAACGCGAACAGCTTATATCTCACGCGCGGAGGAAAGCCCTGGCTGCCGGTCATGGGGGAATTTCATTTTACTAGATTTCCGCACGGGCAATGGGAGGAAGAGCTGCTGAAGATGAAAGCCGGCGGCATCCAGATCGTCGCCACGTACGTGTTCTGGATTCATCATGAAGAGATCGAGGGAAGCTTCGAGTGGTCGGGCGACAAGGATCTTCGGAAGTTCGTGAAGCTTTGCCGGAAGAACGGTCTGGAGGTTCTGGTCCGAATCGGGCCGTGGGCGCATGGCGAATGCCGCAACGGGGGATTTCCGGATTGGATCTACGGAAGATGCGCGCTTCGGACGAACGACGAAGATTATTTGCGCTACGTCAGAAAGCTGTACGAGGAAATCGACAAGCAAATCGAAGGGTTATCCTTTCAAGACGGCGGTCCGATCGTAGGCATTCAATTCGATAACGAGTTGACGGATAACGCCGAGCATTTGCGAACGTTAAAGAGTATGGCGCGGGGAATAGGCATGCAAGCTCCCTTGTATACGGTAACCGGGTGGGGAGGTCCCGGCGGGGCGCGAATTCCTAAGGACGAAGTGTTGCCTTTATTCGGGGGATACCCGGATCATCCTTGGGACAAGCATACGAATCCACTGCCGCCCGGGCCGCATTATTTCTTCCATTCCGTGCGTAACGATCCGAGCATCGGAAGCGATCTATTCGGCGAGAAGGCCGCGGAGATCAAAGATTTGGAAGATATCGAACGATACCCCGACGGTTGCTGCGAGCTTGGAGGCGGAGTGCAGATTACCTATCACCGGCGTCCCGTCATTCAGGCGGACGACGTCGCCGCGATGGCGATGATCAAGATCGCCAACGGGTGCAATTTGTTGGGCTATTATATGTATCATGGAGGAACCCAACCGATCGGACAGCTCGCGACGATGCAAGAATCGAATCCCCAAGGCAATCAGTTGCCCGTTCGCAGCTACGATTTCCAAGCGCCGATCGGGGAGTTCGGCGGAATCCGGGATTCCTATCGCAAGCTCAAGAGGCTTCATCTTTTCGTGCATGATTTCGGCGAACGGTTGGCTCCCATGACCGCGGCGTATCCGCAGGCTCGTCCCTCTTCGCTCGAAGACACCGATACGGTGCGCGTAGCGGCGAGAACGAACGGGGATAGCGGCTTTCTTTTCTTTAACAATTACCAACGATTGACGGAGATGGCGGACAAGGATGGCGTGCAGGTCGAATTGCGGCTGCCGGGAGGGGATCTGAACGTTCCGGCGAACGGATTTACGCTAAAGAAAGATGCTTATTTCTTCTGGCCGTTCCATATGGACTTGGATGGCGCGCGGTTGAAATATGCGACGGCGCAACCGCTGTGCTTGCTTCGAGGGGACGGAGAAACGACGTACGTTTTCTTCGAGGTTCCGGGCGTTAAGCCGGAATTCACGTTCGATCCGGCAACCGTAGCCGATGTTCAGGCGAAAGAGGGAACCGTTCTCCCGCAGGACGGAGCGCTCGTCGTGCGCGATCTGTTGTCGGGATTGGCTTGCGAATTCGTCGTTCGATCCGTTGCGGGACATGTCGTTAAGGTGCTGACGATCACCGAAGAGCAGTCGCTGCATCTGTGGAAAGGGCAGGCATTCGGGGACGAACGGCTAATTGTCTGCGAAGGGAACGTCGCGTTCGGGGAGGACGATCTGCGTATTAGCGGGACCGGAGCGGATACTTTGGCTTTTGCGGTTTATCCGCCTGTCGAGCATAGCATTGCTTGCGGGGGCGTCACTCTGACCCCATTTCAAGACAAGATGGACATTTTCCAAACGTTCAAGCCGTCCGCGCAAACTCGCGAAGTCGAATTCTCATGGAAGCCGACCCGCGATCCTTCGTTAAACGGAGACTTTTTCAAATATTTGTTCGAAGATAAGGGGCAAGAAGGAGCGGCTCCCGAATGGGAGATTCGCATAGACGCGAAGGCTTTTGACGAAGCGAACGATGTGACGTTGATTATCGACTTTATAGGAGACGTGGCCCAAGCTTACATCGGGGGACAATGCATCGCGGACCAGTTCTATAACGGCGTCCCTTGGAGAATAGGCTTGAAGAGATTTCGCGAGGCATTGGCAAGCGAGCCGATCGTTCTGAAAATTTCTCCTTTACTAAAAAAGAGAGACATTTACATGCCATCCAAACCGCCGGAGGATTGCCGATCTGAGATCTTGGCTCTCTCCGCTGAAGCCGAGTATACGATAGTCATTGACGATGGCAAGCGGGGGGATTGAAGCCTATGAACGATAAGAATGTGGGTCCATTGCAAAAGGAAAGGTTGCGGAAAATAGACAAGGTCATCCATGAGGGAAGTTACGAAGCGGAATGGTATTCCCTAGGCAAGTATTCCATTCCTTCCTGGTACGAGGACGCGAAGTTCGGCATTTTCGTCCATTGGGGCGTGTACTCCGTTCCCGCTTTCGGTAGCGAGTGGTACGCGAGGCAGATGTATCAAGAGGGAATGCCGGCTTACGAGCACCACGTCAATACTTACGGAACGCAGGACAAGTTCGGTTATAAGGATTTCATCCCTCTGTTCAAAGCGGAAAAATTCAATGCGGACGAATGGGTGTCTCTCTTCAAGCAATCGGGCGCGAAGTTCTTCGTGCCGGTAGCGGAGCACCACGACGGATTCCCGATGTACGATTGTCCGTTCACGGAATGGAATTCGGCGCGCATGGGACCGCAACGCGACGTCATACGAGAATTGGCCGATGCCGCGCGCCGCCAGCACCTCGTGTTCGGGGTATCGAGCCATCGGGCGGAAAATTGGTGGTTCTTTAACGGAGGAACGACGTTCGATTCCGACGTTCAAGATCCCCGGAACGCGGGCTTATACGGTCCGGCTCAGCCTTGCGATCCGAACCGATGGGTTCCGGCGACCCAACCGAACGAACCGTTCCTCGACGATTGGCTGGCGCGGACTTGCGATCTCATCGAACGTTATGAACCGCAGCTGCTGTGGTTCGATTGGTGGATCAGCCAGCCTGCCTTCAAGCCATATCTGAAGCGGCTGGCCGCCTATTATTACAACCTGGGTCTGGAATGGAAGCGGGGAGTCGCAATCAATTACAAGGACGACGCTTTCGCCGAGGGGACGGCGGTCTTCGACGTTGAGCGCGGGCAACTGTCGGACATCCGGCCATTGTTCTGGCAAACGGACACTTCCGTTTCCGAAAATTCCTGGTCTCATATCAGCCATCATAAATATAAAACGGCGGAAAGCTTGATCGGGGATTTGATCGACATCGTGAGCAAGAACGGGGCGCTGTTGCTGAACGTCGGTCCGCGCGCCGACGGTACGATCCCGGAGCAAGAACAGGACATTCTTCTCCGAATCGGACAGTGGCTCGCCGTTAACGGGGAAGCCATCTACAGCACGCGTCCTTGGAAAGTATTCGGGGAAGGCCCGACGCGCGTGGAGAGCGGTTCGTTCAACGACACCAAACGTTCGGCGTTCACGTCCCGCGATATCCGGTTCACGGTCAATAAGGATCGCCTATATGCGATCGTCATGGCGCCCCCGGATGACGGAAAAGTCGTCATTCAATCGTTGTCCGACTCGCTTCGCTTATATCCGCAAGCAATCGAATCCGTAGAGATGCTGGGCTACCGAGGCTCCGTGGACTGGTCCCGCGGGGAGGACGGCTTGACGATTACGTTGCCGTCCGACTACTCTGCGCAGGGAGCGTTCGCGTTCCGGATTACTCGATTGGGAATCTAAGTCACGCCTGACGTTCAAGTAACGATCGCAAAGGAAAGAGGACGGAGAAGGACACCGCGGCGCGGTCCCTTCTCCGTCCTCTTAATTTTCGCTAGCGCTCGCCAGATGGCCGCCGTCGACGACCAGCGTCGAGCCGGTGACGAAGGAAGATTCGTCGGAAGCAAGGAACAGGAAGCAGTTCGCCACTTCCTCGATCGTGCCGAGTCGTTTCATCGGCGTGCGGTCCGAATACGGAGGCAAGTTGTCCTTGATCCTTAAAGCGCGGTCCAGCGGCGTATCGATCAGACCCGGCGCTACCGAGTTGACTCGGATGCCGTGCGGGGCCAGTTCGACGGCCATGGATTGGGTCAGCAGCACGACGCCCGCTTTGGAGGCGTTGTAATGCGCCAACATAGCGCTCGAAGACAGGCCGTTCTTCGAACTCATGTTAACGATGCTGCCGCCGGTTCCTTGCTGCATCATTCTCTGGGCGACAAGCTGACATAACTGGAACGTGGCGTTCAGGTTCACGTTGATCACTTGATTCCAGCGATCGGGCGCGATGTCCAGAAAAGGTTCCCTGAAGGCTATGCCCGCATTGTTCACGAGAACGTCGATGCCGTTCCAGCGGTCCATGGCTGCGATGGCCTGCTTCTCTAATTGTTCCGGTAGGCCGACGTCGCATACGAGAAATTGCGCAGACTCGCCTTGACCGGCCGCGACCAGCTCGGCTTGGAGTTCCTTTAGATCTTCCTCGTTGCGGTCCATGACCGAGACGAGAGCGCCTTCGTTAAGAAAGCGTTGGACGATACCTTTACCGATGCCTCTCGCACCGCCGGTCACGACTGCTCTTTTGCCGGACAATCTCATCTTTCCGTCACTCCGTTTCTTGAAGATGGCTTCATTCGGCTTATAGTACGCCGTATTTGTCGTAAACATCGCGCAGGAACTTGCCGTCCAGCAATTCCATGCGGCTTGCGTTTTCGCGGGTCGCTTTGTTCATCGCCATGTCGTAAACTTCATCGAACAATTGTTGAGGAATGACGACGACGCCGTCCCGGTCTCCGAAAATAATGTCGCCCGGCATCACGTTTACGCCGCCGCATTGGACTTGGCAGTCATAGTCGATTACCATTCCGCGGCCGCGGGAATCAACGGGTTTCGTACCGGTTGCGAAGACGGGGAAGTCGAGCTCGAGAATCTTCTTCGTGTCGCGGATCAGTCCGTCGACGACGGCGCCGTGAGCTCCGCGCATCTTGGAAGCGGTGGAAAGAAGCTCGCCCCACAGTCCGTTGCGGATCGATTCGTTCGTGCAGCCGATCAGCACTTCGCCCGGTTTAACGCTGTCGATCGCTTCGATTTCCTTCGAATAAGGATTGTCCGTCACGTGATAGACGTCAACCGCCAGAACCGTCTTTGCCCGGCCCACGAGAACCCAATCGTTGTTGATCGGATTGATATTTTCGCGCATGGCTTGATTGCGGTATCCGAGTTCGTCCAATGTATCGCAAATAACGGCTGCGTATAAGGTCTTTTTCATTTCTTCGAATTTCTGCTGTTCGGTCAGTTGTTGTGCGTTCATAGTAAATCTCTCCCTTTAATTGTGAGTTGTTGTTATCCTTTGACCGCGCCGGCCGACAATCCTTTGACGAAAAACCGTTGGAAGCTGACGAATAGGATCAGGACGGGAGCCAGCACGATCGTAATGCCCCCGAACAGCAGGCTCATGTCGGCCATGCCTCTTCCGGCAAAAAACTTGTACAACGATACGCTGATCGTCGGGATGTCCCGCGAATTGACCATGACTAAAGGCAACAACAGATCGTTCCATACGTAGATGAATTGCAGAATGAATAGGCTGGCCGTGATGGGTTGAAGCATCGGAAAAATAATTTGCAAGAACGTGCGCGCGGGAGAACATCCGTCGATATATGCCGCTTCTTCCAACTCGCGCGGCACGGACCGCATAAACCCGGCGTATACGAAAATCGCGAAAGGCGAGATGACCGCCATATAAACCAATGAAATTCCGAGCAGCGTGTTGTTAAGCCCGAGTGCTTTCATATTGTGAATGATCGGGATGAACGCGGCTTGCATCGGAATGAGTATTCCCGACAAGAAAACCCAATACATCGCTCCGAAAATCTTAGATTCGAACCTGGCCACGGCATATGCCGCGAATGAGGAGAGCAATACGCCGCCGATAACGGCGATCGCTTCGATGGAAAGCGTCGTTCCGTATGCCTTCAGAACATTCATTTTCTCCCAAGCATGAACGATGTTGTCGAATCCGACTTTGAAAGTCGGGAAGCCGAGCGGATCCGTGATGATTTCCTTATTGGTCTTGAACGTGTTGATGACGACTAGATAGAGCGGTATCGAGACGATGAGCGCGAGCACCCAAGTGAGGAGTCCGATCCCGGCATTCATCCATTTTTCGCGCCGATTGTTCATTCTCCATGCGCCCCCTTCTCGATTTTTCTGGATACGCCGACGAAGAAGAAAGTAATGACCAGCGCCAGAAGGGTCAGCACGAATGAAGCGGCCATGCCGTACGACAACTCGGACGACTGGAAGGCGAACCGATAAATCCGGATGGCGAGCGTCTCGCTCGCGTTCGCGGGACCTCCGCCCGTGAGTGCGAACGGCAAGTCGAAGATGCGGATACCGTTAGCGAGTCCGATCAAGACGTTTACCGTAATGCCCGGCGTAATCAACGGAAGCGTAACGTGATAGAAAATGCTGGGTTTGGAAGCTCCGTCGATCATGGCCGCTTCTTTCATCTCGGGCGACACGCCTTGAAGCGCGGCCAGATAGATAATGATAACCGGCCCCATCATCTGCCAGACGGAAATGACGATGATCGACCACACGACGTGATCCGGGGAATCGATCCACGGAATGGTCACTCGTCCTCCGGTCAGTTGGCCAAGCGTTTCGTTGAGCATCCCGCTATTGGCGTCGAGTATGTAGCGCCAGATGAAGGCGGCTACGACAACGGGAATGATATTAGGTAGATAGAACAGCGAGCGAAGCAGACTTTTGGACTTCATTTGGCGATCGAGAAGCATAGCGAATGCCAAACCGCACAGATTCGTTAGAATGGCGGCTGATATTCCGATCATCAACGTACGTTTGACGGATTCCACGAACGAAGGGTCGTCGAAGATGTTTCGGTAGTTTTCGAATCCGATCCAGTGGTAAGCGCCAATCCCTTTCCAATCGGTGAGACTATAGTAGAAGGATTGCAATACCGGAAGAAAGAGAAACGCGAACAAGACGACCGTGATCGGAAGCATGAAGGCTACGCCGGTCCAAAACATTTTTTTCTGCAAAGGCCTTCACCTCCGGCTAATTTCGGGTAAGGGTGGAGAGGGACAATCAAAAACCAGGGCTCGGAGCCCGGCTTTTGATTGCCCTCGCATTATCTTGCCGGCAATCGCTTATTTGGATTTTGTGCCGTCGTACGCTTTGATGAATTTGTTAATGGCGGAGTCAAGCTTACCGTCGAACGTATACTGTTGGGCGGCTTGGCCGAGCGCGATCCAAGTCGGGCTTGGGATCGGGCCGGTGTTCGCGAACGAGACGACGCGGTCCGTGTTCAACCAGTTCGGCACGTCGCTGTAAGAAGCGTCGAGCTCGCCTACGCCGGTAATCGCCGACATGTTGCCTTTGGCTTTCTGTACTTGCACGTAGTTGCCCGCCTCGCCGAACAGCCAGTTCAGGAACGTCTTCGCTTCTTCGATGTGTTTGGATTGAGCGTTAAGCGCAAGTCCGTCTTCCGGTACGAAGATGTAAGGGTTAGCGGCTTCGTCCATATAAGGAAGATTCATGAATCCGAGATCGAGATCCGCGTTCAAGCCGCGGTAAGTTCCTGCTTCCCAAGTTCCGCCGAGTACCATTGCGGATTCGCCGGAAGTGAAAGCTTGTTGAGCGATCGAATATTCGTTGGTGAAGCTGCCGGTACGTACATACTGGTTCAGTTCCTTGAAACGCTCGAAGCCTTGTTGCAGAACGGCGCGATTCTCGGGAATCGACCAGTCGACCTTGTTCGCGAGGTAGGCTTCCTTAAAGGCGGGATCCTTGATCGCCTGAGCGCCGAATGCCCAGTGGAAAACGTTGCCGATTCCGGTTTCCCATTTGGAGGAATAGACGAGCAAATCTTTGCCGGAATCTTTCATTTTCTTGCCGAGCGCCATCAGCTCTTCCCATGTTTTCGGAGGCTCGGAGTAACCGGCGGCCGCCAATGCGGCTTTATCATACGGAAGGCCCAGTACGCCTACGCCCATAGAGAAGTTAGCGATTTTGCCATTAACCGTAGATGCGTTCTTCACGGATTCCGCATAGCCCTTCATGGCTTCCATGTCCGTAAGGTCGGCGAGGTAGCCCGCTTGATCGGCCATCTGCGTCGTTACGTGACCGATGTTGACTTGATACAGATCCGGAACTTCGCCGGACGAGATGCGAATGCGCAACGTATCGAAGATGCTGCCGTCGGGAATGCTTTCGACTTTTACTTTAATATTAGGATGACTGGATTCGAATTGCTCGATCAACTGGTCTTGGATGCCGCCGAGAATCGATTCCGCGATCAGCATGTTCAGTTCGACCTTCTCTCCCGAAGGCTTGGCGTTCGAACTGGATGGGGCAGGGGTCTGGGAAGCGTTATTTTCCTTGTTCTTGTCGCCTCCGCAGGCGGACAACATTGCCGTTAACATCGCCATTACGATAATAAGCACTGACCATTTCTTAGTTTTCATAGTAGATCCTCCCTAGTCGGTCCTCGGTTTGTTCTGCTCTTTTAGCTAGGTTTGCTTATGTGGCGCGTTGACCGCCCGTTCACCCCTTTATTTTCATATCCTTTATTGCGACCGAATTCGCATAGCGTTGCGTTATAAGAATTCGGTTACTGCCATTTATTAAACAGTGTTTACCCTGTTAAACTCGAGTGTAAAGTGATCGATTTACGATGTCAAGAAAAAACTAGATAACCTAACGTATGAAAATGAGTGTATTCGTTTTCAATTTCGAGTAAAACGCTTGCAATAGATTATTCTGCGACTATTGAGTTAGGTTTTCTGTCATCTATATCGTGTATTGCCTCCTATAGTGGATTCCTTTATAATGAAATTATCTAACAATTGACTGTTCATTTCTTTGTGTACTTTTTATAAACGTCGTTTAACAATGGGGGATTACCTTTTGGATACATCCAAAAAATATACCGTACCTGCACTAGAGAAGGCTCTTGCCATTATCGAGACGCTCGCCGATCAAGAAGTGCCGATGGGCGTGTCGGAATTGTGCAAGAAAGTAAACGTCCCTAAGACCAGCGCCTTCTTTATTTTGAACACGTTGGAGCAGAATCAATACATTACCAAGAGCGAGGACGGCAAGTATTTGCTAGGCAATCGTTTCGTTAACTTGGGACAGAGCATCCTGAACCGCATCGATATTCGCCAGCACGCCAAGCCGTTCATGGAAGAATTATGCCGCGAGACGGGTTTTACCGTTCATTTGGCGATATTGGATCAAGGAGAAGCCGTCTATATCGAGAAGGTGGAGAACCAGGCATTCGTCAAGTTTTCCACCTATATCGGCCAACGGTGGCCGCTTCATGTTTCCGGCGTAGGCAAAGCCCTTGCCAGTCAATTGACCGACGAAGAGCTGGAGCAGATCGTCGAACGGGTCGGCTTGTCGGCGAAGACGGATAATACCGTGACGTCTTTGAAGGAATTCAAGGCGGTGTTAAGCGCCGCTCGCAAGCAAGGTTACGCGATCGAAGACGAAGAAGGGGAAGTCGGCATCCGTTGCATCGGTTCGTCGGTCTTCGGCCATGACGGCAAGCAGAAGGCCGCCATCAGCATTACCGCGCTTAGAAGCGAATTGCCCGTTCAGGAAATTCCGGTCATCGGGGATAAAGTAAGACGCATCGCGCTCAGAATTTCCGCGCATCTCGGTTACCGCCTTCCGGCTTCGCCCGGTGAGGCAAGCAACGCGAAATAGCGGCGCGATTAGGACAATTGCAGACAGCTAATTCGGCCCAGTAACGGTGCTGAACGCCGCTATTTCGCTCGGGGAGTCGATTTTCGACTCAATAACGGTGCTGAGCACCGCTATTCCGCTCGGGGAGTCGGCTTTCGGCCCAGTAACGGTGCTGAGCACCGTTATTTCGCTTGGTGAGTCGGTTATCGGCCCAATAGCGGTGCTGAGCACCGTTATTTCGCTTGGTGTGTCGATTTTCGACTCAATAACGGTGCTGAACGCCGCTATTTCGCTCGTGGAGTCGATTTTCGACTCAATAACGGTGCTGAGCACCGCTATTCCGCTCGGGGAGTCGGCTTTCGGCCCAGTAACGGTGCTGAACACCGCTATTTCGCTCTCGGAGTCGGTTTCCAGCTGCGATAGTTCCTAGCGCGCGGTGAGGGAACACTTGACCCCTCGCTATTCGGGGCATATAATAAAAAACAATTTAATCCTTCAGGCCGTGACCAAAGACACGATTGCCTTCTAGGGCTGTACAGAGAAAGGGGCGCAAGCTGAGAGCCTCTACAGCGACCGGAAGGCGGTTACCCCTTTGCAGCCGCGACGTTGAACCCGGGAATGCGATCTCTCCCGGCGGTAATCGTCGCCGTTTTATCCCCGTTACCGGATACCGAATAAGGATTTGTCGAGACGGCGCATGTGGGCCGGACGGCAAATCGAATGAGGGTGGAACCACGAGCTGAACGCACTCGTCCCTTTGTGGGGAGAGGCGTTTTTTTGCGTTCAGAAAAATCAAGGGAGGATTTGCATCGTGGATATCCAGGTGAAGTTAGCGGACGGCAAAGTAAGGGAGTTTCGTCAAGGGACGACGATCGCGCAAGTGGCGGAGGCTATAAGTCCGGGACTGCGGAAAAACGCGGTCGCGGGTAGAATTAACGGGATCGCCGCGGACTTGAACAGACCGATCGAAGAGGATGGCCAAGTCGAGATCATTACGTTGGACGGCAAAGACGGACTAGAGGTATACCGGCATAGCGCCGCTCACTTAATGGCTCAGGCGATCAAGCGGATTTACGGCAATCAAGCGGTTAAGCTCGGGATAGGTCCGGTCATCGAGGATGGATTCTATTATGACATCGATATCGAGAAACCTCTGTCGATCGACGATCTGGCGGCCATCGAGAACGAGATGGGGAAAATCGCGAAAGAAGATTTGCCGATCGTTCGTCGCGTCGTAAGCCGGGCGGAAGCTCTGGCGATTTTCGGAGAGCTCGAAGATCCGTATAAGTTAGAGTTGATTCGGGATTTGCCGGAAGAAGCGGCCATCACGATCTACGATCAAGGGGAGTTTTTCGATCTGTGCCGGGGACCGCATCTTCCTTCCACGGGCCGGATCAAGGCATTTAAGCTGCTTAGCGTAGCCGGTGCCTATTGGCGCGGGGACTCGGACAACAAGATGCTGCAACGGATTTACGGTACGGCTTTTCCTAAGCAGGCCCAATTGGAAGAGCATCTGCACCTCCTCGAGGAAGCGAAGAAACGCGATCATCGCAAGCTCGGCAAGGAATTGGAGCTGTTCATGTTCTCCGAAGAAGCGCCCGGCATGCCGTTCTATCTTCCGAAGGGGATGACCATTCGCACGGAGTTGGAGAACTTCTCGCGCGAGATGCAAGGTTACCACGGCTATGACGAGGTTCGCACGCCGCTCATGATGAACAACCGGATCTGGGAACAGTCCGGGCATTGGGATCATTACAAAGAAAATATGTATTTTACGAAAGTGGACGACACGACGTTCGCGCTAAAGCCGATGAACTGTCCGGGTCACATGATTATATATAAAAACAGCTTACGCTCCTATCGGGAGCTGCCTATCCGCTTGTCGGAGTTCGGCCAGGTGCACCGTCACGAATACTCCGGAGCGTTGAGCGGCATGATGCGGGTTCGGACGTTCTGCCAGGACGACGCGCATATTTTCGCCAGACCGGATCAGATCGAAGAGGAAGTCGGACGCGCCATCGCCCTGATCGATCGCATGTACCAGGTGTTCGGTTTCGAATACCGGATCGAATTGTCTACGCGACCGGATGATTTCATGGGCTCCGAGGAGTTATGGGACCGGGCGGAGAAGGCATTGCAGAACGTGTTGGATACGATGGGAATCGAGTATCGGATCAATCCGGGCGACGGGGCGTTCTACGGTCCGAAGATCGATTTCCATATTCTCGACGCGCTTAAGCGCAGTTGGCAGTGCGGAACGGTTCAGTTGGATTTCCAGATGCCGGAAAAATTCGATCTTGTCTATATCGGCGAGGACAACCAGAAGCACCGTCCGGTCGTCATTCATCGCGCGATATTCGGTTCGATCGATCGTTTCATGGGAATTTTGACCGAACATTACAGCGGCGCCTTCCCGCTCTGGCTGGCGCCGGTTCAGGCGAAGCTGCTCCCCGTCTCGGACAACTATTTGTCCTATGCGCTGGAAGCGAAGCGAATTCTGGCCGAGGCGGGAATCCGGGCGGAAGTCGATATTCGCAACGAGAAGCTCGGCTATAAGATTCGCGTGGCGCAACTGGAGAAGATTCCTTATATGCTCGTGATCGGCGAGAACGAGAAAAACGCGAATACGGCATCCGTCCGTAAGCGGGGGAAGGAGATCTCGGTCAAATAAGCGTTCGGGAGATCGCCGACCGTATCGTGGAGGAAATCCGCGCGAAGCAATAAATAAAGGCGGGACAGCGCGATTCGCCGACCAGAAAATATCGCATGTTCCGCCCCGAAAAAAATGAATTCCCTCCTTCCTCGTTTGCTGATAAAGTGGAGGTGCGCCTGCCTTCGAAAGCGTTCGCGCCGATTCCAGAGATTCGCCTCCTTCGGACTTCGTCCGCAAGAGGCTTTTCTTCCTTATAGAGGTTGTTCAAAAAGTCATTTTTTGATCACGAAGTGAAGCAAGAAGCGGGTTCGACATCGAATCTTGGGAAGGGGCTCCTTATGATCTACTCGCTTAGAACCCGATTGTCCGCCACTTTTATCGTCGTTTTTATCGTTCCTTTTATTACGATGGTCGCCGTCTTTACGCAAGTGTCCAACTCGGTGATCGGGACGTCCATCGAAGAATCCACCTCGCAGACGATGGATCAGTACGCCGCGTTCGTTAACACGCTAACGACCTCTGTCGAAGACGTCGCGAATCAGGTGCTAAGCAACGAAGTGACCCAGCAGTGGATCGGCATGCAACTGGACAAGAGTCTTCCCCAGGAAAAAAGGATCGCGGCGGACAACGAGATTCGCAAGTTTTTGTCCTCTATCGCGCTAAACCACTCTTCGATATCCTCCATTACTTTGTTTAACGAGAACGGGACCGCCGTCGGCATCCGCGATCAAGTGTTTAACGATCCTTCTTTTCTAAATAGCGATTGGTACAAAACCTTCGAACGAGAGGAAGTCCGCTGGGTTCCCGCGCATATCGACCTATACCAGCCAAACTATCTGAAGAAGGAAAGCATGAACAGCCTCATCTACAATCTCGTGCAATTAAGCTCCTTTCGCAAGATCGGCGTATTGAAGCTGAACGTGAGAACGTCGCAAATCCAAACCTCCTTGGACAAGATCAAATTCGGCGAAACGGGCCGCGTTTACTTGGTGGATATGGACGGAAACCCGGTGCTGCAGCAACAGATCGAGAACGGAATGGCGGGTTTCCGCGCCGAGATGCCGCAAATCAGAACGGACAAACACTCCGGAGGGAAGCTAACGATCGCGCACGAAGGAGAAAATCATCGGGTTCTGTATCGGAAAATCAAGAGCGCGAACTGGATGCTCGTAGGAGAAGTCAAGGAATACGAGCTGTTCGAGAAAATGAAGCGGGTTCAGCAGACGATGATGGTCGTTGGGGCGCTGCTGTTGTTACTCACGATAGCGGCTGCGTTCTGGTTCTCGTCCGGAATCGCGAGACCCCTTACGCGGCTGGCGAGTTCGATGCGACTCGTGGAACGAGGGGATTTCAGCCGCGAAGAAGACGAGTCGCTCGCGCGGATGCCGCTCCCCCGGAACGAGGTCGGTTACGTCGTTAAAGTATTCCGCAATATGGTCACGAGGCTGCGATTTCTGATCGAAACCGAGTTCCAAGCCAACATGAGACGCAAGGACGCGGAATATAAGGCGCTGCTTATGCAGATTAATCCCCATTTTCTATATAACACGCTCGAGGCGATCGGCAGCTTATCCGTGCAGCAACGAAGCGAAGAAGTGATCGACGTCACCGAATGGCTCGGTCAGATGCTGAGGTATTCCTTGCGCGTGGATAGCGATCTCGTGAAATTAAGGGAAGAGATGCAATATATCCGTTATTACGTGTCCATCATGAAGATTCGTTTCGGAGACCGGTTCAGCATCGATATACAGGATAGTCCCGAATTGGGAGACGTGCCGATTGTGAAGTTTATTTTGCAGCCGCTCGTCGAGAACGCGATTAAATTCAGCCAAGAGAATCCGTCGGGCGCCCATGTGGAGCTATCGACCCGTCGGGTGAACGATACTCTCGAAATCCGAGTGTCCGACAACGGCACGGGGATGTCGACGGAGTTAATAGAAGAGCTGCGGGAAGAGATGTCCCGGGATCAAATAACGGACGTTCTAAGCGCGCATGGCCGAAGGATCGGCTTAAGGAACGTTCTCGCCAGATGCTGTCTGCATTACGGACCTAGCTTTAGTTTCCGCATAGATTCCGCGCCGAACGCGGGCACCCATATCATTTTTCGATTGCCCCTGAAGGAGGTCTAACCGATGTATCGCGTGTTATTGGTGGATGACGAGATAGAAATTCGCAGCGGTCTCAAGCTGAAGATCGATTGGGCCGGGCATCGCTTCGAAGTAAGCGGAGAAGCGCAAGACGGCAGGGAAGCGTTGGCGCTGCTGGAGCAACATCGTTACGATCTTGTCCTGACGGATATTCGAATGCCGATCATGAGCGGCTTGGAGCTCTTGAAGCAATGCGCGGAAAATTATCCTCGCGTGAAGGTCATCGTTCTATCCGGTTACGACGATTTTCATTTCGTGAAAGCCGCATTGCAATGCGGAGCGCGGGATTATTTATTGAAGCCGGTCGTTCGAAGCGAATTGACGAGTATTCTCGCTAAGCTAAGGGAGGAACTGGATTCGGAGAGAGAAGCGGAATCCCGGCACGATACGGTTCAACATCAATTATCCGAGAGTCGGACGATTCTAAGGGAACAGCTCTTGATGGAATGGATCGGCAACGACGAAGAGGAGCGAGTACCGGAGCTTAAGAGAGAAGCGGGTAGGCTAGCGATGGATCCGTGGATGGAAGACGACTTGAATATGCAGTTCATTAACGTGGAATATCGCGTACCGGAAGGGAGATTCGAACAACATCCCGAAGGGGGCGGCTTGTTCCGGCTCGCTTTTCAATTGTTGTGCAGAGAGACGGCGCAGCAATTCGAATGGAAGGATTCGGTGTTTGCTTTCTACTATCGCGGTTATCCTCAGATGATGCATTTTCTCGTGTCCGCCCCCGATCTCGGGGAAGGAGAGCTGAGGAAGGAAGCGCTCGGTAAACAAATTCAATCGCATATCCATCGTTATCTCCGAGTCGAAGCCGTAGTCGGGATAGGCGAACCTTTCCTAGGAGCTTCTTCCATCCGTCAAGGTTTCCTGTCGGCGATGCTCGCGTGGAGCCAGAGCCAATCCGGGGTCGTCTCCCAGATCGTATCGTCCGAGCCGTCCCCGGAAACGTTCGCGGAAATATTCCCCGATGTGGAGAAAAGGCTCTCGCTTGCCCTGGAGAACGCCGATCTCGAATCGTTCTCGGGCACGGTCGAGGCTGTCGTTCTGGCGGGCCGATATCCGCTTCAAGGCGTCGCGTCCTTCGTGCTCCGCGTCATTCTGCTCTTGGATCAAGCCGCGCGCCGCCATCGACTGGTTATCCCCGAAACTCAGGAATGGATGTTCCCGGATACGGCATGGCATCAGCATCGGAACGGAGCGTCCGCGCTTCCCTACTTAACGGGAATCGCCTCGCAGGTTATCGAGGGGATCAGGAGCACGAGAGTATCGGGAGGCGTATCCGCGGTCGAAGCGATTCGGCGTTATATCGAGCAGTCTTATATGAACGAGTTGAGTTTGACGCTGCTTGCGGACCGGTTCCATCTGAACGCGACTTACTTATCGGAATTGTTCAAGAAGCAGACCGGGACTACGTTCAGCGATTATCTGACGCAGGTTCGGATCGGCAAGGCCGCGGAATTGCTTCGGGATCCGCAGATGCGGCTGTCCGATATCGCGGAGCTCGTCGGGTTCGCGAACGCGAGCTATTTAAGCAGCGTATTCAAGAAGCATTACGGCGTGAGCCCGAACGATTACCGCAATCATCCCGTAGCTCCCTCCTGAGAATTTTATATGCCAACATCCAAAGCGAGCGAATTCAAAGGCGTTCCCCCGGGTGCTAGCCTATAGAAGCAAACACATTAACCGAAGGGTGAGGGTCTTATGAAAAAGAGTTTGTCGCTTCTGCTCATCACGGCATTGGCCGTTAGTTTGGCCGCTTGTTCCAACAATTCGAATTCCGATTCGGGGTCAAGTCCGAAAGCTAGCTCTTCGGGCGCATCGAGCGAGCCGTCGGAATCCGTCGCAGCATCTTCCGAATCGGAGGCCGAACCCGTTACGCTGACTTTCTGGAGACATGACTACGCCCCGGAAGCCGAAGCGTTCAAGAAGTTGATCGCTTCTTTCGAAGAGAAGCACCCTAACATCAAAGTCGATTTCCAGATGATTCCGAACGACCAGTACGAAACGAAGATCCGTACCGCTTTGGCGGGCGGCAATCCTCCCGACATCATGGCGCTGGATGCTCCGACCTTAGCCTCTTACGCGAATTCGGGAGCGATCATTCCGCTCGACGATTATTTCGCCAAGGACGGCAACAAAGAAGATCTGCTTAAACCGGTTATCGAAGGCTTGACCTTCAACGGCAAGATGTATGCGGCTCCGAATAACGAAGGCACGATCGTAATGTTCTATAACAAGAAGATGTTCGAGGAGAAAGGAATCCCGCTTCCTTCCAAGAACGTGGACGAAGCTTGGACATGGGATCAAGTGCTGGACGCGGCCAAAAAATTGAACGATCCCGCCAAAGGAATCTATGGCTGGAACCCGACTCCATGGGGCTTCGCGGGTCATGAAGGAGCTCCTTATTCCGAGATGGCGTTCTTGTGGCAAGCCGGTGCCGAGATCTTAAGTCCTGACGGCACGACGGCCAAAGGGTATCTGGATTCCCCCGAAGCGAAAAAAGCGATGACGTTCTGGAAGTCGCTCTTCAATACGGAGAAAGTATCTCCGAAGGAACTGCCGCAGGATGCGTTCTGGAACGGCAAAGTGGCGATTCACGTAGACGGTCCGTTCGCCTTCTCCTATCAGGCGCAAAGCTTCCCGAACTTCAAGCTGGGCGTAGATTACGACGTGGCTCCGCTCTGGAAGGACAAGAACATGATCGGGACGACGGGAAGCTGGGGAATGGCGATCACGTCCAAGTCCGAGCACCCGGACGAAGCTTGGGCGTTCGTGAATTGGGTAACGGGCGTCGAGGGATCCAAAGTATGGTACGCGGAAACGAAAAACCTTCCGGCGCGCCAATCGACCTTCGATTCTTTCGCGGAACTGAAGGAATATCCAATGAACATTTACGCCGAACAGCTTTCCAAATACGGTCATCCCCGTCCGGTGACGCCGGCATATCCCGCCATCAGCGAAGCGATTCGCCTATTGTTCGAGGACGTCGGCCTGGGCAACGCCGACGTGGATGAATCGTTAGCCAAAGCCGTCAAGAAAATCGAAGACGGTTTGGCGTTACAGAAGAAATAAAAGAAGCAAGGCAATGGCAGGGGGAGTAGGGAATGCCAATTATCCTTACTCCCCTTTGCGATTTCATAAACCGGTATTCGAAAGGGTTAAAGGAGGGAATTCAGTTGAAAAAGTTACGATTCGCCGCCTATGACAAGCAAGAGTCCAGGGCCGCTTACTTGTTTATCGTCCCCGCGTTCATCTTGTTGGCCGTGTTCATTTTCTATCCGATGTTCCGCGCGCTGTTGATCAGCTTCGAGAACTTTAACTTGATCTCGGCCCGTTCTTCCTTCGCGGGCTTCGACAATTACGTCAAGCTGTTCTCCGATGAGGATTTCGGCGCAAGCCTCTGGCATTCGTTCTATTTCACCCTCGTCGTTCTGCCCGTGCAGACGGCTGTCTCGCTGGGGCTGGCTTTGCTCGTGCAGAAGAAGTTTCGGGGTGTCGGGTTTTTCCGAACCGTTTATTTTATTCCGGTCGTCGTGTCCTTCGCGATCGCTTCGACGGTGTTCAGGCTGATCTACAACAAAGACTACGGAATGCTTAACGTCGTGCTCAAGGGGATCGGCTTGCCGGTGCTCGACTTCCTCTCCAATCCGGATATCTCGATGCTGGGCATAATCGCGTTATGCATCTGGCGGGCGATGGGATTCGTGATGGTTATTTTCCTGGCGGGACTGAATAATATCCCCGAATCGTTATACGAGGCGGCCCACGTCGATGGGGCGAATCCGATGCAAAGGTTCTTTCTGATCACGCTGCCGCTTCTCAAACGCACGATGGCGTTCGTAGTCATCATTACGACGATGGATGCGCTGAAAATATTTATTCCGATTTACATTACGACAAGCGGGGGACCGGCGGGTTCTACGAGTACCGTCGTTCATTTCATATACGAAACGGCGTTTAAGCAGATGAATATGGGGTATGCCGCGGCTGCCGCGTTTCTGTTCTTCTTCCTCGTGCTGATCATCTCCATCGTGCAGTTGAGGGTTTTCCGTACCGATGTCGAGTATTAATCGAGTTGAAATGAAAATAATGCACGGAAGTGCCTAGAAGCAAGGAGGAGCACTTATGAATCGGACTGTAATCGTCATTGTGCGTTTGGCGGTCATGATCGTAATGGCGGGAGTCGCGTTATTCCCGATCTATTGGATGGTTATGAGCTCGTTCCGAACCCACGAGGAAATTTTCAAATATACGACGCTAAGCCCCGAATTGTTCTTGCCGGTGGATTGGACTTTACAAAACTATAGGGATATTTTCCTTGACCCGAGCAAGCCTTTCGGCAGATTTATGTTGAATACGTTGTTCGTCGCGACGATCGTTACGGCTCTCGGGTTGATCGTTAACGCCATGGCCGCGTTCGCTTTCGCGAAGATGAGATTTCCGTTCAAGAAGTTGTTGCTTACCGTGTTTATGTCGTCTCTGGTCATTCCGTACGAGGTCATCATGATTCCCCAATATTTGCTCATGCGCGACTTCGATTGGATTAACTCCTATATGGCGTTGATCGTTCCGCAGGTCGTATGGGTGTTCGGAATTTTCATGCTCGTGCAGTTTTTCTCGGATGTCCCGCGGGACATTCTGGACGCGGCAAGAATGGATGGCGCCGGATGGCTGCGCATCTTCGGCAAGATCGTGCTTCCTACGGCGGTTCCGGCCATCATTACGCTAGGGATCATGACGTTCCTGAACCAATGGGATTCCTTCCTCTGGCCGTTGGTCGTCATTAATGAAGAGAAGAAACAGGTCATTCAGGTAGCGATCTCGTCCTATCAGTCGTTGCGGAATATTTCATGGGGTAAAATCCTTGCCGCGACGTCGATCAGCTCCGTGCCGATCTTGATCGTGTTTCTGTTCCTGCAGCGTTATTACGTTCAAGGTATTACGATGTCCGGGGTGAAAGGGTGAATGCAATGCTTCCTACATGGTTAAACGAAAAACTGGGCCTGCTCTGGCATGAGTATGGACAATGGAATGAAATCGGGCAACGGAATGAGAACGGACAATGGAATGAAATCGGGCAACGGAATGAGAACGGACAATGGAATGAAATCGGGTTAAACGGAGCCTTATACGGCTCGAACGGAGCGGTATGGACGGCTAACGTAGGCGAAGTTCATATCGAAGTCAAACTCGATTGGGAGAAGAGCGAGGATGAGGCCGGTAGGGATTCGCGGAAGGTTGCTTCCGTCGAGGTGTCCGTAAGTCCCGGTTCGACGGGGACGGCGAAGTTGTCCGGGTTGCAGGTTATGTTTACCAACGATTCCGAGCTGGAATGCGTGTGGAAACCTCATCTGGCCCCTCTGGAGGGGATGGTCGTCGGAGATAAAATGTTCCGTTCCCCGGCAATCGTATTCGAAGGTGAGACGAAGATGACGGCATTGATTCCGGATCTGGATTCGATTCAAAGGGATCGCGCACTTCCTCACATGATGGATTACACCGTTTATGATCGTAAATTGATGTATGGGTTATGCGATTACGCCGAGACTGGGCACGTGTATCATGAACTCAAACCGTCCGCGATCGTGTTTAGCGGGCAACTGAGCTTCCGGTTTTATTTGGTCGAGTGGGAGAAGGAGAGCGGTCAGAGGAGCAAGGATTATCGGCTCGTGGAAAAGTTTCTGTGGGAACGATTCGCGGCGCGAAGAATGCCGGTACCGGATGCGGGTAGTGCGGGTAATGGGGGAGAAACGGGAAATGCGAGAGATGCAAGAGATGCTGGAGATGCTGGAGATGCAGGAAATGAAGGAGTTGCGGACATTCTCGCTGGGCTAGAGCCGTATGCCAATCACGCTTATGAATGGGCATTGAATCGATGGAAAGACGTGACGTGGCAGCAATTCAAGCTGGAAGACGGTACGGAAGTCGGCGGAGTCGTCTTCATCGTATGCGCTTGGCAGAAGCCGGGATTCGGACGCGAGGAAGAATGGCGCGAGCCGAAAAGCCTATGGAACCAAGCGTGGTTCTGCGGATTAAGAACCGCATACGGGTACGGCTGGTGGGGACGCGAGCAAGGACGGACGGATTGGATAGAGAAAGCGGAGCTGGCGCTTAATTTCGCTTTGGCGGCACCTCAGACCGACGGCTTGTTTCCGGGTTATTACCAAGCGGGAGAGGGGAATGCATGGGAGACGGGCAAGTGGTTCATGTCCGGACCTCGCCGTCCGGCGGGACATGAAGCCCACGTTCATCTGCTGGATTCCTCGTGGACTTGCTGGTGGTTGTTGAAATGGTATCGGGACGTCAAGCAGGACGAGAGAATCGTCCCATTTGTCAAGCGATACGCGGAGAGGCTGCTAACGCTTCAGCGGGAAGACGGGGCGTTCCCGGCTTGGATTCGGCTGGACGGATCGGGGATTTCCCCGTTCCTGACGCAGAGCCCCGAATCGGCGATGCATGTCATGCTGCTATGTCTGCTGCACCGGATAGTGCCGGACGCGAGATATGTGACGGCTGCGATTAGAGCGGCTAGTTTCGTGGCGGAACGGATCGTGCCGGAAGGACGCTGGGAGGATTTCGAGACGTATTGGTCCTGTTCCCGGCAATGGGACGGCAAACAGTTTGGAGAGAAGGACGCTCGCAGCGGATTATACAACCAATGCAACTTCGGCATCTATTGGACGGCGGAAGCGTATAAAGATTTATATGCGGTTACCGAGGATAGGGAATGGCTTGATCTCGGAGAACAAGTGCTAGCCGAGGCTTCGCTGTATCAGCAAATCTGGCAGCCGTCGTTCTTCCCCGTTCCGACGATCGGCGGGTTCGGCGTCATGAACAGCGACGACGAATGGAACGATGCACGGCAAAGTCTGTTCGCGCTTACCTACTGGGACTATTACAGCCTGACGGGCAATGAAAGCTATCGCGCCCGGGCGATCTGGGCGATGAAGGCGTCGTTCTACATGATGTACTGTCCGGAGAACGAGGGCGTGAAGGAAATCTACGAACGCGTGCATCCGCATTTCGACGAGACGGACTACGGATTCCATATGGAAAATTTCAATCATCACGACGGCACTCCGGTCGACGGTCTCGGCGAGTTCACGATTTTCGACTGGGGCTGCGGCGCTGCCGCGGCGTCCTTGGCCGAGTTTAAGTTGAAGGGGAGGGCGAGGAGATAGGCGGAAAAACCACCTAGCTCGGTGACGGATTGGACCAACCCAACCAACCTCTCATAGTCGAAAATTCCGACTATGGTGAGGCTAACCAACCCAATTACCCTCTCATAGTCGGAAATTCCGACTATGGCGAGGCTAACCAACCCAACCACCCTCTCATAGTCGGAAATTCCGACTATGGCGAGGCAAACCAACGCAACCAACCTCTCATAGTCGAAAATTCCGACTATGGTGAGGCTAACCAACCCAATCACCCTCTCATAGTCGGAAATTCCGACTATGGTGAGGCAAACCAACCCAATCACCCTCTCATAGTCGGAAATTCCGACTATGGCGAGGCAAACCAACCCAACCACCCTCTCATAATCGGAAATTCCGACTATGGCGAGAAGATAGGCGGAAAAACCGCCTAACTGGGTCGCCTGTAGCCCGCACGGTGGTAAGATAGGCGGAAAAACCGCCTAACTCGGTAGCATGTAGCCCGCTCGGTGTTGAGATAGGCGGAAAAACCGCCTAACTTGGTCTCGCGTAGCCCACCCGGAGGTGAGATAGGCGGAAAATCCGCCTAAGTCGGTCGCGGATAGCCCGCACGGTGGTGAGATAGGCGGAAAAGCCGCCTAACTCGGTCGCCTGTAGCCCGCTCGGTGTTGAGATAGGCGGAAAAACCGCCTAACTTGGTCTCGCGTAGCCCACCCGGAGGTGAGATAGGCGGAAAATCCGCCTAACTGGTCTCGCGTAGCCCACCCGGAGGTGAGATAGGCGGAAAAGCCGCCTAAGTCGGTCGCGGATAGCCCGCCCGGCGGGGAGATAGGCGGAAAAGCCGCCTAAGTCGGCAGCGGATAGCCCGCCCGGCGGAGAGATAGGCGGAAAATCAGCCTAACTAAGTCGCGGGTAGCCCGCACGGCTGTAAGATAGGCGGAAAACCCGCCTAACTAGGCCACATGCAGCCCGCCCGATAGTGAGCTAGGCGGAAAACCCGCCTAACTAGGCCACGTGCAGCCCGCCCGGCGAGGAGCTAGGCGAGGCAACACCTGCCGAACTCGGCCGCACTAAGTCCCTCTATCTCCACACCAAGCGGTGCAACACAAAAAAAGGAGGCTTGCGGCAACGGGCCGCAAGCCTCAAGTTTTATATTTCAAAGGGGGTCATGTATGTATCTTAACCTTTGAACATGAAAGGAAGATGAAGGTAATGTTACGTTATCATTACGAAGTGTTTTCTTATCGTTAAGCTCGCTTTAATCCCATCCCTACTGTTGCTCCTCCGTTGCGGGAATATGGATTTCGACTCGTGTGCCGGCTCCAAGAACGCTATGCAAGGTTAAGCCGTAGCCGTCTCCGAAATAATGCCGAATCCGCATGTCCACGTTTTTCGTTCCATAGGAGAGATTATCTTCGGCCGGATTACCCCGTATGCCGGAAATCGCTTTTCTAAGACTATCCTCGTTCATTCCGATTCCATTATCTTCAACGACGATCGTTATGCCGTCCGCGGTTCGGTCGGCCGTGATGGCAATGGTTCCTTCTCTGCTCTCTCGCCCCAATATCCCGTGATGGATGGCATTCTCGACGATAGGCTGCAACGTGATCTTCGGAATGGCGTAAGCTTGAATATCGTCGGCGACGTCAATTACGAAAGCGATTTTGTTGTCGTAACGGATGTTCTGGATTTGGACATAAAACGAAACGTGTTTTAACTCTTCCGCGATCGTAATGATATCCTGTCCCCTGCTCAAGCTGACCTTATAGAAGCGGGCCAACGTCTTGACGACGTTCCGGATTTCCTCGTTCATCCGCCTGCTCGCCATCCAATTAATCAAGTCCAACGTGTTGTATAGAAAATGGGGATTGATTTGCGACTGCAGCGCTTTCAGCTCCGCGCCTTTAATATCTTTTCCCAACTGATACTGCTGCTCGTTCATGGCCGTTATTTTTTTGATCATATAGTTGTAAGTCCGAATCAATTCCCCGATCTCGTCCTTTCCTTGAATCGGCGTCAGAACAAGGAGGTCCCCGCTCTGTACTTCCCGAATCTGGGTCGTCAGCTTCGTAATTCGCCGAGTGACCGATATGGCAAGAACGTAAGCGACGATATAGGCGGCAACGGCGATTCCGATCAGTAACAGCAGCAGTTGATTGCGCAATTGATTGCTTTGCTTCATGACCTCGTCAAGCGGGATCGCCGTAACCATGCTCCATTGGGAAGAGGGAACGGCACTATACAAGTAATAGACGTTGTTCTGTATTTTCGTTTGCGTCGCCGGGATGATTTGCCTTTCGGGCATCTGATCGATCAACGGAAATTCAATAGAGCCGGACGATACGATGACTTCGTTATCCGGTCCGGATAGATAGGAAACGCTGTTCTTCACGACGTTGGCTTTCGTTAATATCCCTTGCAGAACATCTTTCCGAACGTCCACCCTAAGCTGACCTATCGGGTTGCGATAATCGTTGGGATTCAGAATGCTTCTAACGACGGAAATAAAGTCGTTATTGGGCAGGGGCTCCCTCTCCAAAGTATTCGGGGTGCACCAAGCATAAGAATCCTGTTCCTTGAACAAGCGGTCATAACAAGGGCTTCCGACGGTTAGGCCAAGGGGGAGGAAGTTCTCCAACTCGTTCGCGAAAATAAAGGATTCCGGGACGTATAGGATCATTTTGGAAATATCGAGACTATCCTGCATGGACTGCAATAGCTTCTTGAGTTGGGCGTAGTCTTCGAGTTGTCGGTTGATATCGTCCGTGTTGTGCGGTTTCATAACCTCGATAACGGTAGGATTGGCAACGAGAATGTCCGTCGTCTTGGCAATGCGTTGAATTCGGTAGCTGAGATAGGAAAAAGTCTGATCGAATCCCTGTTCCGCCGAATATTTCATTTGATTGATGATGATCGTCGAGATTTTGTCCGAAGCCGCGAATTGATAGATGCCTAACGGGAAAATAATCAGTACCAAGTATGTAAAAAGGATCTTGTCCCGGAGTTTGATGTTATACAGCCATTTGTTAAAAAAACGAGCGACGGATTGGATCATAGACGGAATCGCTCCCTATATGCGGAAGGCGTCAATCCGGTAAACTTGCGGAATATTTTGGCGAAGTATTCTCCGTCCTTGTACCCGACTTGCGAAGCGACGTCGAATATTTTCAGTCGATCGCCCGTCAGCAATTGTTTCGCTTTCTCCACTCTGTATTCCATTAAGTATTGTTTGATCGTCGTCCCCGTGCTTTCCTTAAATACGGCAATGAGATGAGAACTCGTCATCTCCATTCGCTCGCTGATTTCCCCGACCGACAAACTCTCGTCCGCATAATGCTCATGAATGTATTTCATGATCCGGGAAGCCATACCTCCCTTTCCTTCGCTCGTAACCGCTTCCATTAACTGCCGCATTTTAAGCAGAACAGCGTCTTCGGCATCCTCCAGGTAATGGCATTGCAGCAGCAATTCCCATGGCTGGTCGGTTTCCGCGGACAACGGAAAGAGAGCGATGCCACGCTGATTCGCGAATCCGTCCATCTCCAGCATGAATCGGTAAAAGATTTCTTTAGTGGCGGAGACGAGTTCATCGGGCCGTTGCCTTAGGAAGTCGGTTAAACGGCGGATAAGCGCCTCCAATTCGGCAAACCGTTCATTGCGCAACGCCTCATGCATTTCCTTGACGACTTGGCGCTTGGCGTCATTGTCGGATTCGGAAGGCGGAGCAACAGGGTAGTCGCTCGTCGCGATGGAGCAAGGAGGACGGTAGAAAGCTTCTTGCATGCGCACGACAGCCGAAGTGTAGGATTGTATCAATAAAACGTAGCCGTCGACGATATCGCCAGCCGTAATCGAATACCGGTCATAATGGCCATTCAGTTCCGAAGACAGACAATGACAAACGTTACGTAGGACGAAGGGATCCAACGGCGCGCGCTCCGATCCGAATAGATGAAGAACGGAGTGAAGTTCGTTTTTGGCGGCGAAAAGATAACGAAGTCCTGATGTTGAGATACAAGTCTCTACGATGGCGATTATATGATTTGGGCTCGGTTGCGGAGCCACGATCTTAAGAAGTACGGTAACGCAAGGAGCCGCAAGGGAAAGCGGAAATTCGGCGATCTCCAGTCTACTGTTCAGCAGGGTGCCCTCGTAAGCGTCGCCGATCAATCGCAAAGCGATCTCCTGTTTAACCAGTTCCCTGCTTGCTTCCATCGTCTCTTTCGCGGCGGCTTCTCTTTCGAGATGCCGTCTTTCTTCTGCGCAAAGTATCGCCGCACTTTCCAAAGCCTCTCGCAGCTCATCGATATCGATCGGCTTTTCGACGTAGCTAACCGCTTTTAAGGAGATGGCGGCTTTTAAGTATTCCTTGTCCGCGTAGCCGCTCATAAAGATGATTTTGCATCTGGGGTTGTTCCGTCGAAGTTCGGTCGCGAGTCCCACGCCATCCATTCGCGGCATGCGAATATCGGTTAGAACGATATCGGGACAGAATTGCTCCGTGATCGACAAAGCATGGACGCCATCTGTTGCTTCCATGACTTCCATGATGCCTAATCGTTCCCATGCGATATCGTTCCGAATGCCTTCTCTAGTCAGTCTTTCGTCTTCCACGAGCAGAAGTTTCATGATGGCATCCCTCCCTGAATAAAGCTTAACCGCTTACTTGTTCGATTTCCATGCTCAATTGACGAAATCGATAAAACCTCCGGGAAACCGATATTTTGACGGGTTATCGCCCTCTATGGAACCTGTTAATTTGGAGGAGAGACAACTGCAGAAGACAGATGGGAGGGTGGATATGAAACGAGGTTTCGTCTCTAGACTGATTAATAACAAGACATTGATTTTAATGATTTCGCCGGCGGTTCTTTATTTTTTCATCTTTAGTTATCTTCCGATGATGGGAGTCGTCCTTGCCTTTAAGGAGTTTCGTTACGATTTGGGAATCGTTCACTCGCCATGGGTCGGATTGGACAATTTTCGTTTTTTCTTCCTGGCGGGGGACGCGCTTCGGGTCACGATCAATACGTTCTCGTACAACGCGGCGTTTATCATCGTGAACAACGTCCTGGAGATCGCCGCGGCGATCTTGCTGGCGGAGATAGGTAGCAAATTTTTTCGCAAGGTAGCCCAGACTTTCATGTTATTGCCCTATTTTCTCTCTTGGGTCGTCGTAGGCGCGATCGCGTATAACCTGTTCAACTTCGAGCACGGCGCGATCAATACGTTCTTGACGTGGCTGAATCTAGAGCCGTTGGAATTCTACGTCAGTCCGGAATATTGGAAATACATTCTCGTTATCGTATCGGCATGGAAGGCCGTCGGATACGGGGCTATCTTTTACTTGGCCGCGATTATGAGCGTGGATCGGGAATCCTACGATGCGGCCGATATCGACGGGGCGAATTTGTTCCAACGAATCTACCACATCACGCTTCCGGCTATTCGTCCTACGATTATTATTTTGGTTTTATTATCGGTCGGAGGTATATTCCGCGGAGATTTCGGATTGTTCTATCAGCTTATCGGAGGCAACGGGCTGCTCTACCATTCCACCGACGTCATCGATACGTATGCTTACCGCTCTCTCGTCGTCGATAACGAGATCGGCATGTCGGCCGCTATCGGATTCTACCAATCCACACTCTGCTTTATCACGATCATTTCCGCTAACTATTTGGTTCGACGAGTCGAAAAAGATTACGCCTTATTTTGAGGGAACGGAACGGAAGGTGCCGGTGCGCTTATGAATGCGATCAAATCCAACAAAATCGTACGGCTTGACAAAAAACTGCTCGACATTATCGGTTACATTTTCATCGGATTGCTTGTCCTGTTCTGCGTGCTTCCCTTAATACTGGTCGTTAGCGGTTCGTTAACTAGCGAGCAATCCATTCTTAATGACGGGTTCGGTTTATGGCCAAGGGAGTTTTCAGTCAGCGCATATGAATTTGCGTTCCAATCGCCGAAGGTGCTCTTCAACGCGTATTTCCTTACCCTATCGTTGACAATTGTCGGGTCGCTTGTCGGACTGTTTGTTTCCGCCTTGGCTGCTTACGTGCTTCAGAGGCAAGATTTTGCCTGGAGGTACGGGCTGTCGTTTTACTTCTACTTCACGACCTTATTCGGAGGAGGTCTCGTGCCTTGGTACATTCTGATGGTCAATTATTTGCAGATTAAAGATACCTATTGGGCGTTGCTCCTGCCGCCGATGCTGAGCGTCTTCTACATTCTGATTCTTCGAACGTTCATGCGCAGCATTCCCGACGCCATTACCGAATCCGCCAAGATCGACGGCGCGGGCGATTTTACGATATTCATCCGCTTAATCCTGCCGTTGGCTAAGCCTGGGCTTGCGACCATCGGGCTGTTCTCGGCTCTAAACTACTGGAACGATTGGTTTAATTCGCTGCTATTCGTATCGAACGAAAATCTCTATACGCTGCAATATCTTCTTTATCGAACGTTAGGAAATATCGAGGGCGTAAGACGAATCATGGAGATTACAGGCGTTCAGGTGATGGACTTGCCTGGGGAGAACTTGAAAATGGCGCTGGCTATCATCGCTACCGGCCCGATTGTTATTTTATACCCGCTTGTTCAACGTTTTTTCGTTCAAGGGCTGACGATCGGCACGGTGAAAGGATAATCCCGGAGCTTCCGGTTTATCGCATATAATGAGAGAGTAAAGGGAGGAAAAGAAATGAGAGTGGCTTCGAAAAGATGGACGTGGGGGCTTACGGTATTCGTAATACTCGCTTTAGTCGTATCGGGGTGTTCGGGAAAGTCGGCGTCTACGCAACAACCCGAAAGCGCTTCAGCTTCGCAATCGCAACCTGCTTCCGAATCGCAGCCGGCATCGGAATCGCAGTCCGCATCGCCGCGTCCCGCCATCGATACCAGCAAAGAAGTCGTATTGAAGATGGTTCTGCTCGGCAGCAAACCCGCCGATTTCGACGAGGTTTACGGCGAAGTCAATAAAATCATGAAGCAGAAGATCAACGCGAAGCTGAACGTTACGTTCATCGACTGGGGCGACGTGTCGCAGAAATATCCGTTGTTATTCGCGGCTAACGAAGATTTCGATTTGGTGTACACCGCCTCTTGGAATTTCTACAGCCAGATCGGTACGAAAAACGGATTTAAGGAATTAACCGAAGACCTGCTGAAGACGTATGCGCCGAACACTTGGGAACAAGAGCCGAAAGTGGCGTGGGAGCAGGCCAAAGTCAACGGGAAAATCTTCATGGTACCGCAAAACAATTTCGAATACGGTCATAAAATATTAGCCGTGCGCGGCGACTTAAGAGAAAAGTATGGAATCCCGGAGATCAAGACGCTCGACGATTATCATCGATTTTTAGCGGTTATCGCGGATAAAGAAAAAGGTATGGTACCTAGTATGGGCGCCGGCGAAGGCAATAACTTCGATTTTATCCAACCCGCGGAATTTTACTTTTTACAAGTTCCTCTTCCTTTCGTATTCAAGATGACGGATCCGGAAGGCAATGTATTCAATTACGTCGATACGCCGGAGTACGCGACTTATATCGATAAAATGCATAAAGCGGCGAATACGGGCGCTTGGGCCAAAGACGTTATCGTGAGCAAGATGGATAGATTGCAAGCTTTCAAGGATGGCAAGCTTGCTTCGGTCGAATGGAACGTGGGAACGCTGCTCGGCGCGAAAGCGGTCATTAAGACGGCTCATCCGGATTGGAAAATCGAAATCATCGACATAAGCGCGGACAAAAAGCGGTTTTCGGTTCCCTTTATCGGAAACGGAATGTCGATTAACGCCGTCAGCAAAAACCCGGAGCGCGCTTTAATGGCGATCGACTTGTTACGTTATGACCAGGAGATTCATGATCTTACCAACTACGGAATCAAAGGAAAGCATTACGAAGCGGTCGGCGACGATCAGTATCGGTCGTTACCGGATTCGACGAAATTTCCTCCGGCGGGCGTATGCCCTTGGGGATGGAATAGTTCGTTTGAACGGCAGAACGTGGATACGGCCGAAGAATACAACCAAGTGATCGAGGAATTCAAGAAAACGACGATCAATCATCCGTTGGAAACGTTCGTGTTCGACGATTCGAAGGTGAAGAACGAAGGCGCGGCCATGAACAACGTCATGGACACTTACGGTAAACCATTGGCTTACGGATTGGTTGAACCTAATGATCCGAAGCATGGGATTACGGTGTTCCAGGAGAAGCTGAAGCAAGCCGGAAGCGAGAAATATATGCAGGAACTGCAGGCGCAAGTCGACGCCTTTATGGCGGCTGCCAAATGATGCGGATTTGTTCTACACGTTAGCTATTAAGGTGCCTACGGCACTCGGTTCAGGGCGAATTTTCCGCTTTGTACCGGGTGCTTTTTGGGGCGAGCTAAAGCGGCGCAGCCGCTCTATTTCCTCCCAAAGTAGCTTTCTTCTCGATTTAAAGCGGCGTAGCCGCTCTATTTCCTCCCCAGGCGGCTCTCTGCTCGATTTAAAGCGGCGCAGCCGCTCTATTTCCTCCCAAGGTAGCTCTCTGCTCGATTTAAAGCGGCATAGCCGCTCTATTTCCTCCCCAGGCGGCTCTCTGCTCGATTTAAAGCGGCGTAGCCGCTCTATTTCCTCCCAAAGTAGCTCTCTGTTCGATTTAAAGCGGCGTAGCCGCTCTATTTCCTCCCCAGGTAGCTCTCTGCTCGATTTAAAGCGGCGCAGCCGCTCTATTTCCTCCCAAGGTGGCTCTCTGCTCGATTTAAGGCGGCGCAGCCGCTCTATTTCCTCCCAAGGTAGCTCTCTGCTCGATTTAAAGCGGCGCAGCCGCTCTATTTCCTCCCAAGGTGGCTCTCTGCTCGATTTAAAGCGGCGCAGCCGCTACAACTTAGATTCCTTCGATGTGTTTCTAAAATTAACAGGATTTATCCCGTTAATTTCTTTTCAAATCAAGGTATTTAACCAAATAAATAGAAAAATACAGTTAATCTATGAGTTTGTTCAATCCGGAGGGAGAGAGAAACGAAATACATGTACTTATCCATTTATTTTTGATTAATAGGGGGAATTTCAAAGAATTTAATGGATATATCCATTTATTTAATATGCTCTTCTGGATTCCGAGGTTCCTCTTACATAAGCCATAAAAAAGGAGGCTTGCGGCAACGGGCCGCAAGCCTCAAGTTTTATATTTCAAAGGGGGGTCATGTATGTATCTTACCCTTTGAACATGAAGAGAAGATGAAGGTAATGTTACGTTCTCATTACAATGTTGGAGCAAGCTCCTTGCGCACGATCGGAGCAACCTTCGTACCCAGCAGCTCGATAGCACGCATGACCTCGCGGTGAGGCATCGTACCGACGTTCACGTGAAGGAAGAAGCGGGTAACGCCCAGATTTTTGCGCAGCAAAATGATCTTCTCCGCGACGAACTCCGGGTCTCCGACATAGAGAGCACCTCGAAGACTTCGCGCGGCATCGAACGCCGAACGATCGTAAGAGGGCCAACCGCGCTCGCGCCCGATAACGTTCATCTGCGCTTGTGTCGAAGGGAAGAATAGATCTGCAGCTTGGTCAGTCGTTTCCCCGACGAATCCGTGGGAATGCGTCGCGATCTGTAACGTATCCGGGTTATGCCCGGCCCTCGCGGCAGCTTCTTTGTACAGATTCACTAGCGGAGCAAACCTTTCGGGCATTCCGCCAATGATGGCGAATGCGATAGGAAGGCCTAACGTCCCGGCGCGAACAGCCGACTCCGGATTTCCTCCGCTTGCGATCCATACCGGAAGCGGGGATTGGACGGATCTCGGATAGACGCCTAGGTTGTTGATAGCGGGACGATGACCGCCGCGCCACGTGACCTTCTCAGAAGCTCTGATCTTCAACAACAACTCCAGATTTTCCTCGAACAGTTCATCATAATCATCCAGGCTATATCCGAATAAAGGGAACGATTCGATGAACGAGCCCCGTCCTGCCATAATTTCCGCACGCCCGTTAGAGATTCCGTCCAAAGTAGAGAAGGCTTGATAGACGCGAACCGGGTCGTCGGAGGACAGCACGGTTACGGCACTCGTAAGCCTTATCCGCTTGGTCATTCCGGCCGCCGCGGCTAGAACAACGGCTGGCGCGGTGCCCGCATAATCCGCCCGATGATGCTCCCCGATTCCATAGACGTCCAGGCCGACTTGATCGGCCAGCACGATCTCCTCTACCGCGTCGCGCAGCCGCTCGGCGTGACTGATGACCTTCCCCGTTACCGGATTCGGCGTCGCCTCCAAAAACGTACTGATACCTATTTCCATGTTTTGTGCCAGATCGGCCATTATGAACCGCCTCCTTCGTTAAGGTGTATTTTACTATACTTTTTATTGTTTCTCAACTTTGGTTAGTGGTATTGCGATTTAAGTTGATAAATTATGAATAAATTTCCATTTTGTCATATGACAAAGTGATGACAACGCTCACTAAAACAAATAGATATTTTCGACTATAGTTATGAAATGTCCGACATTTTGTAGAATTATGGAAGAAATAACGAACAATAAGGGAGACGTCTTAATGGGAATGACTAAGCGTTTGAGAAAAATTTTTATCTTGTTCTTATCTTTTGCGTTGATTGCGAGTTGGGCTTCAACTTTGAACCCGACGTTTGTGAAGGCTGCTAGCACTCCTTTGAGTCCGATGGGACAACCTACCGAGGAAGTTATTACTGACGGGGTACAGGAAGTCGTTTTCATTGATTGCTACGATGATTGCGCTTCCGCTCTTATTCCGATTGGGTTCGATTTTAAGCTTAATACGAATGGTGCCTCATTCAATCAACTGTACGTTTCGACCAACGGTCATCTAACGTTTACGAGCGCATCTACATCGTACAATCCGAATGGAACTAGGCCAACGGAATACATTGCTCCGTTTTATGACGATTTGACACTTAGCCCATATAGTAAAGTGTTGTACACAACAATCGGAGAGGGTTCGGAACAAAAATTCATCATCCAATATACCAATATGTTATCTATCGATGGTAACTCCGACAACGATTTGTTCGGAACCTTCCAAGTCATTTTAAGTAAAGATGGGAATAACGTTCAATTCCAGTATCCAACTCTAGTTGGAAGCGAATACGGAGATTGGGCCTTCGGTTCTGGTGCTTTAATAGGGATCAAAAATGATCAGAGCGAAGTAGAATACTCCGATGAGACTAAGAGTTTGAAAGAGAAACAAGCCATATTGTTTACCCCAGATAGTGGTAGTGTATTTACTGTTGAGGCTGATGCTGAATATGCACCCCTTTTGTTGAGCCTCAATTCCTTGCCTGACACTCCGACACCAATAAGTCCGGCAGATGGTTCTTATGGAACTCTTACTTTTCAATGGGAACATATTACTGACGCGGTCTCCTATCGTTTATTGATTGCCGAGGATGCCGAATTCCTAAAGGTCGTTATGGATCAAAGAGCCATCGGGCAAAACTATTTCGAAGTGAGTGAGTTGGAAGCAGGATCTAGCTATTATTGGAAGGTCATCGCGATAAACGCTGAGGGTTATTATTCCTTCTCAAACACCTATCGCTTCGCATTACCAATCGACACTGATCCAGCATTGCCAATAAATCAGCCTGTTGAAGTTCTAGTTCAAGACGGAATAGACGGAATAGAAGTTAAAGAAATCGGGTTTAACGGTAATGATTCAGCGGAAATCGTGCTTCCGTTCGAACTTCAAGTATTTAACGCCCGCTCTAGTGAGGTCACAGTCCGAAGGAATGGACAATTGACGTTTAACAGTGGTGATTATTATGGGCAAATTGCTCCTTTTGCTCAAGATCTATCTTTTAATCCCGGAAGCAAAGTTCTATATGCTACTCTAGGAGATGCGCCTAATCGCAAGCTCGTGATCCAATATACGAATATGTCAATCTATGATGAGATCAACTCTTTTGGAACTTTTCAAGTTATGTTCCTTGAATCGGATAAATCCATCCAATTTCAATATCCTTATCTCTTAGCCAATGATACCGGCTATGAGGCACAATGGATTGGACTCAGTAGTGATAATGACGATGATGATTATCGGGATGTTTCGTATACAGGAAAATTGACTGAGAAACAAGCGATCCGCTTTATACCAATCGGAGAGACCAGCTATACAATGACAACAAATGCCGAGTATGATCCACTATTAATGATTCCTGCTAATTTTCCAGCTCAACCCACGCTTCTAAGTCCAGCGGATGGATCCAGCTCTTCTAGTGAAGTACATTTTGAGTGGAGTATTACTAGCGGAGCGGATTCCTACGAATTGTTGGTGGCAACAAATGCGAGGTTTACATCTGACTCCATATTGGATTTGGACACGAGCGAACTTGAAGAAGGCAGAGTATATTATTGGAAAGTCCTCGCACTTAATGATACTGGGTATACAGTGTCAAACACTTTTCGGTTCAAAGTACCATTCTCTAATCCAACGACAACTGTCGTTACTAATCAAGTAAGTTCGATTACTTCTATGACAGCAACTGCTGGAGGCAACGTTATTACTAGTGGAAGCAGCTCAGTCACAGAGCAGGGGATCGTGTATTCCTTGAATACAAATCCGACTTTTAATGATGCTAAAGTCGTCGCAGAGGGAACAGGAGCCTTTTCTGTTGATATAGTTGGACTTCAATCCAATACGACCTATCATGCTCGAGCTTATGTACTTAAAGATGGTATTGTTTTCTACGGACAAAATGTTACTTTTACAACACTTGGCTCTCATGCCAGCTTGAATGCGATTGCATTAAGCGGTATTACATTGGACCAAACCGTAAGCGGAAGCGTCTATTCCTATACCGCTCAAGTCCCTTACTCTGTATCTAGTACGGCACTAACGGCTACGGTACAAGAAGCGGTCTACGGCAGCGTGGTCGCGAACGTGTATAATAGCGCGGATACGCTTATATATGGTCCGATTAACTTGGCAAGCGGACAAATGAGCGAGGTAGTTCCGCTAAGTGTAGGCATTAATAAAATCCAAATCATCGTTCTGGCTGTAGATGGCAGCGGTACGACCTATACGGTTACGGTAAATAGAGCGGCTGCCCCTACTTCTTCAAACGGAGGCGGTGGTGGAGTCCTTGGCCCCGTAACCTCGAAAAACGGAAAGATCACGATACCGGTCGGCAGGGCGGGAGAAGTGACCCTGGACGGCGATATTGAAATTACCATTCCGGCCAACGCTTCCAGCAAGCAATTGGAAATTACGATCGAGAAAATATTAAGCACGCAAGGGCTACTTGGCAACAAAGAGGTTCTCGCCAGCGCGGTATACGAAGCGTTGAAGAATTTCCCTGAAAACTTCGGCAAAGCGATTACGCTGACTTTGAAGTTCGATGCATCTAAAGTGAAGAGCGGCCAGACGGTAGCAATCTTCTATTACGATGAAACGAAGAAAACGTGGGTGAAAGTCGAAGGCGGCAAGATCAAGGGCGATCGCATTAGCGCGGACGTCGATCACTTCACGAAGTTCGCGGTGCTAGTCGTGGACGAGAAAACGGGCAAGCCTGTAGGCGAGACCGCAACGACGGAGCCAACCGATACGAACGCTGAAGTGAAGCTTAGCGACATTTCCGGTCATTGGGCGGAAGCAAATATTAAGCAAGCCGTGAAACAAGGTATCGTTAAAGGCTATACGGACGGAACGTTCAAGCCGAACGCGACGGTAACCCGCGCGGAATTCGCGGTCATGCTGAACAACGCGCTGAAGCCTACGGGCAAGGGTTCTGAGCTAAGCTTCTCGGACAATGCGAAGATCGGCGCATGGGCGCAAGAAGCGATCGCGCAAGCCGTGCGGGCGAGCATCATCAAAGGCTTCTCGGACGGCACCTTCCGTCCGAACGCGCCGCTGACTCGTGCGGAGATGGCAGCTATCGTCGCGAACGCGCTGAAGCTTGTCGCCGAGAAGAACGCGGCAACCGGCTTCGCGGACGACAAGCTGATCGCTACGTGGGCGAAAGGCGCAATTGACGCGTTGACCAAGGCTGGCGTTATGCAAGGCAAGAGCGGCAACAAGTTCGATGCTAACGCTACGACGACGAGAGCGGAAGCCGTAACCGTTCTGCTGAAAATGTTGGCGCAAGTGAGCAATTAAGAGTAGGGTAAGCGAAAAAAGAGGTTGTTCCGATGGAGCCTATATAGGCAACCGGAGGAATAACCTCTTCTTTTCAAGGATCAATTTTGCTAGAACCGATGATATAATAGGCGGAAAGGACGGTATCATGAGAGATCCGACAATCGATGCAACCGGGGAGCTTGACGTCATGTTTGAATTGCAGGGTTATCGTAGGATAGAGAATCTTGGAAGCCAAGAAAATATCAGCTTGTTCCGGTTGCAGCGATACGAGGATGGTCTGAACGTCATTGCCAAGACGACGCGCGATGCTTATTCGAACGAGCAACTGGCTGCGGCCTTTCGCCATGAGTACGAGATGCTCAGAAAGCTGTGCGGTAAGGGAGCGTTAGAAGCGTATAGCCTAGAAAATGTAGCGGGGCGTCCGGTATTGCTTCTCCAAGATATCGGGGGTTATACGCTCGAACAAATCATAAACGCGCGGGGGCTGAATTGGAACTGCGCGAGTTTCTTCGTATCGCCATTTGTGCAGTCGACAGTCTAATGCAAATTCATAGGGAGAAAGTTATGCTTCATGAGATTACGCCTCGTCATATTCTCGTTAACCCCGACACCTTCGAAGCTAGATTCCTTGATATTCGATTATGCTCTCATGGCTCGGCGAAGAGCCCTCTTTCTTCCCTAACAGACCGTTCTGATTTTGTTCTGCCTTATATATCGCCCGAGCAGACAGGTAGGACTGGATTGACTCCGGACTACCGATCGGATATCTATTCGCTTGGCGTTACGCTATATGAATGGCTGTGCGGCAGCTTGCCGTTCGAGCTCAAAGATGTGTTGAACATCGTCTATCATCATCTTGCGATCGTGCCTCAGCCGCTTCACGATAAGCTTGTCTCGATTCCTAGAATCGTGTCCGATATTATAGGCAAATGTATGGAGAAGAGCCCCGATGATAGATATTCAAGCGCGTACGGGCTCAAGTCGGACTTGGAAACCTGTCTATCTCAATTGGAGAGAACGGGAAAGGTAGAACCGTTCACGCTGGCTACTCGGGATATTTCGAATCGGTTGACCCTTCCTCCGTTGTTGTACGGTCGAAGCGCGGAGCAAGCGCGCCTTCTCGATGCGTTGAAACGCGCGTCGGAAGGGAAGGTAGAATTAGTCGAGGTCATCGGCAGCGGCGGAATCGGAAAAACCTTCTTCGTCATGGAAACACTTAGTCAACAGGTGCTTAACGGTGGGGTGTTTGCGAAAGGCAAAATCGATTCCCATCGGGCTGTTTCTCCTTACGACGTATGGATTCAGGCGATTAGCGAATTGGTTGGTCGATTGTTGTCGGAAAGTAAATTACAGATCGAAGTATGGAAACTGCGTATTTTAGCCGCATTAGAGGGACATGCTCAAATTCTGATCGAACGGGTTCCTAAGCTGGAATTGTTGATCGGACCGCAACCTTCCGTGCAGCCGTTACCTCCACTCGATGCTCAACGTCAGTTCCATCTCGTTCTAAATCGATTTTTCCAGCTTTTCGCTTTAAGGGAACGGCCTCTTATTCTATTTCTCGACGATCTTCAGTGGGCGGACGAAGCTTCGCTTCAGTATTTGGCTCATTTGTTGGAAGACTGGGAGACGAAACATCTGCTTGTCGTCGCGGCTTATCGGGATGAGGGATTCAGGGTGCAGAATGCTTTCAGCCATATGGAGACTCGATTGACGGAGCGAGGCGCAACGATGAGCCGTATCCATCTGAACCCACTCGTGGCTGAGGATTTGAAGAAAATGCTGGGCGAAGCCATGCGCGATATCAGTGGGAATACTGATGATTTTGTCACGGTACTGCTGCAGAAAACAGACGGAAATCCTCTGTTTCTTAAGCAGATTCTCAAAGATTTATTCGAGTCCAAACTGGTTGCATTCGATGAATTCAGCGGTAGATGGAAATGGGATTTACTGCGTATAGCGGAAACTAACGTTGCCGATAATGCCGCTGCTTACATCTCGGGGAAGCTTAAGCATCTCCCTTCTCCCATCGCTATGGCACTAAGTCGAGCGGCATTTTTAGGGAGTCCGTTTACATTGGAGAGTCTGCTCCCTTTTGTCGAACACTCCGCGGAGCAATTATCGGAAATTTTGGATCAAGCCGTACGTGAAGGGTTGTTGCAAGTCGTCAGCGAGGTCACAGGGCTGTACCGGTTTCAACATGACCGGATTCAGCAGGCAGCTTACGAATTGATCGATGAGCCGGAACGCTCCGATCTTCATATGCGAATAGGAACATCGTTGGCACAGCGTATGAGATTGGTCGGAGACGTTAACGAGTTCGAAGCGGTTAACCATTTAAATCGGGCATGGCATAGGCTTGAACTTCAGGAACAAAAACAAGAATTGGCACAATTGAATCTATTGGCGGGAATAACTGCCAAGCAATCAACCGCGTACGAGACGGCTCTAGAATATATGCGTCGCGCAATGGCGCTGCTCGCCGACGTCGATTGGAGAACGGAATACACGCTTGCTTTTCGCATATACAGAGAACGGGCGGAGCTTGAATTTCTATGTTCGAATTTCGAAAAGGCAAGCGAGCTGTTTCGGTTGTTGTTGACGAAAGCGAATTCCAATATGGACAAGGCGCTTGTCTATAATTTGATGATTCAAGGAGAAGCCAGCCAAGATAATTACGCTGAAGTCATCTCCTTGGGACTTAAAGCATTGGATTTATTGAACATCAAGCTTCATCGTCAGTCGGTTCAACTGCTACGTCAAGGGTTTCGGTTGAACCGCAAGCTTCGAAAGCATACGATCGAATCGATTTCCCTCTTGCCCCCCATGAGTAATGAAGTAAGCAAGGTAGCGATGTCCACTTTGGTTCACGCAAGTAATGCTTGGTTCTTCACCGATAAGAAGGGGTGGCTCGCAGCGGCGTTCATGATGGTGGAGATGACGCTGGATGAGGGGATGACTCCTGAAGCTTCGATCGGTTTTGTCGGATATGCAATGTACCAGTGCTTTACCTTCAAACGTCTTGTGGAGGCATTCAAATGGGGCATGCTCGCTTATGATCTATCCAGACCGTATCCGACATTGCACGTTAAGACGCTTACGGCGTTCTCCCTGTGTAATGATAGCTGGCGGAAATATAAGCCGGAATTGCTTGACTTGTTCATCGAACGTGCGGGCAAAGTCGGATTGGAGTCGGGCGATCTGTGGCAAGGCAATCAGAGCGTATTGATCAGTTGCGGTACAATGTTTCAGTTCGGGCGTCCGCTTAGGGAGATTTACGAACGGTTGCTTGCGTATTACGGAGACCTTCGGCGACATAACAACGAGTTATTATGGAAGCAGGCGATCGTATTAGTCGCAACCTGTGTAAGGCTTACGGGCTATCGCGCACCCGGAGATCCATTCCCGATCGAGGACGTTCTCAAGCCGGTTTTTAGCGATTCGGTTCATGGCGATAACACTCGATTAATTGAGGAAATGGTCTGTGGCTATCAATATATCCCTGGGTATATTTTTGGCCGATATCAAGAAGCGAATGAGGCTTTGAAGAAATCCGCTGCGATTATCTCATCGCGTTCGAGAGAGGACGTTGCCCATACACATCAATGCACCTACGAGGCGCTCGTCTGCGCGCAGCTCTACGAGGAGCTTCCCTCCAAGGAGCAAAGGGCGTGCTGGTCAAGCATGCGCAAAGCTCTGAAAATCATCGGCGCATATGCCAAGCGCTGCCCCGAAAACTATCTGCATAAATACTTGCTCATTCAAGCCGAAATGGCCCGGCTGAAGAAGAATAACCGTCAAGCCGAACGATTGTACGTCCAATCGATCGAAACGGCTCGAACTTACGGTTTAATTCATGATGTAGCCATAGCAGCGGAATGCTGCGGGAAATACGGCCTTCGTCAAGGCAATCTGCATCTGGCGAAAATTTATTTGACGGAGGCCTATGAAGCGTATCTTCAATGGGGAGCCAAGGTGAAAGCGGTCGATATGGAGCAACAATATGGACAGCTTTTGAATATTAAGCGGGAGTCCGGAATAGATCGCATGGATTACTTGTCGGTAGCCCGGTCTGCGCAAGCGATGTCCGGCGAAATGGAAATGGGTAACTTACTGGACACGATGATGCGCATGATGCTTCATAATTCGGGGGCGGAATTCGGAGCGCTCTTGTTCGAGCAAGATAGCGGCTGGGCGGTCGAAGTGTACGGAACGGCGGAGAAGCTTAATATCGGGTCCATACCGGTCGAATCCATCCCGAGCGAACAATTTGACTTGATGCCTGCGGCTATTGTCGGATACACGATCAGAACGAGAGAAGAAGTCGTTCTGCACAATGCCGCGAAAGAAGGGATGTTTGTCCATAACTCTTATGTGAGGAACAACGGGATCAAATCCATTCTCTGCTTACCGATTATTCACCAGAATAAGCTGATTTGCATGCTCTATTTGGAGAATAAGCTATCGCCCAACGTTTTCACGTCGGAGCGGTTGGACGTCTTGAAGCTGCTCGCGGCGCAATGCGCCATCTCAATCGCGAATGCGAAGCTGTTCACGGGAATTCAGAAGCTTAAGAATAGCTTGGAAAATCAGGTGGAGGAACGGACGCGGAGCCTGGAACGCTCGATGCTCGAGACGTCGGCGGCATTGGCTGAGGCGTCCGTCTATGAGGAACGGAATCGGATCGCCCAAGAAATCCACGACATCGTCGGACATACGCTCACTTCTACGGTTATTCAGATCGAAGCGGGGAAGCGGTTGATGAATAAGGACGCGGAAGGCGCAGCTCAGCGTCTGAACGAAGCGCAGGATCTCGTTCGGCACAGCCTCACCGAAATTCGCGGTTCCGTTCATATGTTGAAGGAGGACAAATACAACAATGTCGCTTTGATGATGAACCAGCTTATTCGGGATACGGAGCGAAATGCGGGAGTGATCGTGCGATCGACCGTTCAAGATTTGCCGGAACTCACGACCGCGCATAAGAAAATGCTCTATCATGCGTTGCAAGAAGGTTTGACCAACGGGATAAAGCATGGCGGCGCATCGGAGTTTCATTTCGAATTGGTCCTTGTCGGAGCGTCTATTCAATTCAGACTCGCGAATTTCGGTAAGAGCGCGGACGCGATCGAATTGGGGTTCGGCCTAAGGGCCATGAAGGATAGGGTCGAGCAATTGGGAGGAGATCTTACGATCGATTCCGGGGTGGGCGGAGGCTTTCATTTGCACATCGATTTGCCGTATCCGATACGTAGGACGGGGGATAGAAAATGAAGAGGATTTCGCTTGTTATTGCCGATGATCAAATGCTGACGAGGGAAGGCCTTCGAACGATTCTGGACTTGGAAGACGACATGGAAGTGATCGGCGTAGCCAAGAACGGAGAGGAAGCTTGCGAGTTGGCAGAAGCGCACCAACCTAGTCTCGTCTTACTCGATATCCAGATGCCGGTAATGGACGGTATTGCTGCATTGAAGCGGATCATACTGAATTGTCCCGATACGAGAATCTTAATCCTGACCACGTTCATCGACACGGATTACATCGTTGAAGCGATGGCGAGCGGAGCTAGCGGCTACATGCTCAAGGATATGGATGGGGATAAAATGATCGCTTCGATTCGCGACTCGGTCGCCGGCCAGTTCGTTCTTCCTGCCGCCGTAGGGGCCAAACTCGCGGCGAGAATGAGCCAGCTCGCGGGGGATTACGAGCTTTGGCACAAATCAAGCGTTGCGGGAATTAAACTGACCGAGCGGGAAGAGGAACTCGCCAACTTAATTTTACGCGGGATGAATAACCGGGAGATCGCCGACATTCTGCACATCGCGGAGGGCACGGTTCGGAACTATATTAGCAGTCTGTATGGCAAACTGGAGGTCGTCGACCGAGCGCAGGCGATCATTCGCCTTCAAGCTCTTCTTTGAATACGGGAGGCCGGATTAGGGATAAGCAATAAAGAGATGGCCGTCAAGTACAGAATGCTCTTGTACTCGATGACCATCTCTTAGATTCAGCGGTTATGTCTTAGTTGCCTTCGCGTTCCTGCTCCCTCATTCGCGTCATCTGCTGCCATACGGAACCCGCGGCTTCTTCGCCGTTCTCAATGCGGGCGACCGCCATTTCCGCTTGCAGCTTTACCTCGAACTCGCTTTCGCTAGCCGTCGTCCGGCGCAGCGCTTCCAATGCGGTATCGTCGCCGGCCTCGTAGAGGAACCGCGCGGCGCGCCAACGGACGAGCTTGTTGGAATCCTCCAACGCTTCGATCATCGGTCCGATCGCGATCGGATCGCCGATATCGGATAAAGTATCGCCTGCGGTTCGGCGAACGGCTCCCGATGAATCCTTAAGCGCTTCGAACAAGAGCGGGAACGACTCCGGCGTACGTAGGTCTCCCAAGTAAACGACCGCCAGTCTTCGTACCGACATCTGGCTGTCCCTGAGCGCGCGAGCGACGACGGAAATCTCTTCCGGCGTCGGCTTCAACCGCTCCAACGCCGCGTAACGCTCGCGCCAATCTTGAGAGTCCAGCGCTTGCAGCACCTGTTCACCGGTTAGCGGAGCAGGCGGAACCGGAGGCGCCGCTTCCGGCCCTGCGGCTTTCGCTTGCTCGACCAAGTCGCGCAGCCTCGCCGCGGAATACGCCGCCTCAAGCTCGCGTTGAACTTCGTCCAACACCTCTTGCGGTTCGCCATAGCGTACGCCGAGATCTTCCAACATGCGTTCGCGAATCATCGTGGATCCCGCCGCCTCGCTTACGGCTTGAGAAAATCGTTCGGGCATCGCCGCCCGATATTCTTGACCGCCGCTGCGCACCCGGAGCTGCATCGGAATGCCGCGGAACATTTGGACGCGGACATGCGCCTCTCCGAATCCTTCCGTATCCGCCGCGGACAAGGTCAGCGATCCGTTATCCGCGACACCGAATACTTGTTTCACGCCATCCAATATCGCTGCCCAATCCGCATTGCCCTTGCGATCCAGCGCCAAGAAATCGGAAGTATGGAAGATCGCCTTCACGCCGGGAACTGCTAACAGCTTCGCGATCAGAGGCGTTGCGGGCGTCTTGGAGTCTTTGCCGTAATTCAACTGAACGCCTGGATCGAGCCTGACGTCCACGTTCAGCTTCATCGTATTTGGACTTGGGGTAGGCTCGATGGATAATAATTTCATGGAATACCCCTCGCTTTCTTCTGTTTACTCCACAATACCTTAATTCCGACTATTTTGCCAAAGAAGCGCGATGCAATACTTTATTCACATTCACAGGAGTTACCATATTTCATTTTATTTTACGAAATGCTACAATCAAATGGCCGGACATCCGTATAAGTGGATGCCTTGAGAGATAAGGAGGTCTAATCTAATCTTATGGAGAAGCTTCAAACGGATAGCAAAATCCCACTTTACGTGCAAATAAAAGAAATAATAGCAGAAGACATCCGTACAGGCAAATTGCAGCCGGGGCAGCCGATCCCCCCGGAATCGATGCTTTCCGAGCAGTATGCGGTCAGTAGGGCAACGGTCCGTCAGGCGGTTACGGATTTGGTGCATCAAGGACTGTTGGTCAGACAGCAGGGACGAGGAACTTTCGTAAATAGACCGAGAATCGAGACGAAGCTGCGTAACCTGTACAGCTTCTCTCAGGACATGATCGAACGGGGGTCGAATCCGGAATCGCGCGTCATCGAGTTCGAGATCGTGCTTCCGAAGCCTGCGGTTAAGGAAAAGCTCAATCTTGCGGATGGCGAGTTGGTCATCAAGCTTGTCCGTCTAAGGTTAGTGGACGATGAGTTGATCATGCTCGAAACGACCTTCGTTCCGTATAACCTCTTCAGCCGTCTGACGCAGGAGGAAGTACAGAACCACAAGTCTTTGTACTCCTTGTTCGAGGAAAAGTACGAGATTAAGATGGACCACGTCGTCGACTATTTCGAGCCTATCCTCGTGGACGACTTTCATTCGAAAATGCTGGAGGTCCCCGTCGGAGCCCCGGCTTTATATATTGAAAGGATCGGCTACATGGACAAGGATGTCCGCGTGGAGCTGTCTCAGTCGGTCGTTCGCGGCGATCGATGCAGATATTTCGTCGAATTGTTTCGAGTCTAAAATGCGGCGTCGATTGTTGCGATTTGAAGATTCGAGGAATGCGCTCGATCCTTAAAGAAACCTTTGGAGGTTACTTCCGAAGGTTTCTTTTTCGTTCACGCTAAAATAAAAAAATATTTTTAAAAGAAGGGTAGTCACACCTAGGTGTACTGATGTATATTAAATTCATACGGACAACCATATGAATTGTCCGGACCAATTTTGTTTTGGCTGTTATTACCGGTTTCTGTCTGGACGAATTTATGAGAAAAACAAAATGGAGGGGATTCCATGAGCAAAGTGCGCGCAGCTGTCGTCGGATGCGGGAATGTGGCAACTTGTTATATTCCGAACATGAAAAAAAGCCCTTACGTCGAAGTGGTCGCCGTCTGCGACAATCAAATCGAACGGGCGAAGTCGTTGGCCGAAAAGTATGAAATCGATCGTTACTACGGTGATTACGAAGAATTGCTAAGAGATGTCGAGTTCGATCTTCTCGTCAATTTGACCTCAATGCCTTTTCACGAACCCTATAGTCGGCTTGCTTTGGAGGCGGGAAAACACGTATGGGTCGAAAAACCGATCTCAACCGAGATTAAATCCGCACATGAATTGGTTGCTTTTGCCAAGCAGCGCGGTCTAGGTTTATGGGCTGCTCCGAATTCACCCGCTTCCCCGGCATTCCGCTATATGTCCGAGAAGATTGCATCCGGGGCGATCGGCAAACCGTTTACCGCCCATGGAATCTATGGAACGACCGGCCCTTCTTGGGGACAGTGGTTTTACAAGAAAGGCGGAGGTTCCCTGTTCGACCTAGGAGTATACAACGTCACGACGCTTACGGGATTGTTGGGCCCGGCCAAATCCGTCGTGGCCATGTCCGGCATCGCGATACCGGAACGCACGATTGAAGGCGAGACGGTGAAGGTCGAAGCGGACGACAATATCGCGCTCGTAATGAATCATGGCAATGCCGTTTTTTCCGTTGTGCAAAGCGGATTCGTCTACGGAGCCCAATCGGAGGATTGGACGATTCAAATTATCGGAACCGGCGGAGCAATGGTGATGGAAGGCTTCGATTGGGATCCGCGCGGAGTCCGCGTATGCAACGGAGCGACCGGAATATGGACGACGGAATGTCGGGATCAAGGGGATTACGCATGGGATGGCGGGGCGAGCTATATAGCGGAATGTCTTGCCACGGGCAAGAAACCCTTGATGACCGGAGAGCATGCCGTTCATGTTATGGAGATCATGGACGCGGCGCATGAAGCCGCGGAAACCGGACGGCGCGTAGAGATCGAATCCTCCTTCGCTCCGCTTGCCGGACAATAAAGCAAAGTTTCAGCAGGATGGGTTTCTGTAGAGGAGAGAGGAAATGAATCTCGGCGTATTCACGGAATATATCTCCGCGGCAACGATAGAAGAGCTTGCGTTCAACATCGGAGAAATGAATTTGCGAAGCGTCGTTCTTAGTTCCTATCCGGGTTTGGACATAGACTTCGATCGGCCTTCGAAAGAACATTGCCATCGCATCAAGACGGCTTTCGCGCAAGCTGGGATTGAAATCGCTGCCGTTTCCGGGTACAGCAACCTGCTTCACCCGGACGAGAACGCCAGGAAGACGATTCATCGTCGATTTGTCGGAAGCATGCGGCTCTGCGAAGGAATAGGCGCTTCGATGCTTTGCTCGGAGACGGGCACTTTCCATCCGAAGAACGAGTGGGAATGGAGCCCGGATAACGTAACGGAGCAAGCGATGGAGCAATTGGTCGAATCGATCCGACCGCTCGCCGTCGAAGCGGGCAAGCATGGCATTAACCTCGGCTTCGAGCCATACGTGATGAACGTCGTTCATTCTCCGCGACGAGCGGACGAATTCATAAGACGGTTGGCGATGAATAACGTGAAGCTTGTTGCCGATCCGGCGGGCATGTTGACGGCGTCCACGTTAAATACACAGGCAACATTCTTACCGGACATGTTCCGGTATATCGCTCCTCATATCGGGCTCGTTCATGTCGAAGATTGCCGCCCGGACCCGGAAGGCCATTTTCAATGGCTGGGCGCCGGAGAAGGCGAGATCGACTACCCCTTGTTTATGGAGTTGTTGATAGGTAGCGGGTATAGCGGTCCCCTTATTTTGGAGCATTTGACGGAGGAACGTATTCCCGAATCGAGGGAGTTCGTAAGGCGGCAATGGATCGACGCAACAATGCGCTTAGGAAGGAGCGGCTACGATGATTAGACATCTAATCGTGTTTAACATACGAACAGGCGCCACGCAAGAAGAATGCATGCGAGTTATTCAACGAGGCCGGGAGCAACTGCTGACCATACCCGGCGTTATCCATTTTTCCTTCGCTATCTCGGTTAACTTAGACGCGAGGTATAGATATAGCCTGGCTATTGATTTTACGGATGAAAGCGTTATCGAGAGTTACAAGCATCACCCGGTACATGTCGCTTACGCGGATGATTACTTCCGCCCACTTGCTACGGATAGATTAACGATCGACTACAGACTTATAGACTGAGGTTGCCTATGAAAATGATCATTGTCAATAACTACGAGGAGATGAGTGAGGCCGCCACGGAGCTTGTCGCCGACGCGATAACGGCGAATCCATCGCTGAAGCTCGGATTAACTACCGGTAATACTCCGGTCGGACTTTATAGCCGTTTATGCGAACGATACCGTGCAGGAAACCTTCTATTGAATGAAGTCCGCGTGATCTCGACGGAAGAGTACTTAGGCGTACCTCCGGAAGATCAGCGCAGTCTCTTTTCTTGGCTGAACCGAGTATTCATACATCCATGCGGAATCGCTCCCGACCGGATTATTCGCATGCGGGGAGAAGATATGGAGCCTCAGCTCGTTTGCGAGCAGTTTGATGAAGAGATACGGAATGCCGGCGGGATCGACCTGATCGTCGAAGGAATCGGCCGCAATGGCCACATCGGGTTTAATGAGCCCGGATCGTTGCCCGCCGCCCGGTCGCGTATCGTAGCACTGACTAACGAGACACTGGACCACAATTATCAATATTGGCATCATTCGGTTCCGCAATACGGAATGACGATCGGCCTGGCGACGATATTGGCGGCGAAGCATATTGTGCTGATGGCGTCCGGAGCATCGAAGGCGGAGTCGCTGCTCCAGGCATTGACGGGACCGGTAACGGCCGACGTTCCTGCCTCTTACTTGCAGAACGTCCCGAATGTAACGGTTGTAGCGGACAAAGAAGCCGCGAAATTGATCGTTGAACGTCAAGGAGCTTTTCTCGAAGGGAAGGTACAAATCGCATGTCGATATTCTTAGGAGTGGATATCGGAACCTCGGGCATTAGAGCTGTCGCTTTTACCGAACGGGGAGAGACGTTAGAAGAAGGCAGGACGGAGCTGAACACCGCATATCCGGGCACCGGTTATGTCGAGCAAAATCCGGAAGATTGGCGGAGGGCGTTATTCGCGTCACTGCAAACGCTAACCGCTAAGTTGGGCGGACGAGCGAATGAAGTGCAGGGGATCGGTTTAACGGGACAATGCCCAACGTTTACGCTGCAATATCCCGACGGTAAAATGTGGCATACCGCGCTTTTGTATCAGGATAATCGCGCGATTACCCAGAGCGAACGGCTGATCGAGAAGTTTGGCCGAGCGGAGCTGCATCGCAGAACGGGGGAGGCTCCGAGTCCGTTTTATATCGTTCCGAAGCTGATGTGGCTGCAAGAGCATCGGCCGGATTGCTTAGTCGACGGGGCTGTCGTTGTTCAGCCGCGAGATGCCGTCGGTTGGTTTCTGACCGGCACGATGGCAACCGATCCAACTCACGCCGCCTGCACGTTGGCTTACGATATCGAAACGGGGGACTGGATGCGGGATTGGCTTGAACGGTTAGGCTTAGATAGGCTAAGTTGGCCTCGGATTATCCCGTCGAACGGCATGCTCGGCAAGCTTAGCGCGGAAGCGTCGAAACTGTCCGGGTTACCTGAGGGAATTCCCGTTGCCATGGGGGCGGCGGACAGCCTATGCGCCGTCTATGCGATACAAAAAGACGAACCGGTCGTGTTATACGATGTAAGCGGCACATCGACATGCCTGCATCTTGCGGTGGATCGGCCTGTTGAATCGTATGCGGTCAATACGTATCCCTACCTCGAGCAGGGCAAATGGTTGGCCGAGGTAGGCTTAAATACGACGGGGATTGCGCTCTCTTGGCTTGCGAAGTTATTTGGTAAGACACTCGCCGAGCTGATGAACGAAGCGGATAAAATCGAACCCGGTGCGAACGGTTTGTTGTTCCTGCCCCATCTGGGCGGAGGAGAACGCGACGTGCCGACTCGGCCGGGCGGGTTCATCGGACTGCATCTCGGGCATACGCAAGGGGATATGGCGAGAGCGGTATTGGAAGGCGTGGCGCTCGCTCTCCGTCAGCGAATCGAGTTGCTGGAACGATCGGGCTCTGCCGTTCGCGAAGTCGTCGTTTGCGGCGGGGGAGCTAGAAGTGGGCTTTGGAATCAAATCAAAGCGGATGTATTCGGACTGCCGGTTTCAGCTGTGGACCCGCCGGATACGACCGTCTTGGGAGCGGCAATGACGGCTATGCGAATGCTAAATCTTGAGCCTAAAGCCGCTTCGTCGGACTTGATTTCTTATTTTCCGGATTTAAGGAACAAAGAAAGATACGAGGGAATTTACATGCGGTTCGATAGAATCGAGGAACAACTCAAATAGGACGGAGGAGACGAATGGCTCTCGTAAACATGAATGACATGCTGCTTCGGGCACGGCAAGAGAACTATGCGGTAGGCGCGTTCGACTTGATTAATCTGGAGTTCGCCGAAGCGATAATCGCTGGAGCCGTACAACGGCGAGCTCCGGTCATATTAAGCACTGCCGCCGTTCACTTTGATTATGTGAACATGAAATCGCTTGCACCTAGCCTAGTCAGATTAGCGGAGGAAGCTCCGATTCCCGTCGCGCTTCATCTGGATCATGGAACGGATCTCGAGATGGCGATCCAAGCCATTCGCCTTGGATACACGGGGATTCAGATCGATACCGCCCACCTTCCGTTCGAGGACAATATTCGCCAAACGCGGGAGGTCGTGAAAGTCGCGCATGCCGTCGGGGTGTCCGTGGAAGGAGAGCTTGGCTACGTTTCCGGACATGAAGGAGACCATAGCTCCAGGGTAGTTGGCGAAGAGCCGATCTACACGGACGCCGAGCAAGCTGCCGCCTTCGCGACGGCGACCGGGGTCGATTGTCTTGCCGTATCCGTAGGGACGGTGCATGGATTGATGAAGGGGGAGCCGAGAATCGATTTCGAGCGATTGCGGTCCATCCGCGATAGGATTTCCGTACCGCTTGTCATTCATGGCGGTTCGGGGCTAACGGCAAACACGTACGGGCAATTGGTCAGCAACGGGATGTGCAAAATCAATTTCTACGCCGAGCTTTCCAAGGCGGCCGTGGATTCCATACGCAATCGACTCAGTTTGCATTCCGGGACGAACAGCATAACCCAAGCGTTAGCGGACATGCGTTCCGCCGTGCAACAGTCGGTTGAACGCAAAATCGAAATTTGGGGCTGCGGCGGGAAGGCGTGATCGGATTGCCGGCGAGAATAGTAAAAGAACTGGCGTGCCAAGCCGGAGATGATACGATTCGTTGCCGCTTCCATGCTCCCGTACGCGGCGACAAATCAAGTCCCGTTCCAGGGATTCTCGTCATTCCCGGGTTCGCGGATACGGCGGTCGGACCGCACAATATGCACGTTCAGTTGGCGGATCGTCTCGCCCGCGCAGGTTATGCGGTTGTTCGTTTCGATTACCGGGGGCTTGGGGAAAGCGACGGAGACTTCGCTAAGTTTACTCTTAGCCGCGGATTAGAGGATGCAGCATCCGTTCTCGAGCTTCTCTGTCGGCAAGACGAAGTAGATCCCGGCAAGATCGGCATCGTCGGCTTTAGCTTGGGCGGGACGTTCGCAGCCGAGATCGCCGCTACGAATTCCGGAGTTCGGGCGGTGTCTCTCCTTGCTCCGGTTGCGTATCCAAGCAAAGTGTTTCCCGCCTTTTTCCAGTCGCGGCATTGGGATCAATTGGAGCGAACCGGCTGGATGGACTGGCTCGGCTGGTCCGTAGGACGACCCTTCATCGAAAGCTTGCGCGAGATGGATCCTCTCGCAGCAATGGAGCGAGTCGCTAGCGCCGTGCTTGCGATACATGGAACGAACGATATCGAGGTTCCGATTGAGAACGCTTACGCCTATGCTGCCATGGGTGCCGAGCTATATCTCGTAGACGGCGCGGACCATCCATTTTCCGGGATGAGGTATAAAGAAGCTCTTTTCACGAAAATAGGCGAGTGGCTCCACAAGCATTTGGAAATAGATTCGGCCGAGAAAGGCTGCAACTAACAAATGGGAGGGTTATCAATGAAAAAGAGACAAGTGCTTAGGATGCGAAAAAAGGCAGCGGGGGTTCTGATTGGTTTGCTCTGTTTGACTCTGGTCATCGGCTGTTCATCGAACAACGGCAATTCTGCTTCGAGCGGTCAGGCGAGCGGATCGGGCGAACAAAACGCAGAGGTTACCATTACGACCGTGAGAGGATTAGGAGGAGATACCCAATTCAAAAACGGCGAAACGATCGAAAACAATTGGCATACCAAATGGGCTAAGGAAAAGCTCGGAATGAATATCAAATACAACTGGATCATTACGGATCAAAGCCAATCGTACAAGACCAAGCTGCGCATGATTCTCGCTTCCGGTGAACAGATGCCGGACGTATTCGCCACCTCGGATATAGACATCGTGGCCAATTTCGCCGAAGCCGGCAAGTCGATGGATATTACCGAGGCGTTCGAGAAGTATGCATCCCCGCGCATGAAGGAACTGTATGCCAAACACCCGGAAGTATGGAACTACGTTACGCGCGACGGCAAGAAATACGCGCTGCCGTTCTTTACGGGGGGCGAGCCGATATCGGTCATGTGGATTCGCCAGGACTGGTTGGACAAGCTCAAGCTGACGGCACCGACGACGATCGAAGAAATGGAACGCGTCATGGACGCTTTCGTGAACCAAGATCCCGATGGCAACAATAAGAAGGATACGATTGGCATGTCTTTATCTCTGAAGGATGGGATTACGCCGCATATGAGCGATGCTAGCTTCCTGGTGGGTGCGATGGGAGCGCAAATCCCCGATTACTGGCATGAAGCCGAAGACGGCACCTTGCGAAGCGGTAACACCGATCCTAAGGTGAAGGACGTACTGGCGAAACTGAACGAATGGTATAGCAAAGGCTACATCGACCGGGAAGCGGCTATTCACGATGCGGCGAAGGCGACGGAAAGCTTCATCCAAGGCAAGTCGGGTATTGTCTTCGCTTCCTGGTGGGCTCCGCTTTGGCCGCTAGGCGATCTTGTGAAGAACGATCCGAATGCCGTCTACAAGCCTTATCCCGTGCCAAGCGGTCCGGACGGCAAGAGAGGCGTCATGGGGCAGGTTCCGATCTCGTTTACGCTCGTCTTCAATAAAGACTTCAAGCATATGGACAAGATGCTGCAGTATGTCGATCAACTTTACGGCTTCGCGTTCGATGATCCGAACTCCGATTTCAAATACGGTTGGGCGGAAGGCTACGATTACATCATGGAGAACGGTAAGCCGTCGTTTGATCAAAGCAAAATTCCGGGAGGCTTTATCGAAGCGCAGAAATATTTGCTGACGCCGGACTTCCCGGAAGTGCCGGGCGGTCTCGTCGAGGTGTACAACCGGCTCGCAACCGGCAAAACGCCGGAGACGCCGGCGGAAATCCGTCAGGCGGGCCACGATCCGATCGTCATCGAGGGCGGCAAAGTCATTTACTCCCAGATGAAGGACGCGATCTATAACAAGTTTACGACTATCCCTACGGAGACGATGGTCAAGCAGAACGAAATCCTTCTCAAAATGCAGCGTGAAACGTTCTCAAGCATTATTTACGGCAAAAAGCAGGCGGATGCTTTCGATCAATTCGTCAAGGATTGGAAAGCGAACGGCGGCGACAAGATTACGGAAGAAGTAAACGCTTGGTACAAAGAGAGCAAAAACGCCAAATAGATTCAAAGTCGGCGGCGAAGCAAGTGACGTGCTTTGCCGCCTTCCACGAAACGGAGTGAACGCAGCATGGGCGAACAAGTCGTCAACCATTCTAAGCCTCGGCGAAGCCGTTTAAGCATGAAGCGGGCCTGGCCCTTTTATGCGCTGCTGGCTCCCGCCTTTATCGTGACTTTTATTTTTCAATATTTGCCGATGTTCGGAATCGTTATCGCCTTTCAGGACTTTAAGCCGTGGGAGGGCGTCACCGGCTCGGCGTGGGTCGGATGGGATAATTTCAGCGCAATCTTTACGCTTCCGGACAGCAGGCAAGTTATCGTCAACACGCTGGTCATTTCCTCGATGAAGATCGTTACCGGGATTACGGTACCGTTCGTGTTCGCGCTGCTGCTCAATGAAGTGCGCCATATGCTCTTCAAGCGTACGGTGCAAACCCTCGTTTATTTGCCCTATTTTCTATCTTGGGTTATTTTGGGCGGCATTCTGATCGACGTGCTCTCCGTAAAAGGCGGCATCGTCAACCAATTTCTCGGTTTATTCGGAGTCGATGAGATTTTCTTCCTCGGCGACGGTTTCTGGTTTAGGGTCACCGTTATCGTGACGGATATTTGGAAAGAGTTCGGCTTCTCGGCGATCGTGTACTTGGCCGCTCTGGCCGGTATCAATCCCTCTCTGTACGAAGCGGCTGTCATTGATGGCGCGAACCGGTGGAAACAAACGCTGTACGTGACGATTCCGTCGATTATGCCCGTCGTCGTCGTAGTCGGCACGCTGTCGCTGGGCAACATTTTAAATGCGGGATTTGACCAAATTTTCAATTTGTACAATCCCCTAGTCTACTCGCAGGGCGACGTCATCGATACATTCGTATACCGCAACGGTCTTGTCGGCGGTGCTTTCAGCTTCGGCGCGGCTGTCGGCTTATTCAAATCGGTCATCAGCTTTATTCTGATCGCCGTCACTTACTACCTGGCTTACCGCTTCGGGAAATACCGCATCTTCTAAGAAAGGGGCGTTATCGTGCAGACCCAATCCGTTTCCTACCGCGTTTTTACGGTGTTCAACTATACGTTCGTCGGCTTGCTGGCATTGCTGTGCATTGCCCCGCTGCTGCATATTCTGGCGGTTTCCTTCAGCTCTAAAGCCGCGGCCAGCGCGAATCTTGTTTATTTTTGGCCTGTCGACTTTACGGTCGGTTCCTACGCGAAAACGTTCGGTAACAACAACTTTCTCATCTCCATCTGGATAGCCATTCAGCGTACGGTACTTGGAACCGCGCTTACGATGATATTGATAGCGATGGCGGCGTATGCCCTGTCGAAAGATAATAAGCCTTATCGCGGGAGAACGTTTTTTGCTTGGTATTTCTTGTTTACGATGCTGTTCGGCGGCGGACTGATCCCTTCGTATATTGTCGTGCAGAAACTCGGCCTGTTGAACTCGTTGTTCGCGCTCATTCTTCCCGGGGCGGTTGCGGTGTTCAGTCTCATTCTGCTGATCAATTTCTTCCGTTCCATTCCGAAGGAGCTGGAAGAGGCGGCGCTGATCGACGGAGCGGGTCAATTCCGCACGTTATTTACGATTTATATCCCGTTGTCTATGCCGGCTATCGCGACGCTTTCTTTGTTTTCGATGGTTTACCATTGGAACTCCTGGTTCGACGGCTTGATCTATATGACGGATTATCGAAAATATCCGCTGTCCTCCTTCTTGCAAACGATCGTGGTGGCGAAAGACTTTACGAAAATCAATATGGACGTATCCGAACTGAAAAATATTTCCGAACGCTCTTTGCGCGCATCGCAAATTATTATCGGTGCCGTTCCGATTCTGTTCGTTTATCCCTTCCTGCAAAGGTTCTTTGTCAAAGGGATCATTCTGGGCGGAGTAAAGGAGTAGCTTACGAATGTCCCGTCCATCGATAAAAACGCCATCGGCTCCGAGGAATATGGAGCCGATGGCGTTTTAAGTTTTTCTATAGCGATTAATAAGTGATGATTGCAGTCTTTTTATCGTCAACCTTGGTACATTCGGGAGTTTCCTGCTATAGTATACATGAGCACATCATCGGAGGGATTTCATGCTTAGAAGACGCTTCGGCAACTTGGATTCCGTAGGTGCGGGCAAAGCATCCATGGATCAATTGCACCGTTGGCGTGAGGATCGGTTGCGCAAAATGCGCAACAAGGAATACGGAAAGTGCATTCCTTGCGTGGCGCCTGACCTGCGTTTCCTGCAGCATAACCGTAGCGAACCGTCCATTACATGGATCGGACACTCTACTTTTCTCATACAGATGGCAGGTTTGAATATCGTGACCGATCCCGTCTGGGCTAGGAGAATGGCGTTTCAGAAAAGGCTGTCTCCCCCGGGAGTCGAATTATCGGACATGCCATCGATCGACGTTGTACTGATCTCGCATGCCCACTATGACCATCTGCATATGTCGTCCCTGCGTAGGCTCAGAGGTCCGAAAAAAATGATCGTTCCGGCAGGCTTGCGGAGAAAGCTCATTTTACGAGGTTTTCTTCAGTCTCAGGAGCTGCACTGGTGGGAGGATATTTCATTCCACGGCGTAAAGTTTACTTTCGTTCCCGCCCAGCATTGGACTCGCCGCAACCCTTGGGATATGAATACGTCGCATTGGGGCGGATGGGTGTTGCAGATCGATCACGGTCCGACGATCTATTTTGCCGGGGATAGCGGCTATTTCCGCGGATTTAGCGAGATCGGACGGAAGTTCGATATCGATATTGCCTTGCTGCCTATCGGAGCTTATGACCCGGAATGGTTCATGGCCTCCCAGCACGTAAGTCCTGAAGAAGCCATGCAGGCTTTTCTGGACGTCAAGGCAAAGTATTTCGTACCCATGCATTACGGTGCATTTAAGCTTTCGGACGACACTCCGGAGCAAGCATTGCAACGGTTGGAATCGGCAAGGGTGCAGCTTGGCATCCCCGAAGAGAAGCTATTGCTGCTGCAACATGGAGAAACATTACGTTTTGAAAGCCATAGTCTTGAAACAGAAACCCCAAAAGAAAAGGATGGATTAGACTCATGATTACCGTATCCGGCGTTAGCCTGCGTTTCGGCAAGCGCCCCCTATTCGAAGACGTTAACATCAAATTCACGCCCGGCAACTGTTACGGTTTGATCGGCGCGAACGGAGCGGGGAAATCCACGTTCCTGAAAATCCTGTCCGGCGAAGTGGAATCCTCCTCGGGCGAAGTTCATATTACCCCGGGCGAACGTTTTGCGGTCCTTAAGCAGAACCATTACGAGTACGATGAGTTCAACGTGCTTGAAACGGTTATTATGGGCCATGATCGTCTGTACAAGGTTATGAAAGAGAAGGACGCCATTTACTTGAAAGAGGATTTCTCCGACGAGGACGGCATGCGCGCGGGCGAGCTCGAAGCGGAATTCGCCGAGATGAACGGCTGGGAAGCGGAAAGCGAAGCGGCCGGCATGTTGAACGGTCTCGGCATTACTACCGAGCTTCATGACAAGAAAATGGCGGAGCTTAGCGGTAACGAGAAAGTTCGCGTATTGCTCGCGCAAGCTTTGTTCGGCAGCCCGAATATTCTGTTGCTCGATGAGCCTACCAACCACTTGGATCTCGAATCCATCAATTGGTTGGAAGATTTCTTGTCCCGTTACGAAGGTACCGTAATCGTCGTATCCCATGACCGTCACTTCTTGAACCAAGTCTGCACGCATATCGCCGACATCGATTACGGCAAGATTCAAATGTACGTAGGCAACTACGACTTCTGGTACGAGTCAAGCCAATTGGCGATGAGGCTCATGCGAGACCAGAACAAGAAGAAGGAAGACAAGATCAAGGAATTGCAAGAATTCGTTCAACGGTTCTCCGCGAACAAATCCAAGGCGAAGCAAGCGACCAGCCGTAAGAAGCTATTGGATAAAATCTCTCTGGACGACATCCGTCCTTCCAACCGGAAGTACCCGTTCATCAACTTTAAGCCGGAGCGCGAGGTAGGCAAGCAAGTCGTGACGGTCGAGAATCTATCGGCAACGCTGGAAGGCGAGAAGGTTCTGAACGGAGTTAACTTCGTCGTCAACAAAGGCGACAAGATCGCGTTGGTCGGTCCTTACGGCCATGCCAAGACGCTGCTGTTCCAAATGCTCGTAGGTGAAAAAGAACCCGAAGAAGGTACGATCACTTGGGGCGTAACGGCGACTAAAGCGTACTTCCCTAAAGAAAACTCGGCTTATTTCGACGGCGTGGACTTGAACTTGGTCGAATGGCTGCGTCAATATACCAAGGATCCGGACGAATCGTTCATCCGCGGCTTCCTTGGCCGGATGCTGTTCTCGGGCGACGAAGCATTAAAGAAGGGTTCCGTATTGTCCGGGGGAGAAAAGGTGCGTTGCATGCTTTCCCGCATGATGCTGACGAACGGCAACGTGTTGCTGCTCGACGAGCCGACGAACCACTTGGACTTGGAGTCCATCACGGCGCTCAATAACGGATTGATCGATTTCGACGGTCCGATCATCTTTACCTCGCATGACCATCAGTTCATGCAGACGATCGCTAACCGGATTATCGAGATTACGCCGAACGGCATCATCGACCGGATGATGACCTTCGACGAGTACTTGGAGCATCCGGAAGTTCAGGCTCTTCGCGCGAAGCTGATTCCCGAAGAAGACAGAAAATAAAATTGCGACGCTTGCCGGGATAGCCCGGCAAGCGTTTTTTGATAACGCGGGGGCAAAGGGGCGCGAGGGGGAGGCTCGAGACTCGGTTCCCATAGTCGCATTTTGCGACAATGGGGGGTGAGTGTTGGGTAAAAGGGCTCCCATAGTCGCATTTTGCGACAATGGGAAGACGAAACCACACGCTGCCGCTCCCATAGTCGGAAAAAGCGACTATGACGAGGGCAAACTAACCAACCCCGCTCTCATAGTCGGAAAAAGCGACTATGGCGAAGCAATCCCAACCAACCCCGCGCTCATAGTCGGAAAAAGCGATTATAGCGAGGAGAAACTAACCAACCCCGCTCTCATAGTCGGAAAAAGCGACTATACGAGACGAATCCAACCACCCACTCACCCCCACGCCCGTAGTCGAAAAATCCGACCATGTCTAGTCAACTCAACCCACCCCCGCCGCGTAGTCGTTTCGCAAATGGGAGGAAGCTTACGCGAATACGAGGGTTGCGACTGCGTCTGAACGGATATAAATGAGTATACGGAGCGGAAGGGGGCTGGATGACGATATGGACATCTACGGCGATATCAAAAAGGGAGAAAAAGGCGCATGGGTCAGCATAGGAGCCTACCTTGTGCTTTCCGGCCTAAAACTAGCGGCGGGATGGGCATTCTCGTCCGAAGCGTTGTTGGCGGACGGGTTCAACAACGTCACCGATATCGTGGCGTCCGTGGCCGTGTTAATCGGCCTCAAGATTTCCCGCCGTCCCCCGGATGCTAACCATCCATACGGCCACTTGCGCGCGGAGACGATCGCTGCGTTGCTCGCTTCTTTCATTATGGCGACGGTAGGCTTACAAGTCGGGCAAGCCGCAGTTCGCAACTTATGGAATGGTCATTATTCGGAGCCCGACCTTGCCGCGGGTTGGATAGCGATTGCCGCAGCGGCGGCGATGTTCGTCGTCTACGCATATAACGCCCGTCTAGCTGCAACTATCAAAAGTCAGGCTTTGCTGGCTGCCGCCAAGGACAATCGATCGGATGCGTTCGTCAGCATTGGAGCCGCCGTCGGTATTTTCGGAGCCGTGCTCGGCTGGCCTTGGCTCGATGCGGTTGCCGCGGTCGTCGTCGCGATGCTGATTATGAAAACGGCTTGGGATATTTTCTGGTCGGCAACCCATGACTTGACCGATGGCTTCGATGTCCAGCAACTGAAGACGCTGAGGGGAGTCGTCGAGTGTACGGAAGGGGTGCGCGGAATTAAAGATATACGCGCCCGTCTTCACGGCAGTACGGTTCTCGTCGATGTTATCGTGACCGTTGATCCTCGATTGTCGCTCATCCAGAGTCACGGGATCAGCGATTCGGTGGAGCAAAGATTAAGGCGCAAGCACGATATTCTGAACGTTCAGGTGCATGTGGAACCGGAGGAGGGTACTCCGTGAATCCGGGATATTTTCCCGATGGCAAATGGGTCTAACGCATCTTAAATGCCTACTTATTCCAATAGGAGACGACAGAGAGTCTAGACCGACGCGTATTCGCGCCGGTTTTTTTGCCGTTTCGGCTGAATTACGCTGGTAAGTTTGGGGAAAACGGCTCCTCTTCGTCCGTTGACGACGGGGGTTGACGTGCTATAGACCCAGGGTCGGATGGAACTATTTCCCCATAATGGTCCCGGTTGCTTGGGCTCGACGTCCGATGGAAGGGCTTGGACATGCCTCTATAATTAAGCAGGTAAGGGGACGATCCCCTTCATGCATAATCCAGAGGAGGACTGCGCAAGTGAAACGAACATTGATGTATCTCTTAGCGGCGGCGATCGTAGTCGGATCGTATCCCTATTCCGCGCCGAAAGCGGCGGCAGCCGTAACGACGGGCTCGATCCAGTCGGGGGTTAATTTCCGAACGTCTCCAAGCACGTCGGGTTCGGTCATACGCATGATCGGCAAGGGGGAGGAAGTCGTTGTTCTGGGCACTCCGAATAGCAAATGGTTACAAGTGCAGGATGTATTCGGAAGCATCGGTTATATCTCTTCCGACAGCAAATATATTCGCGTAAACAGCTCTTCATCCGGTGGAAGCGGGACCGTATCCGGCACGAAAGCAACGATCATCGGCAGCGTTTCCTTCCGAACTTCCCCGTCGACGAGCGCTTCGCGCATTCGGTATTTATCCAAGGGCGAGCAAGTGACTGTAACCGACAAGCCGAACTCGTACTGGTACGCAGTGACCGATTCCAAAGGGCAAACGGGTTACGTGAGCACGGATGATAAGTACATACAGGTATCGGGTGCGGTAACTGGCCCATCGGAGCCCCCGGCCGTCCCGGGATCTAATCGAGTAGAAGCGATCATCGCCGCGGGCATGAAGTACTTAGGCACGCCTTATGAATATGGATCTAGTCGCGATAACACGAATACGTTCGATTGTTCGGATCTCATCCGGCAAATGTTCAAGGACGCGATAGGCGTCACGTTACCTGCGGATTCGCGCGGACAGGGCGATTATGTCAGGGGCAAAGGCGCAGTGAAGACGGATTGGAAGCAATTGAAGCGCGGCGACTTGATGTTCTTCATGTCGTACAAAGGGACGAAGGCATCGAGCTATACCGGCAAGTCTCCGTTCGGAGACAAAATCACTCATGCGGGAATTTATTTAGGTGACGGCAAAGTGCTGCATACGTATTCCAAGGAATCGGGCGGGGTCCGCACCGACGTGATCTCGGGTAAACACTGGGAGTATCGCTTTCTCTACGGCGGCAGTGCATTATAGCACATTAAAATCGCATTCGCTTTCGGGGCTTACAGCCTCGGAGGCGTTTTTTTTATTCCGGATAGAAAACGATTTCGAAGAAGATACAATACGCAATAACAAGGTTACATGACGCACATTCTTTGTTTTCGTTCCGTTTTATAATGGAGTTGTTTATAGGAGAATCATTTTTATCGAAGGAGGGAAATTGATTTCTAGAGAGAGATGTCGGATGAAAGGGAGGGGATTTGCGATATGTTTTTCAAAATGGAACGGAGGATACGAAAATGTTGATCAACGCATGCAAACGCGGAGGAATTGTCGTTGTGATCGCGGCGCTGGCCTGCTCCCTGCTGCTTTCCGTAGGAATCGGCAAAAGTTACGCGGCCCCGACCGGGTACTATCATACATCCGGCAACCGTATTTTGGATTCGGAAGGGAACCCGGCTGTTTTTAACGGGATTAATTGGTTCGGCTTCGAAACGGCTAATTATTCTCCTCATGGATTATGGCAGTATTCGCTGGATAGCTTCATGGACAAAATCAAAGATCACGGCTATAACCTGCTTCGGTTGCCGTTCAGTACGCAGATGTTCGATTCGGGCGTCATGCCGAGTAGCATTAATACGTTTACGAACCCGGATTTGATCGGACTGACGCCGATTCAATTAATGGACCGGGTCATACAGGAAGCGGGCGAACGAGGCATTAAAGTGTTTTTGGATCGTCACCGCCCGGATTCGGGAGGGCAATCGGAGCTTTGGTACACTTCGCAATACTCCGAACAGCGTTGGATAGACGATTGGGTCATGTTAGCGCAGCGTTACGCGAACAACCCTACGGTCATTGGCGGAGATCTCCATAACGAGCCGCACGGTACGGCCAGTTGGGGAACCGGCAACTTAGCGACGGACTGGAGATTGGCGGCGGAACGCGCGGGCAACGCGATTCTTGCGGCTAATCCGAACTGGTTGATTATTGTCGAAGGCATTCAATCCAACGTACAGGGAGAAACCGGCACTTACTGGTGGGGAGGCAACTTGAAAGGCGTGCGGAACAATCCCGTGCGGCTCAACGTGTCCAATCGCGTCGTATATTCCCCTCACGATTACGGTCCGGGAGTATCGGCTCAAACCTGGTTCTCCGATCCGACGTTTCCGAATAATATGCCGGCGATGTGGGATTCGTATTGGGGATACATTCACAAGGAAAATATCGCGCCGATTCTAGCCGGGGAGTTCGGAGGCAGAAGCGTCGATACGGTGAGCGCCGAAGGCAAATGGCAGAATAAGCTGATCGATTATATCAAAGACAACGATATGTATTGGACGTACTGGTGTCTCAACCCGAACAGCGGAGATACGGGCGGTCTGCTGCTCGACGATTGGACGACATGGAACGCGCCGAAGCAAGCGATGCTGGATCGGATCATGAAGCCGCTTGTCGCGAATCCGACGGTTCCGTCGGCCCCGACCGGCTTGACCGCGACGGGAGGCAATGCGCAAGCGACGCTTAGCTGGGTCGCTTCGAGCGGGGCGGCGAGTTACACGGTCAAACGCGCGGCGACAAGCGGCGGACCGTACACGAACGTGGCGACGGGACTAACGGCAACGAGCTATACGAATACCGGGTTAACGAACGGAACCGCCTATTACTATGTTGTGAGCGCTGTGAACGCGGCTGGCGAAAGCGCGAACTCGGCGCAGGCAACCGCGACGCCGGTGGCGGGCAGCACGGGCAATTTAGCCGTGCAGTATCGCGCGGGTGACACGAATGCTGCCGACAATCAGATTAAACCCCAATTCAACATCAAGAATAACGGCACGACGGCCGTGGACTTGAGCACGTTGAAGCTTCGCTATTATTTCACCAAAGACAGCAACCAGTCGCTGAGCTTCTGGGTTGATTGGGCGCAAGTCGGCAGCGCGAACGTACAGGGCGCGTTCGTCGGCTCATCGGGAAGCGGGACGGATACGTACTTGGAAATCTCGTTTGCGGCCGGAGCCGGATCGATCGCCGGGGGAGGACAGACGGGAGATATTCAAGGACGAATCTCCAAAGCCGACTGGTCGAACTTCAATGAAGTCGGCGATTACTCGTATGACCCTACGAAAACGGCATATGCCAATTGGGATCGTGTGACCCTGTACCAGAACGGAATGTTAGTGTGGGGAACCGCGCCATAAGGCGCGAAGTGAACGAAACCGTTTTCCGGCAAACGCCGGAAAACGGTTTTTTTGCGCGAATGGATTTTCTCAAACGGTTACATAAGCGGCGTAAACAAGTTACATCACGCACATTTTACAAAGTTTCCCGGTTTTATAATGGAAATGTACAGAAAACCTTTTCGTAAAGGAGGCAGGCTTGCTCGGAATACCTCGACAGGATGACGGAACTAGCAAAAAAATCGGTTAAGGAGGAATTTGATAATGGTTCAGAGCATGTACCGTAAGGGACTCGTCTGGCTGCTCGCGGCAGCGATGATCGTGTCCGCCTACGCAAGCTTGTGGATAGCGCCGAAAGAAGCTTCCGCGGCAACGATCTACGAAACCCGTTTCATGCAGCTTTACAATCAGATCAAAGATCCGGCTAGCGGTTATTTTTCGCCCGAAGGGATTCCTTATCACGCCATCGAGACGCTGTTGAGCGAAGCCCCCGACTATGGGCATATGACTACATCGGAAGCCTATAGTTACTGGCTCTGGTTGGAAGCGTTATATGGAAAATATACCGGCGATTGGACCCGGTTGGATGCCGCGTGGGCTAATATGGAGAAATACATCATCCCGATTAATGAAGGAGACGGCGTCGAAGAACAGCCTACGATGAACTACTACAACCCGGCCAGCCCGGCGACTTATGCTGCGGAGAAACCTTTTCCCGATCAATATCCCTCCCAGCTGTCCGGCCAGTATTCTCCCGGACCCGACCCGCTGGACGCCGAACTGAAAGCCACCTACGGCAACAATCAGACGTATTTGATGCACTGGCTGGTAGACGTCGACAATTGGTACGGCTTCGGAAATACTTTGAATCCTTCTCACACGGCGACGTATGTCAATACGTTCCAACGCGGGGAAGAAGAATCGGTATGGGAAGCGATTACCCACCCGTCGCAAGACAACAAAACGTTCGGTAAAACGAATGAAGGCTTCATGACCTTGTTCACCAAAGAATCCGCGGCACCCGCAGCCCAGTGGAAATATACGAACGCAACGGATGCGGACGCCCGGGTCATTCAGGTCATTTATTGGGCGAAGCAGTTCGGCTACAACAATACGGCTATTCTGAATAAGACGAAAAAGATGGGCGATTATTTGCGCTACGGTTTTTACGATAAATACTTCCAGCAAATCGGCAGCGCCAGCGATGGGTCGCCGACGGCGGGGAGCGGCAAAAACTCAAGCATGAATTTGTTAGCTTGGTATACGGCTTGGGGCGGGGGCATCGGCAGCAACGGCAACTGGGCTTGGAGGATCGGCGCTAGTCACGCGCACCAAGCTTATCAGAACCCGGTAGCGGCTTATGCGCTCGGAACGACGGCCGGCGGTCTAACGCCGCCATCCGCAACGGGCCAAGCGGACTGGAACGCATCGCTGACGCGTCAGCTCGAGTTCTACAACTGGCTGCTATCGGCGGAAGGCGCTATCGGCGGCGGAGCGACGAACAGTTGGGGCGGCAGCTACAGCACTTATCCGACCGGCGTTAGCACGTTTTACAATCTGGCTTACCAAGAGGCGCCGGTATATACCGATCCGGACTCGAACTCTTGGTTCGGTTTCCAAGCGTGGCCGCTTGAGCGGGTTGCGGAGATGTATTACATTCTCGCTTCCAGCGGGGATATAACGTCCCAAAATTTCCAAATGGCCAAAAACGTGATTTCCAAATGGATCGATTGGTCGATGGATTACGTCTTCGTAAATCAGAAACCGGTCACGGATTCCGACGGCTATTACTTGAACGCTTCCGGCCAGCGTATTCTCGGCGGCGCGAATCCGGCCGTAGCGACGACTGCCGCTCCGGGCGAATTTTATATTCCCGGCGGTCAAGAATGGACGGGGCAGCCAGACACGTGGAACTCTTTCGCTACGTACACGGGCAATCCGAACTTCCATGTGATCACTACGGATCCAAGCCAAGACGTCGGCGTGTTGGGCAGTTACATCAAAGCCCTCTCCTTCTTCGCGGCCGGTACGAAAGCGGAAACGGGCAACTTCACGACTCTCGGGAATCAAGCGAAGACGCTCGCGGATTCGTTGCTGGGCGTTGCTTGGAGCTTCAATGACGGAATCGGCATCGTTAAACCCGAGGAGCGCGGAGATTACTCCCGTTACTTCGAGAAAGAAATTTATTTCCCGAATGGATGGTCCGGAACGTACGGTATGGGCAACGCCATTCCCGGCAACGGCGGCATTGCTTCCGATCCGGCCAAAGGCGGCAACGGCGTCTACATCAGCTATCCCGAGCTCCGACCGAAAATTACGCAAGATCCTAAATGGTCTTACCTCACCAATCTATACAATACTTCTTGGAACCCGACGACGAAGAAATGGGAAAACGGCACCCCGACCTTTAAGTATCATCGTTTCTGGTCGCAGGTCGATATTGCGACGGCTTACGCGGAATACGACCGCTTGCTCGGATCGTCGACGCCGACGGTGCCGTCTGCGCCGACCGGCGTAATCGCGGCTTCGGGCAACGCGCAAGCTTCCTTGAGCTGGACCGCTTCCGGCGGCGCCACGAGTTATAACGTCAAACGGGCAACGACAAGCGGCGGTCCTTATACGACGGTTGCGACCGGCATAACCGGAACGAGCTACGCGAATACGGGACTCACGAATGGTACGACTTATTATTATGTCGTCAGCGCGGTGAACGCGGTGGGCGAGAGCGCGAACTCCTTGCAGGTTAGCGTAGTACCGGCTATTCCTACGGTTCCGGCCGCACCGACCGGTCTTACCGCGACGGCAGGCAACCAGCAGGTCGTGTTAAGTTGGACAGCATCTAGCGGCGCGGCGAGCTATAACGTGAAGCGGGCGACGACAAGCGGCGGACCTTACACGAACGTCGCAACCGGAGTAACGGCAACGACCTTCACGAATACGGGGTTGACGAATGGCACGACTTATTACTATGTGGTCAGCGCAGTGAACGCGGTGGGCGAAAGCGTCAACTCCGCGCAAGCGACCGCGACTCCGCTATTTGCCATACCGGCGGCGCCTACGGCATTGACCGCAACGGCAGGCAATGCGCAGGTCGCGTTAAGTTGGACAGCATCTAGCGGCGCGGCGAGCTATAACGTGAAGCGGGCAACGACGAGCGGCGGACCTTATACGACGGTGGCAAGCGGAGTGGCCGCAACGAGCTATACGAACACGGGACTCGCCAACGGAACAACGTATTATTACGTCGTTAGCGCGGTGAACGCTTCCGGCGAAAGCTTGAATTCCGCACAAGCGAGCGCGACTCCGCAATTGCCTAGCACATTAAAAGCGGAATACCGGGTAGGAGACTCCAGCGCGACGGATAGTCAGATGAAACCGCAGCTTCGGATCGTAAACACGGGCACGTCCTCCGTCCCTCTCAACCAGTTGAAAGTTCGCTACTGGTACACGAAAGGATCGACGCAGTCTGAAACTTTCAACTGCGACTGGGCGGGCGTTGGTTGTGCTAACTTGACGACCTCATTCACAACGATGAGCGCGCCGGCAACCGGAGCCGATACGTACGTGGAGATCGGATTTACGACCGGCGCAGGCTCCATCGCGGCCGGAGGGAACAGCGGCGAAATCCAAAGCCGTATTAATCAGGCGAATTGGAGCAATTACAACGAAGCGGACGACTATTCCTACAACGGGACGCAAACCTCTTTCGCTCCGTCTAGCAACGTTACCCTGTATCAGAACGGCACGTTGATCTGGGGGAACGAACCGGGCGGAACGACGCAGCAACCTCCTGCCGTGCCGGCAGGCTTGACGGCAACGGCGGGTAATGGTCAGGCTGCGCTTAGCTGGACGGCCTCGAACGGCGCGACTGGCTACAACGTGAAGCGGGCTACGACGAGCGGCGGACCGTACGCGACGGTAGCTACCGGCGTGGCGGCGACGAGTTATACGAATACGGGATTGACGAATGGCACGACCTACTACTACGTGGTCAGTGCCGTGAATGCCGCGGGCGAGAGCGCGAATTCCGCGCAGGCGAGTGTAACGCCTGTAGCTCCTCAACTCCCTGCAACGCCGACGGGCCTGACGGCAACGGCGGGCAACGCGCAGGTAGCGCTTAGCTGGACGGCTTCGAGCGGAGCAACGAGTTACACGGTCAAGCGCGCGACAACGAGCGGCGGACCATACACGACGGTAGCTACCGGCGTAGCGGCGACCAGTTATACGAATACGGGGCTGACGAATGGCACCGCCTACTACTACGTGATCAGTGCCGTGAACGCTGCAGGAGAAAGCGCGAATTCGTTACAGGTAAGCGCAACGCCGCAAGTTTCGCTGCCTGCGATTCCAACCGGATTAACCGCGGTGTCGGGCAACGCGCAGGTTGCGCTTAACTGGACAGCTTCGAGCGGGGCGACGAGTTACACGGTCAAGCGCGCGACAACGAGCGGCGGACCGTACGCGACGGAAGCTACCGGCGTGGCGGCGACGAGTTATACGAATACGGGATTGACGAATGGCACGACCTACTACTACGTGGTCAGTGCCGTGAATGCCGCGGGTGAGAGCGCGAATTCCGCGCAGGCGAGCGCCACGCCGCAGAACGTCGTCACGAGCAGCCTCGTCGCACAGTATAAGGTTAGCAACGCGAATGCGACCGACAACATGATTAATGCGACCCTCAATATTAAGAATACGGGTACATCTCCCGTCAGCTTGAGCGATCTGAAGCTGCGCTACTACTTTACGAAAGACGGCACCGCCGCATTGAGTTTCTATAGCGACTACGCTCAAGTCGGAACGAGCAATGTCAGCGGCGCATTCGCGACGATCAATCCGGCGAAAACCGGTGCAGATACGTATCTCGAGCTCTCGTTCAGTTCCGCGGCAGGATCGATAGCTGCGGGAGGCCAGAGCGGAGACATTCAAATCCGCGTGGCGAAAGCCGACTGGTCCAACTTCAATGAAGTCGGCGATTACTCGTTCGACGGTACGATAACCTCGTATACCGACTGGAGCAAAGCGACGCTCTATCAAAGCGGATCGCTCGTATGGGGGAGTGAACCGTAACGGAATAACGGAATAACGGAATAACGGAATTATGGATTGGCAAACACCGACGGAGAACAGGCATCTCGACTCGTAAGCCGCTTGTTCTCCGAAGGATTTGAGCGAAGGAGGAGAGTCATGGATGAACAGACATTCCAATAGTCGGTTCTTGTTAGTGATTTTTCTTGCGGTTGCCTTGATCGTGACAATCTGTCCGGTTGCTCCGAAAACTGCTTCTGCCGCGCCTGCCGGGTTTGTTACGACGAGCGGGGGTAAATTCAAACTTAATGGAAACGACTTTTATTTCTCCGGAACGAACAACTATTATTTGCTATACCAGTCGCAAGCGATGGTCGACGACGTGTTCAGCGACGCGGTTGCGATGAACTTGAAAGTGCTTCGGATGTGGGGATGGATCAACGGGAATTCGACGAACAACGTCGTCCTACAGCCGTCTCCGGGAGTGTTCAACGAAGCCGGATTTACGAAAATGGACTATGCGATCTACAAAGCGGGACAATCGGGCATCAAGCTCGTCATTCCGTTCATTAACAACTGGGACGATTTCGGCGGCATGAACACTTACGTCAACTGGTTCGGAGCCGGTTCTCACGACGCGTTTTACACGAATGCGCAAGTGAAGCAGGCTTATAAGAATTACGTCAACTATGTCTTGAACCGGACGAACACGTATTCCGGAATCAAGTACAAGGACGATCCGACGATCATGACGTGGGAGCTGGCCAACGAGCCTCGCGCTCAAACCGATAAGACCGGAAACACGCTTGTGAATTGGGCGGACGAGATGAGCGCCTATATCAAATCGCTCGATCCTAACCATCTGGTAGCGGTAGGGGATGAAGGCTTCTATAACATTCCGGGCAATTCCGATTATCCGTATGGCGGCGGCGAAGGAGTCGATTGGACCCGCTTGATCGCGCTTCCGAACATCGATTACGGAACGTATCATCTTTACCCGAACCATTGGAACGAAACGGCTCAATGGGGGAATACGTGGATTGCGAACCATATCAACGATGGTGCGGCGGCGGGAAAACCGGTCGTATTGGAGGAATTCGGTTTAACGGATCCATCGACGCGCGATTCGGTGTATGCGACGTGGTTGGGGATCGTGAATCAACTGGGCGGTGCCGGAGATCAATTCTGGATTCTGACGGGCATTCAGGATGACGGGCAACTGTATCCCGATTACGACGGGTTCCGAGTCGTCTATCCGAGCGCGACCGCGACGCTTATTTCCAACCACGCGCAACAGATGAACGCCAAATCCGGCGGAACACAGCAGCCCCCGTCTGCGCCAACGGGAGTTACGGCGACGGCAGGTAACGCACAAGTTGCGCTGAGCTGGACGGCATCAAGCGGAGCAACGAGCTATACGGTTAAACGCGCGGCGACAAGCGGCGGACCGTACACGAACGTGGCGACCGGCTTGACGGCGACCAGTTATTCGAACACCGGGCTGACGAACGGTACGACGTACTATTATGTCGTTAGCGCGGTGAACAGCGTAGGCGAAAGCGCCAACTCGGCGCAAGCGAGCGCGACGCCGGTGGCTGGAAGCACGAGCAGCCTCGTTGCGCAATACAAGCTGAACAATTCCAACGCGACCGACAACATGATCTACGCGACTTTTAATATCAAGAATACGGGAACGACCGCTGTCAGCCTTAGCAATGTGAAGCTACGCTATTATTTCACGAAAGACGGCAGCGCGAATTTGAGCTTCTGGTGCGATTACGCGCAGGTTGGAACGAGTAGCGTCAGCGGCGCGTTCGTGACGATCAACCCGGCGAAAACGGGCGCGGACACGTATGCGGAAATCTCGTTCGGCTCCGCGGCGGGTTCCATTGCGGCAGGAGGGCAGAGCGGAGATATACAGATCCGCGCGGCCAAATCCGATTGGTCGAACTTTAATGAAGTCGGCGATTATTCTTTTGACGGAACGAAAACCTCGTTCGCCGATTGGAACAAAGTAACGCTCTACCAGAACGGCACGCTTGTATGGGGAATCGAGCCCTAAAAAAACGTTGGGGAGTTGGAAAAAATGGCAACGGCATTAACGAAAAGAACGGCAATGTTAATCGTTATCATGGCATTGGTCATCAGTAGCTTCATTTCTTTAGGAATCAAGAGCGCTTCCGCCGAAGCGCACGTCGACAACCCGTTCGTGGGAGCGACCGCTTACGTGAACCCGGATTACGCCGCGTTGATCGACACGTCGATCGCGCAAGTTACCGACAGCAACTTGATCGCGAAAATGCAGACGGTCAAAACCTATCCGACGGCTGTCTGGCTTGACCGCATCGCGGCGATTGCCGGCGGTTCAGCGAACGGAGGCCGCAAGAGCTTAGTGCAAACGCTGGACGCCGTGCTCGCCCAGAAGCAAGGCAACACGCCGATCACGGCAACGTTCGTTATCTACAACCTGCCGGGTCGCGACTGCCACGCATTGGCATCGAATGGAGAACTGCCGCTCACCGCAGCGGGTTTGCAAACGTACAAAACCCAGTACATCGATGCAATCGCAAGCGCATTCGCGCTTCCGGCGTATCAGAATATTCGGATCGTAACGATCATCGAACCGGACTCGCTGCCTAACCTCGTGACCAATCTAAGCGACCCGGAATGCGCTGCAGCTAACTCTACTAATATCTATCGGGATGCAACTAGATACGCGCTAGACAAACTGCATGCAATCCCTAATGTGTACACCTATATGGACATCGGTCACTCCGGATGGTTGGGCTGGGATAGCAACCGTCAACCGTCGATTGACCTCTTTACCTCGGTGGTAGCCGGAACGGCTGCCGGTCTTGCCAGCGTTGATGGCTTCATCAGCGACACGGCGAACACCACTCCGTTGGAAGAGCCGAATTTACCTAATCCGGATTTGTCGATTAACGGGCAACCGCTGAAGTCCGCAAGTTACTTCGAATACAACCCTTACTTTGACGAAGTGGATTTCACGGCGGCTTTGTACTCCGGCTTCGTGGCGAAGGGTTGGCCGGCCAGCATTGGCTTCTTGATCGACACTTCCCGCAACGGATGGGGCGGTCCGAACCGGCCGACAGCAGCTAGCGGCACTACGGTTAACGCTTACGTAGATTCCGGCCGCATTGACAAACGTTACCATCGCGGAAATTGGTGCAATCCTAGCGGCGCAGGGATAGGCCAACCGCCGCAAGCGGCGCCCTCGGGTTATGCGGCGTCTCATCTCGACGCATTCGTGTGGGTGAAACCGCCGGGAGAGTCGGATGGCGCGAGCTCGGAAATTCCGAACAATGAAGGCAAAAGCTTCGACAGAATGTGCGATCCTACCTATACGAGCTCAAGCGGCACGCTGACGGGCGCATTGCCGGGTGCTCCGCTGTCGGGTCACTGGTTCCACAATCAATTCGTGCAGCTTGTACAGAATGCTTATCCGGTTATCCCGGGTGGAAGCGTCCAAGTGCCGGCGGCTCCAACGGGAGTTATTGCAACGGCAGGTAACGCTCAAGTTGCATTGAGCTGGACGGCATCAAGCGGAGCAACGAGCTATACGGTTAAACGGGCGACGACAAGCGGCGGACCGTACACAAATGTGGCGACCGGCTTGACGGCGACAAGCTATACGAACACCGGGCTGACGAACGGTACGACTTACTATTATGTCGTTAGCGCGGGGAACAGTGCGGGAGAAAGCGCCAATTCCACCCAAGTAAGCGCGACGCCGATTACAACTTCGACGGTGCCGGCGGCTCCAACGGGAGTTGTTGCAACGGCAGGTAACGCTCAGGTTGCATTGAGCTGGACGGCATCAAGCGGAGCAACGAGCTATACGGTTAAGCGCGCAACGACAAGCGGTGGACCGTACACAAATGTGGCGACCGGCTTGACGGCGACAAGCTATACGAACACGGGGCTGACGAACGGTACGGCGTACTACTACGTCGTTAGCGCGGTGAACAGCGCGGGAGAAAGCGCCAATTCCACGCAAGTAAGCGCGACCCCGATCTCAGCACCGACGGTTCCGGCGGCTCCAACGGGAGTTGTTGCAACGGCAGGTAACGCTCAGGTTGCATTGAGCTGGACGGCATCAAGCGGAGCAACGAGCTATACGGTTAAGCGCGCAACGACAAGCGGTGGACCGTACACAAATGTGGCGACCGGCTTGACGGCGACAAGCTATACGAACACGGGACTCACGAACGGCACGGCGTACTATTATGTCGTTAGCGCGTCGAACGCGGTCGGCGAGAGCGCGAATTCGGCACAAGCGAGCGCAACTCCGCAATTACCGCCGGCCGGCAGCTTGGTCGCGCAGTACAAAGCAGGAGATACGAACGCGACGGACAATCAGATTAAACCGCATTTGAACATTAAAAATAACGGTACGACCGCAGTCAGCCTCAGCAACGTGAAAGTACGCTATTACTTCACGAAGGACGGAACCGCGGCGGTGAACGCATGGATCGATTGGGCGCAAGTCGGCGGCGCGAACATTCAAACGGCGTTCGGCAGCGTGACGGCAACGGGAGCGGATACGTACGTCGAGCTGTCGTTCGCGGCGGGCGCAGGCTCTATAGCGCCGAATGGTCAGACGGGCGACATCCAACTTCGAATGTCGAAGACGGATTGGTCAAACTTTAACGAGACCGGCGATTATTCGTACGACCCGACGAAGACGGCTTACGCCGACTGGAGCAAGGTGACGGTATATCAGAACGGTACGTTGATCTGGGGAGTCGAGCCTTAGGGGGCGCGTTAGAGATGGCGAATGATCGATTATTCAAGTTCAATGTTCCATTGGTCTTAATACTGTTGTTAATTAGCTTTCTATTGCCGCTTGGTAACCAACAAAGCCATGCGGCGGGAACCGTTCCTTTCGGTCAACTCAAGGTGACGGGCAACAAGCTGACGAACTCGGCGGGGCAGGCCGTTCAGCTCGTCGGAATGAGTTCTCACGGGCTGCAATGGTATGGCAACTACGTGAATAAACCTGCGATTCAGTGGATGAAGGAAAACTGGGGAATTAATGTATTTCGCGCGGCGCTATATACGGCCGAAGACGGCTACATTACGACTCCTTCCTTGAAGGAAAAGGTGAAAGAGGCTGTTCAGGCTGCGATTGATCTTGGAATTTACGTGATCATCGATTGGCATATTTTGTCGGACGGCAACCCGAACACGTACAAAACGCAAGCGATCTCCTTTTTCCAAGAGATGGCGACGCTGTACGGAAATACGCCGAACGTCATCTACGAGATTGCCAACGAGCCTAACGGCAGCGTGAGCTGGAACGACGTTAAATCTTATGCGAACGAGGTCGTTCCGGCGATCCGCGCGATCGACCCCGACGGTATCGTCATCGTCGGTTCTCCGATGTGGAGCCAAGACATTCATTCGGCAGCAGACAGTCCGTTAGCTTACAGCAACATCATGTATTCGCTCCACTTCTACGCGGGAACGCACGGGCAAAGCTTGCGCGACCGGATTACTTACGCGATGGGCAAAGGCGCTGCCATTTTCGTCACCGAGTGGGGCACGAGCGACGCTTCCGGCAACGGCGGTCCTTATTTGACGCAGGCCAAAGAGTGGATCGACTTCTTAAATGCGAACAAAGTGAGCTGGGTGAACTGGTCGCTCGCGGATAAAGCGGAATCTTCGGCGGCACTGGTTGCCGGCGCGCCGGCGTCCGGAGGCTGGACGGATGCCCAGTTAACGACGTCCGGCAAATGGGTGCGCGATCAAATTCGGGCAGCGACTAACAATGGCGGCAACCCGACGGTGCCTGCCGCGCCAACGGGAATTACGGCAACGGCAGGAAATGCTCAGGCCGCTCTGAATTGGACGGCATCGAGCGGAGCGACGAGCTACGCGGTGAAACGGGCGACGACAAGCGGCGGACCGTACGCCTCGGTGGCGACGGGGATTACGGCTACAAGCTATACGAACACGGGCTTGACGAACGGAACGACTTATTACTACGTCGTCAGCGCTTCCAACACGGCGGGAGCAAGCGCCAACTCCGCCCAAGTCAGCGTAACGCCGCAAGCGGCTTCTACCGGAGGAGGGTTAATCGTTCAGTATAAGGCAGGCGACGCGAACGCCGGGGACAACCAGATCAAACCGCATCTGAATATTAAGAACTCGGGGACGACCGCAGTGAGTCTCAGCAACGTGAAGGTACGTTATTACTTCACGAAGGACGGAACCGCGGTGGTGAACGCATGGATCGATTGGGCGCAAGTCGGCAGCTCGAACGTTCAAACGGCGTTCGGCAGCGCAACGGGGATTGGAGCGGATACTTACGTCGAGCTGTCGTTCGCGGCAGGCGCAGGGTCGCTTGCGCCGAACGCGCAGACCGGGGACATTCAGCTAAGGATGACGAAGGCGGATTGGTCCAATTTCAACGAAACGGGAGATTATTCTTACGATCCGACGAAGACAGCCTATGCGGATTGGAATAAGGTGACGTTGTACGTAAACGGCACGTTGGCATGGGGAACGGCGCCTTAAGCAACTTAGGTTGAACTAGCGGACAGTTTCCCTCGCGGGGGAACTGTCCGTCATATTGAAGGAGGGATTTCAAGATGAAGAAGATTTGGAGAAAGTCTCTTAACTTGACTATGGCCGCAACGCTCGGTTTAACCGTCGTAACCGGAACGGGGATAATCGGGTCTCGGCAAGCAAGCGCAGGGGTAAGCTCGTATAACTACGCCGAAGCGTTGCAGAAGTCGATCTACTTCTATGAAGCGCAGCGTTCCGGCGATTTGCCGGCGAACAATCGCGTGCAGTGGAGGGGAGATTCGGGCATGACCGACGGAGCGGACGTCGGCAAGGATTTGACCGGCGGTTGGTACGATGCCGGAGATCACGTTAAATTCGGCTTGCCTATGGCTTCCACCGCGACAATGTTGGCCTGGTCGATCTACGAATACGAGGATGGCTTCAAGCAATCGGGGCAGTACGAGGAAATGCTGGACAACTTGAAATGGGCGACCGACTATTTTATTAAAGCGCACACCGCTCCGAACGAGCTTTACGTTCAGATCGGGCAAGGCGGAACGGATCATGCCTGGTGGGGACCTGCCGAAGTGATGCAGATGAACAGACCTTCCTACAAAATCTCCGCGACTTGTCCCGGCTCCGATGTGGCGGGAGAAACCGCGGCGACGTTGGCGGCGTCTTCGATCGTATTCGCGGAAACCGATCCGACTTACGCCGCAACGCTTCTCGAGCACGCGAAGCAGCTATATTCGTTCGGCGACACGTATCGGGGCAAGTATAGCGACTGCGTAACGGATGCGGCATCGTTTTACAATTCTTATTCCGGCTATTGGGATGAACTGTCCTGGGGGGCGGCGTGGCTTTATTTGGCGACGAACGACAGTGCTTACTTGACGAAAGCGATCGCCGCCTCGGCGAATTGGGGCAAAGAAGGACAAACGGCTCATTGGGGCTATAAATGGACTCACGCATGGGACGACAAGCATTATGGCGCCCAATTGCTGTTGGCTCGCATTACGAACGATCCGGCCTTCATTACTTCGACGGAGCGCAATCTGGACTATTGGACGACCGGCGTTGCCGGAACGGGCGAGAAAATTACGTATTCGCCGGGCGGACTAGCGTGGTTGGATACATGGGGCTCCTTGCGGTATTCGATGAACGCTTCATTCCTGGCATTCGTGTATTCCGATTGGGTGACGGACGCCGCCAAAAAAACGAAATACAAAAACTTCGCGACAAATCAAGCGCTATACGTCCTTGGAGACAACCCGCGCAATAGCAGCTACGTCATCGGCTTCGGCACCAATTCTCCGAAAAGCCCGCATCATCGGACATCCCACGGTTCATGGGCGGATAGCCAGACGGTTCCAACGGCCCATCGTCATGTGCTCTACGGAGCGCTCGTCGGAGGTCCTAATAGCAGCGATGCCTATACGGATTCAATCGGCGACTACGTCAGCAACGAAGTGGCGACCGACTACAATGCGGCATTTACAGGCGTGCTTGCGAAAATGAAGCTGGAGTACGGAGCCGGGCAGCAGCCGCTGGCGAATTTCCCTGCACCGGTTACGGTGCCGGAAGACGAGATGTTCGTCGAAGCGTCGTTTAACAGCACTGGTACTACCTATACGGAAATTAAAGCGCTTCTGAACAATCGCTCGGGATGGCCGGCGCGGATGGGCGACAAGCTGTCCTTCCGCTATTACGTCGACTTGTCCGAAGTTTACGCGGCCGGTTATACCGCTAGCAACGTTACGGTCAGCACCAACTACAACCAGGGGGCGACCGTATCGGCACTGACCGCGCACGATGCGACCAATCACATCTATTACGTTACGGTGGATTTCACCGGTACGAAAATTTATCCGGGCGGACAACCGCATTATAAGAAGGAAATCCAGTTCCGTTTAGCAGCACCCGCAGGCACGACGTTCTGGAATCCGAACAACGATTATTCCGCTCAAGGATTAACGAGCGGTACTCCCGTCAAAACGACTTATATTCCGGTCTATGACAACGGCACGAAAGTGTTCGGCAACACGCCCGGTCCGGTCGTGCCGACGGTTCCGGCAGCTCCGGCGGGCGTGACCGCATCCGCCGGCAACGCTCAAGCTACGCTGACTTGGGCGGCTTCGGCTGGTGCGACGAGCTACAACGTGAAACGGGCCGCAACGACAGGGGGGCCGTACGCGACGGTAGCGACTGCCGTAACCGGAACTAGCTTCACGAATACGGCTTTGACGAACGGTACGACGTATTATTACGTCGTCAGCGCGGTGAACGCGGTTGGTGAAAGCGTCAATTCTGCCCAGGTCAGCGCAACGCCGCAGGCTCCATCGCTTCCAGGCGCGCCGGCCGGGGTTGCGGCAGCGGCGGGCAACGCGCAAGCCACGGTTAGCTGGGGCGCGGTAAACGGTGCTACGAGCTATACGGTGAAACGGGCGACGACAAGCGGCGGACCGTATTCGGCAGTCGCGACGGGCTTAACGGCGACAAGCTATACGAACACGGGGCTGACGAACGGTACGACTTACTATTATGTCGTTAGCGCGTCGAATGCGGTCGGCGAGAGCGCGAATTCGGCGCAAGCGAGCGCAACTCCGCAATTACCGCCGGCTGGCAGCTTGGTCGCGCAGTACAAAGCAGGAGATACGAACGCGACGGACAATCAGATTAAACCGCATTTGAACATTAAAAATACCGGTACGACCGCAGTCAGCCTTAGCAACGTGAAGGTACGCTATTACTTCACGAAGGACGGAACCGCGGCGGTGAACGCATGGATCGATTGGGCTCAAGTCGGCGGCGCGAACATTCAAACCGCGTTCGGCAGCGTGACGGCAACGGGAGCGGATACGTACGTCGAGCTGTCGTTCGCGGCGGGCGCAGGCTCTATAGCGCCGAATGGTCAGACGGGCGACATCCAGCTAAGAATGGCGAAGGCGGATTGGACGAATTTCAATGAAACGGGCGATTATTCTTACGATCCGACGAAGACGGCTTATACGGACTGGAGCAAGGTGACTGTGTACGTTAATGGTACGCTAACATGGGGTATCGAACCTTAACGGATCGACGGTAGGAATATAGGGATTATCCGCTCAGGTCAAGTTTTTCGACCTTAGGGGGTAGTCCCTTTTTACATGAATATCCTGGAATAATTAGCGAGAAGTCACAAAAGTGCTAAGTTAGTCATCTCAGTAGATAGACCATCCTAAACGTACTCCTGTACAATAAATCTACAGACAAAACTACGGCAAACTAATTCACCGAAACAATGAGTGCTTATTGCGGCACAGGGGCTTCGTCTTGATGATAATGACTATAATCGTGCTGTTATTGCCGAATGAACATCAGAAATCAGGATTCTGGTGTTTTTGACGTATTCATCTTTGTTTCAATAGTCCATGCATCAGCCTAGGGGCAAAAGGAGGGGATACCCATTCCATGTTGAAGAAGAGCCATCCGCAAAAGGGTAGTTAGAATTCGTTCGACAGGCGACTTGAAGGGACTTTGAATGCGAAGGAGTGAATTGATGAACACTCCACTATCGGTAGATACTTGGGTATTACCCATTCAGATTTCGGTTCGTAGATGGAACATCCCCTTAACCGATCGTGAACGCAACCTATTGGAATATGCCTTGTGCAATGTATCCGATGAAATGATCCGGCATCCGTTGTCGGGGGTGACGATGCGAATCCGCCATGGTACCGCGGTACTCTTGTTCGATTTGCCCACGCAAACTCAACTCTTATCCGGGATTGAACAGCGCTGCCGCGAATTGCGGAAGTTCGCTAAAACGTTTTTATACGCAGATGTCGATATTGGAATCGGAAATACCGTTCCCATGCGCGAGCTCCCTCAGGAAAAGCCGCAAGAGGTTTCGACTATCCCTCCCGCAATAGAGTCGCAGTCTACCGATTTCGATCTGTTCTTGCGCATGCGGCAAGCGAACCCTTCCGAAGATTCCGTCCTTCATCAAATTCTCAACTATATCGAAGATCACCTTCTTGAAGACTTGACGCGAGAGGATATCGCTCAATTCGTTCATTTTCATCCCGCTTATCTGTCCAGATTTTTTCGCAAGAAGACCGGGTGGTCGTTGTCCGAATACATCGTGCAGAAGCGTATAGAGAGCGCGAAAGAGATGCTGTCGCAATCGGAATTAAAAATCGGCTACATCATGAATCATCTCGGGTACTACAACCTGTCCCATTTCACGCGCACATTCAAAAAAAAGACCGGTTATACGCCGCAGCAGTATCGTAAAAAAACTTCCCACCATAAATTGGCGATTGTGCGCGGTAAGTAACCCAAACAGACACCCTCCACCGAACGTCGGTAAGAGGGTGTCTGTTTGGATTCTCGGATTATTCCATTAAAGCAAGTACAGCTTCCGAGCACTTGGCGGGATGGTATTCCGCGTTGCGTAAAGCCATCAACGTATCCCGGTGCTGGTAAGCGGCGTACGGCTCTTGAATCAATCGAAACCAACGGTCGATCGTTTCGGTGTTCTTCATCAATTCTCCGAACCCGTGAGTAACGAAATATTCGGCATTCTCTTCCTCTTGACCGGGGATCGGCTCGTAGAACAGCATCGGAATTCCTTTCGCCATTCCTTCCGTGCAAGTCATTCCGCCGGGTTTGGTCACGAGCAGATCGGATACGTCCATCAGCTTGCTGATTTCTTTCGTATATCCGATGACGTGAACGTTCGGATGTTGGAATCGGGAATCCGCCAGAAGCTTCTCTTTAGCCTTATCGTTATTGCCCATGCAAAGGATAAGCTGTATCCGGTCGGCGTAGGCGGCCATGTATTCCACGAGCTCTTCACCGTATAAGAGCCCCCAGCCGCCGCCCATAATGAGGACAGTCGGCATGTCCTTGAGATGAAACTGATTAAGGATCTCCGCTCTGTCGTGCGGATGCCAGAAGTTAGGATGAACGGGAATACCCGTCACTTCGATCGATGTAGGAGGGACTCCGCGAGCGATCAATTTGTTCCGAACGGCCGGGGTACTGACCAAGTACGTATTCACCTCGGGATTGGTCCAAGTCGCATGCGCATCGTAATCCGTAATCAGCGTATACAAAGGGACATCCAAACCGAGCCTTTTTAAGCGGCTGACGACGGCGTTTGGAATGGGGTGGGTGCAGACGATGGAATCCGGCTTGAGCTGTCGGACGACATCGGCTACTTGATTGTAAAATAACCGATGCAACGCGAATTGCGTCATGCGGTTTAATGATTTATGATAGCCGCTTCGGTACATTTTCCCGACTAGCTTGGGCTGTTTGCTGACGGTTTTGCGGTAGGCAGACAGGATCATTGGGCCTATAATAGGATTTAGAAAGGTTCCCAGCTCAATGACGCGCGTCTGGATTCGCGGAGAAAGTTGACGCAATCCAACCGCTAGGGCGTACGCGGCTTGGGTGTGTCCCGTTCCGAAACCTTCGGAAAGCAGCAGAACTCGTTTTTTACGCATAAGAAATAATCCTCCACTTTTCCTACTTCCATATTACGCCGAAGAGGGGCTCGGAACAAGTGGTACGATAATAAGAATAACGCTAAGGAGGAATGGATAACGATGGGTGAACCTGATGTTTTGCTGGATATTGTTAAAATTTCTTATAAAACGGGGGAATATGTCGGAGAGATTTTCGATCGGGACGATCGCCGAGTATTGGTGAAGGTGCTAGCTGTGCTTCAGCATCCGACGCAGGGAGACCTGCATAGCTCCTACGATCCGGATGCGGCTATGTTCCACGAACGCAGGGCGCTATCCTATACGGAGAAGGTGTGGGTGCCCGCGCAAACGGCGCAACCGTACAAGGGAACGGTGCCCGAGTATCGGCAATCGCTGCTGTCGGCGCTTGCTAGCGAGACGGAACGGATTGACCGTCTGAAGCGGTGGTCGGAGCTTTGTTTGGAGAAGCTGGACATCTTGCGGAAAGATTACGGAATGTAAGCCGTTACCAAAGTACCGAATAAATTGCGAAATTCGACCGCGCCTTAGTCTCTCGGACCTAAGTCGCGGTTTTTTTGTGTCAGAAAAAAGAGTTTTTTGGATTTTATCTTCAGGATCTTGATTTAGAAGCCGTTATAAAGGAAGAGTGTTCAAAATGAATAATTGGCAATGGAGGATCCGCTTAAAATGAAAATGTGGAGTAAAACAGAGAAGCATCCAGAACTGTCGTCCCGTCCCAGCTACATTTATAATCGTATTCTCTCGATGATTCTGGTTCTTGCATTAATCGGCAGTACGTTCGGCGGGGTTGCTTCTGCGGCGGATGAGGTTGTTACTGGCGTACATATCGATCCTCAATCTAGTTCGAATATAGTATACGTCGACGATAATTCGATTATCTTGTTCGCGACTGCTGATATTAGTGGGGGAAGTGGGACTACAAATCGCAATGTAACGGATGAAGCAACATGGTCATCTACTTCATCATTGATTAAAGTAGCAAAAGGCGTCGTAACTGCGACGGGAGTCGTATCTTCGGCTACAATAACGGCAAGATATAAGGATAAAACGGATACCTACTCCGTTTCTTCGCAATATTATTACAATGACGTTAAGTTGAAGATCGATTCCGTGGATGCTCCGGACAAACAGGATGTCAATTTGGGTCCGGATCTGACGTTTGTCGCAACCGGAACGAAAAGCGACTCGGCAATCGATACGCTCACGGATACCGCGGTATGGACAAGCTCTAATTCGAATGTCGCTACAGTCAGTAAGGGCGTCGTTAAACTTTTGACAGCTGGCGAAACAACCATCACGGTCAAGAGCAAAGGGAAATCGGATTCCATCGTCCTAACGGTTAAATCTCCTTACGAAAAGATTGAAATTAATAACAACTCGGATCAGGAAATTTCCAGCCCGATCGACATTACGATAGGTGCTAGCAATGATAGACAATTGAAAGCCAAGGCAGTCTATAAATCAGGTGCATCAGGACCTGTTGATATTACGAATGACACCACTTGGACAAGCAGTAATTCCGCAGTCGCTAAAATAAGCGAGAAAGGGCTAATGACGGCGGTTGGCGCAGGTACGGCAGTGATATCCGCCAAACGATTCGGTTCAACGGATTCCGTGACCGTCATCGTAAGAACGGAATTCGAAGCGCTGAAAATAACGCCTGAAAAAACGATTAACGTTACTCTATACGGTGCAAAGGTAGAACTTACAGCTTCGGCGAGCAGCGGTAAAGAGCTTAACAAGCCTGTGACGGATTTAGCAGAATGGAAAATTTCCGACGCTGATCAAGCGGTAGCCGTTATCGAGAAAGATTCAAATACGAAAAGAGTGTACGTAGTTCCGAAAGGCACAGGTACCGCTCAGATTACCGCTTCATATCTTGGATTATCCAAAACGATATCGATTACGGTGTCCCCTACGATCACGACGGTTGAGATCGAGAAAGATTCGCTCGACGTGTTCGTTGAAGATACGGCAACGCTGCCTGCAGTTAACGGGAAAACGGTAGCGGGAGATACGAAAGATATCGGCAAGTTCGTGGAATGGACTTCGAGCGATACGAGTATCGTTAAGATTGAGGATGGGAAGTTGAAAGCGCTGAAAGCCGGTACGGTCACTCTTAGCGCGACGTTGGAAGGCGCTTCTGGTACGCCGGACATCACGGACACCATTACCGTGAACGTCCATAAAAAAATTCTTGCGCTAATTCCTTCGGAAGAAACGATAAGCGTAGTCATCGGCAAAGAAGTCGAGCTGCCGAAAGTTCAGCTCATCTACGAGGATGGATCTGAAGATCCGATCTCGGATAAAATTGTCTGGAAATCCTCGACGCCTAAGCTATTGGTGACGTCGACCAAGCTAAAGGGACTGCTCGCTACGACCGCGACTTTAACCGGAACTTATCTGAATCAGACGGTAAAAATCAAAGTAACGGTTGAAGAAGAATTTATTTCTTTCGCTATTGAGCCTAAGAAAATCAGCACGACCCTGAAGAGGTCGCAAACGGTCAAAGTGACCGGAACGACGAAAAGCGGCAAAAAGGTAAGTCTCGGATCGAGAATCGATTGGCATCCTTCGTCCGAAGAGCATGTTACCGTCAAAGGCTCTTCCGTTAAAGGCGTTGAGGAAGGAAGCGGTAAGCTGACGGCTACGGTTCAAGGAAAAAGCTTGGAGGTCCCTTATGTCGTCACGGCAAAATTATCGAAACTGACGGCTTCAAATACTTCGTTTGCCACCGTAGCAGGCGCGCAGCATAGCGTAGAGCTAACGGCATTATACGAAAACGGAAAAACCGCCAACGTCACGACTCAAGCGACTTGGGTAAGCTCCAAAGCTGCGGTAGCGACTGTATCCGACGGTAGAATATCCGTTATCAGCAAGGGAAGCGCAACGATTAAAGGTACATTCGGCGGCAAATCGGTTACGATTCGCGTCTCGGTCAAGTAAAGGGGTGTGAAACGTGGATATTAGCAGCCTAGCTCAAGGTGTCAGTTCATCTGCAATCGGATCGTTGAAAAATCAAGTTGGTGTCGCTGTGTTAGATAAATCGCTAGATATCGCAAAGCAACAAGGGCAACAGATGGTCCAGTTAATGGAGCAAAGCGTGCAGCCTCACCTAGGCCAAAGCATTGATATTAAAGTGTAATCGTGCAAAATAAAAGGGCTCTCATCGATATCCGATGGAGCCCTTTATTTTGCTTAATTTGGGCATGCTAATCTCAAGAATGAAGAAATTGGCTATGACTCAGGTCGCTGCGTTGTCAGTAATAGCGGCAAATCGTTCCGTTATATTCCTCGTTGCCCGTTGGTTCCATACTCGTAGCGGAAATTATTTCCGTTATTCGAAGATTTTTAATGATTTCGAAGCAAAATTGGATCAATAGCGGAAAATTCTGCCGTTATCCCTGTGAGAAATCATATTTGCGATGAAATAACGGAAAATCCTTCCGTTATTAAGAAAACATGCTCGATGTTCTTAGGCGACCGGAAATGCGTGTGCTTTACAAATTAATAAAAGCGGTCATCAGCTTCTTGCGGAAAACGACTTGGAAATCCAATCCTTCGCTAATGACGGCCAAAGGTACATAAGTTTTCTGCGTCTTTCCATCTTGTTGGAAATAGGCAGGATGATCTAAGGGTTTCGTTACTCCGTTGATAAGGATCGTCTTGGAGCCTATAGTAATGACGACTTCGCGGCCGTCTTTCGTGAATACGGCGGTTTTCGTTTTCTGCGTCCATTTGAGATCCGCTTTGACCGCGTTAGCGACGTCCCTCAAGGCAAGGAACGTCGTATTGTTTACCGTAACGGGTTTGCTCGGGATCTCTTTCCCGTTAATCACTACGGATAGCGGTACATCGGCAGCTCGAGGAGCCGGTTTAAGATATTCCCCCCATATCGTTTGCGAGAAAGCTTGCGCCATGGCTTCATAACCGGCTTGTTTCGGGTGTATATCGAAATTCTCCATCATGTTGAAGTAGGTATATGAAGCTTCGTTGCCGACGAATTTCTCCGAGACATGAGCGATCTTCAAGGGGATTCCTTTTTTGCTCAGTCCATTGGCGAAAGTATCTAATTCAGTAGTCAGCTTCTTAGCAACTTGCAACAGGTCTGGATACAATTCATGACCCTTAAACAAAGGAAGGTATTGGTCCGCGACAACGATTTGTGCATTTGGTGCAAGTTCGTGCAAAATAGTCATCATTTTATCTAAATCTTCCGTATAATTATTCATTGTTTTCAAGAAGCTGTCCTGTATAATTTGACGTGCGGATTCTATTGGTTTGTCTTTGGCGTCGTTAATAATGGCTGTAAAATCATTTCCGCCAATCGTCAATACGACAAGATCCGCCATGCCGAGATCGGCGGCGAGCTCTGGCGTTTTAGCGGCAACTTGATCCGCTTGCTGGGCGACTCCTGCGGCGAACGAAGAGAAATCTTGCAAATCCGCGGAAGTCAGCTTCGATTGATCGGCGGCGCCTTGAAGCAGATTGTTCAGTCCCTTAGTCGTTAATCCCAATATCGCGTAATTAGCCATTTCCGATCGATCGCGAAACAGGGATTGATCGAACAGTCGGTCGACGTAGCCATAGGGTGCGGAAGTTTGGTTGATAATCTCGGGCAACGGTTCGAATCCGACGCTGAGCGAGTCTCCGAGGGCTACGATTCGGTAAGCATCTTTGGATACCGCGGCCGCGTTGTCCGCGGCTGAGACGGAAGGGACAACCGATAAAGCAAGTAAAGAAGCGATGAGGGCGGTAAACGGTTTGCGCGATTTGAATTTCATAAGCGACAAATTCCTCCTTTTTTCTTCATCTTTCGTGGTAGGCACATAACAAAGGTTATCGACTTCATAAAAATATTAAATTGTCATTCATTTCGCGGCGATGGTAAAATAATATATCATTCATTGAATAAATATGAATTGTCGCCGCGACTAGTCCACGTCATCTTATCACAAAATCCCCGGTCTTCCGTACCTTCCCTCCAGTAAATTATATTCTAGGTCATTTGGGATGGGATTTGAAGCCGTTATTGCTTATTTTCCAATACTGCGAATAGAAAGGTTGATATATATGATAGAGATGCGTAAAGGTCTGCCTGTCAAACAGGGGATGTACGACCCGCAGTTCGAGAAAGACGCATGCGGCATGGGATTTGTCGCGCATATCAAAGGACGGAAGTCGCATGAAATCGTAGAACAGGCGTTAACGCTGCTCTTCAACATGGAGCATCGCGGCGGCCAAGGCAGCGAACCGAGCACCGGCGACGGAGCGGGGATCTTGTTGCAAATCCCGCATCGCTTCTTCCAAGCGGAAACGGCGAAGCTAGGGTTTACTTTGCCTGAAGAAGGCCAATATGCGGTCGGAATGGTATTCCTACCGCAAGAAGAATCGGTTCGTCGCAATCACGAATCGATCTTCGAGTCGATTATCGCCGAAGAAGGACAAACCCTGCTGGGTTGGCGTACGGTTCCGACGAACGATGAGTCGCTTGGTAAATCCTCGAAGAAGGTCAAGCCTTTCGTTCGTCAAGCGTTCATCGCACGCTCGGCCGCGTTGGCCAGCGATATGGCGTTCGAACGCAAGCTGTACGTCATTCGCAAGCGTTCGGAGCAAGCGATTCGCTACTCGGGCATCGAAGGCGCGGATATGTTTTATTTTCCAAGCTTCTCGAGCAAGAAAATCGTCTATAAAGGAATGCTCACGACGGAGCAGGTCGGACTTTTCTATCCCGAGCTTCACGCTCCCGAATTGGAAACGGCAATGGCGCTTGTCCACTCCCGGTTCAGCACGAACACGTTCCCAAGCTGGGAAAGAGCGCATCCGTTCAACTATTTGATTCACAACGGCGAAATCAACACGTTACGGGGCAATATCAACTGGATGCATGCCCGCCAGACTCTGTTCGATTCCGAGCTGTTCGGCGACGACCTCGCAAAGGTCAAACCGGTTATCGCTCCGGACGGTTCCGATACGGCGATGTTCGATAATACGTTCGAGTTCATGTACTTGTCCGGACGTTCCATGGCGCATGCCGCGATGATGATGGTACCGGAACCATGGCAAAACGACGAACATATGGACGAGGAAAAAAGAGCGTTCTACGAATACCATGCTTGCTTGATGGAACCCTGGGACGGTCCGGCCGCGGTCGGATTTACGGACGGCGTGCAAATCGGCGCGATCTTGGACCGGAACGGCTTGCGTCCCGCCCGTTACTACGTGACGAAAGACGATCTGATCGTCCTGGCGTCCGAAGCCGGAGTCGTCGATATTCCGCAAGAGGATATCGTCCTCAAGGATCGTTTGCGCCCGGGCCGTATTTTGCTCGTCGATACGAAAGAGGGACGCATCATCTCCGATGAAGAGGTCAAACGTTCGATCGTAACGGAGCATCCTTATCGCGAATGGCTGAACGATCATCTCGTCGATCTGGAAGATCTCCCGGATGCGGCGGAGCTGCCCGAGCCGGATCACGATACGGTTCAACTGCGTCAGCAAGCATTCGGCTATTCGTTCGAAGATATTCGCAAAGTGATGGAGCCGATGGCTCTGACCGGCGTCGAGCCGCTAGCGTCGATGGGATACGATTCCCCGCTTGCGGTTCTGTCCGAGAAGCCTCAACGGTTGTTCAACTATTTCAAGCAATTGTTCGCGCAAGTCACGAACCCGCCGATCGATGCGATCCGCGAGGAAATCGTCACTTCGACTTATACGACGGTCGGACCCGAGCGGAATCTGCTTAATCCGGAGCCGGAGAGCAGCCGTCATATCCGTCTATATACGCCTTTCCTATCGAACGAAGAGTTCGCGAAGCTGCGGCACGTTCACCGTCCGGGATTCAAATCGATCACGCTGCCGATTTTCTTCTCGGTCCAAGACGGGGAGCAAGGTTTGCGCGATGCGCTGAAGCTGTTATGCGAAGCGGCCGATCGTTTGATTTCCAAAGGACACAACATTCTGATTCTATCCGACAAAGGCATCGATGCGGACAATGCGGCGATTCCTTCCTTACTTGCGGTATCGACGCTGCATCATCATTTGATCCGTCAAGGTACCCGGACGAAGGTGAGCATCCTGCTCGAATCCGGCGAGCCGCGCGAGGTGCATCATTTCGCGTTGCTTCTCGGTTACGGCGTAAGCGCGGTGAATCCTTATCTGGCGTTCGAGACGCTCGACGACCTGATCCGCCAAGGCATGATGCGCAATATTTCGCACGAGAAAGCCGTTAAGAACTATATTAAAGCCGCAACCAAAGGCGTCGTTAAGGTATTGTCCAAGATGGGGATTTCCACGATCCAGTCTTACCGCGGAGCGCAAATCTTCGAAGCGGTCGGCTTGAATTCGGAAGTCATCGATCAGTATTTCACGGGAACCGCTTCCCGCATCGAAGGCGTAGGCTTCGACGTCATTACGCAAGAAACGTTGTCCGCGCATCTTCGCGCGTTCACTACGCAAGAGGGAGCCGAGCGGGAGCTGGATTCCGGCGGAGATTATCAATGGCGCAAAGGCGGAGAGGATCATCTGTTTAACCCGCAGACGATCCATACGCTCCAAATGGCTACCCGTACGGGCAACTATGATACGTATAAAAAGTATTCGGCGCTTGTCCAAGGCGAATACGAGCAAGCCCGTACGCTTCGTTCGTTGTTGCAATTCAACTTCGACCAACCGCCGGTTCCGATCGAAGAGGTCGAACCGATCGAATCGATCTTCAAAAGGTTCAAAACCGGCGCGATGTCGTTCGGGTCGATCAGCAAAGAGGCTCATGAATCGCTTGCGATCGCGATGAACAGAATCGGCGGGAAGTCTAATTCCGGCGAAGGCGGGGAAGATCCGGCGCGTTACGTTCCGGATGCGAACGGCGATTCCCGTCGCAGCGCGATCAAACAAGTCGCATCGGGCCGCTTCGGCGTAACGAGCTATTACCTCTCCAACGCGGAAGAGATTCAGATCAAGATGGCGCAAGGGGCAAAGCCGGGCGAAGGCGGACAGCTTATGGGACGCAAGGTGTATCCATGGGTAGCCGAAGTGCGCGGAACGACGCCGGGGGTCGGTCTGATCTCGCCGCCGCCGCATCACGATATCTATTCGATCGAGGATCTCGCTGAATTGATTCACGACTTGAAGAACGCGAATCCGCGCGCTCGTATTAACGTGAAGCTCGTTTCCGAAGTGGGCGTAGGAACGATAGCGGCGGGCGTTGCCAAAGGCCGCGCCGACGTTATCCTCGTCAGCGGGTACGACGGAGGCACGGGGGCTTCCCCGATCGGTTCGATCCGCCATGCGGGCTTGCCGTGGGAGCTGGGTCTTGCGGAGACGCACCAAACGCTGATCTTGAACAACCTGCGCGACCGCGTCGTCGTCGAAACCGACGGTAAAATGATGACGGGCCGCGATATCGCGATCGCCGCGTTGCTAGGCGCCGAAGAATACGGCTTTTCGACGGCGCCGCTCGTCGTGCTTGGCTGCATCATGATGCGCGTCTGTCAATTGGATACATGCCCGGTCGGCGTCGCGACGCAAAACCCCGAGCTTCGCAAGAAGTTCATGGGCGATCCGGACCATGCCGTTCATTTCATGAAATTCATCGCGCAGGAATTCCGCGAGATCATGGCGCAACTCGGCTTCCGTACCGTCGAAGAGATGATCGGACGGGTAGATCGCTTGGATACGAAGCTTGCGGTTAAACACTACAAGACGCAAGGCATCGACCTGACGCCGTTGCTTCATATGCCGGAATTGCCGGAAGGCTCGTTCCGGTTCAATGCCAAGTCCCAAGATCACTTGCTGGAAGAGTCGCTCGATATGCAAGCGTTGCTCGCTGCGGCGGCTCCGGCATTGGAGAGGGGCCAAGCGGTCAAGGGGACGTTCCCGATCAAGAATACGAATCGGGTCGTCGGAACGATCGTCGGTTCGGAAGTGACGAACCGCTACGGCAAAGACGGTCTGCCCGCGGATACGATCCAGTTCCATTTCGTCGGCACTGCGGGTCAGAGCTTCGGCGCGTTCATGCCTAAGGGAATGACGTTAACGCTCGAAGGCGATTCGAACGATTACGTCGGCAAAGGGTTATCGGGCGGGAAGATCGCAATCTATCCGTCCCCGTTATCCACGTTCAAAGCCGAAGATAACGTCATTATCGGCAATACGGCGCTCTATGGCGCGACGAGCGGCGAAGCTTATATTCGCGGCGCTGCGGGTGAGAGGTTCGCGGTGCGCAACAGCGGCGTTAACGTCGTCGTCGAAGGCGTCGGAGACCACGGCTGCGAATATATGACGGGGGGACGCGTAGTCGTGCTGGGCAAGACCGGTCGCAACTTCGCCGCGGGAATGTCCGGCGGTATCGCTTACGTGATCGATTGGGACGGGAAGTTCGTCAATCGTTGCAATTTCGAGATGGTCGGGTTGGAATCCCTTGAGGTAGAAGCGGAAATCGCCGAAGTTCGCGCGATGATCGGTAACCATGTTCAGTACACGAATAGCGACCTCGGGCGTAGAGTGCTGGAGGATTGGAACAACATCGTTGGCAAATTCGTTAAAATCATCCCGAAAGACTACAAACGGATGATGGAGCAAATCGCCAAGGTGCAAGCTCAGGGACTTAGCGGAGAACAGGCTTTGTTAGCTGCCTTCGAAGCGAATATGCGGGATTTGTCCCGCGTAGGCGGCAACTAAACCGAATAGCATTTGTACCCTTTACGCCGATAGAAGCGTTCAACGCCTCTATCGGCGTTTTTTTGTCATAACGTGAAAGTCCATGGAGAAAAACAAAGAATGCTAGAGATGGATTTTAATCCAAAACTATTAAAATTCTTTCTTTATGGTAAATTTAGGTGTAAAATGAAAGCGAGTACATACATGAAGCAGGAGGCACAAAATGTCTCAATTTTTGCTAGATGTTTCAGTGAACATTTTTGAGGTTGTTGCAATAATCGTTTTGATGTTAACGACATTTCGGTTTTCTTTGAAAGGATATTTGACTCATGCCCTAATTGCGGGTACCGTTATGGCCCAATCGTCATATTTATTACGGTTTGTTTTCCATTTAGATAGCGTTACGCCTTTAGTCATGTTGATATGGTTCATAATATTTGCATGGTTGGTATTTCGAATTCAATTATTCTATGCCTTGTTAATGGTAGTAACAAGCTACTTAAGCTATCTCACGATTCAAGCCGTAATCATATTGTTGCTGCAAATCGGATATTCAATGGATGAAATTACCGGCAGCCTAGTGAATGTAAAATTGATACAAGTCGCAGGTTCAATCATTACGATTTGTTTTGCTATATGGCTATCGAAGAAAAGGATCGGATTTTCATTCGTACCGGATCGTTCCGTTAAAGTCGTATTGAAAGGGGTCAATTTATTATTACTAGCGATTTGTATCGTTGCTTGTTTGTTCATATCCGGTGTGGCATACATTTTTATTAATTATAATTTTTTGTACAGTACGCTTAGTACTTTTTTGTTCTTATCCTTTATTTTGTTAGTATTTTTAGCCTTTAGAAAGGAGCTGTAGAGATGATTGAGGCTTTTTCCGAAAGGATTAGCAATTACGTATACGAGCACAATGAGCGCCGTCATGTCAGCAAGGAAGTGATGAAATACGCGTTAATATCGATTATGACAAATGTAGTAACTGTTATTTTAAGCTTGATTATTGGACTTATTGACGGCAAGTTCTCAGAGACTTGCTTGGCGCTGGCAGTAATCGCGATCTTGCGGTACTTGGCCGGAGGACATCATTTGAAATCACCGGTGATGTGCATACTCGTTTCATCGGCCGCCGTTACTTTAGTTCCCTTTGTACCGCTGACTTTACCTTTTGTATTTGTTTTTACAGTGATTAGCGGTGTAGTCGTGTGGAAGTATGCCCCGGTCGATTTTAAAAATCATTCCACGCTTTCGGATAAGAGATTGACCCTGATGAAGTATATCGCAGTGGCGATGGTTTTCTCCAATTTGATATTTCAATCCGAAATACTAGCGCTCTCATGGTTCATAGTAACGCTAACGCTAGTTCCCTATAAAAGGAGGTGAGATAAGATGAACAGAAGGTTATTTACGTTTCTGGCCACAGCTTTAGGCATGGCAGCTACTTTATTTGTTACGACTGCCTGCATGGGCGCGGTAGGTCACCGTCCAGAGGTACCTGCCGAATTGTTGAAGCAGTAAACGTTTCACGGCTGCCGGACTTTCGTCCGGCAGTCTGATACGCGAGGAATCTTATGTGGAGTGGAGTTCATGAATCAGCCTGTCACAAGGGATAGGAACAACGAAGGTGAAGTCATCATGATGGATATGGCAGATGTATTATATATCCAGACAGAAGATGGAGCGATCGTATTTCATACGCCCGAGGGCAGGGTTTACCCGCTCGTTCCGTCACTAAGCATGTATGCCAAGCAATCGGAGTCAATCGGCTTTCTTAAGCTGGATCGTACGAATCTTGTAAACATGAAGAAGGTCAAAGCATTTGACGAGAAACGTGGATTAGTCTTTTTTGACGATCAAAGCAATTCGAACAGTCAAAGCGCTATCGTAGCTTTTATGAATATAGGCAAACTTAAGGATATGATATTGACTTGGATCGAGCGGAATCTCAAATGAACTTGTCCATCTAGGGCAGGTTTTTTTATTGCCGATACGCTTTTCTGCTCTTGCGTCTCCATTAATAACAAAATATGTATTTTTCGTGGGGAAAGGGGGCTATTCGACAAAAGTTCCGAGTATTTTTTACGATTTGGGTCCCACTGCTCGACACCCTCCGCAAGACCTATATCCTATACTAACATTAGTGTTTCAATACCGGAATCGTAGAGAGGGTTTGGGAGCGGAGATGGTGAGGGAAATGCCGATGGGTAACAATGAAAGCAAACAACCGTTGGAAATTGACATCCGCAAGATTCTGGAGCAGTTAGGAATACAGAAGGACAGATGGCCAGAGGAATATAAAACTCCGGTCAACCATAACTAAATCTTAGACCAACCGCTTACATAAAGTACATAAATAAAAACCTCATCTGGAACCCAATGGTCGCATAACCGGGTACCCAGCTGAGGTTTTTTCTAATCTTTTAATTGCTCATGTTACGTTCCGCGCGGACAAAGGCGATGAACCTGCGTGCTTCTTCGGCCGTTAACTTCCTGCCATCGATGGTTAGCGAGAAGTTGTCCAATAATTGATCGTCGGCAAGTTCCAGTTCATCGGAAAATTGGCGGACTTCAGGATCTAAGGCGATGTTGGTTTGAGAGGTTCTTCCGACCAAATAGTCTATCGAAACCTGGAATAAGTCGGCGACCTTCCCCAGTGTTTCCGTATCCGGCTCTCTGCGGTTTTTCTCGTAGTGGGATAATGCCGCACGTGAAATGCCAAGAGAAGAAGCAAGCTCTTCTTGAGTCAAACCGCGTTGGTCTCTTAGAAAAGCGAGACGACTGCCGATATTCATTAGATCCCTCCCAAGCTGGTCTTTGATTTCATCATAATATGTTGATCAAACAATTGCATTATTTGCGACAAAACGTCGCATCATTTTGGCGATTATATAGTAATAACCACTTTATGACCTAAATAAACACGTAAACGTAGCACGAAAACGAAGTTTTTCCTTGACATGTTACAATATGTATCGTACATTAAACTCAATTATTAGATACATAACGTATCTGGGTGAATGGGTTTGGTGATGTGATGGAGGAGGAAATGCAAGAAAATCGGCGGGAGCATATTCGTTTTAAGTTAACGGCTCCGTTAATCGCGGATATCTCTCTATGGTGCGTTGGGGATAGGGAGACGAGAAGCCGTTCGCAACGAGTGTTACTCGATAATATAAGCGTCGGAGGTTGCCGATTCACGACGAGTTTGCTCATTCCCGTAAGGGAGGACATACAGTGGTTGTTAAAGCTGCAACTGGGCCACTATACGGTGAAAGCAAGAGTCGTTGTCGTGCACACCGGCGATCAAGACGGCTTATTTCGATATGGAACGAGATGGGTAATGTCCGGATTGGATAGGCAAGCCTTTCAGTTTAGGTTACACGAGTATATGCGTCTGGTGCTTGTGTCGAGTCCGCATATCCATACCTTATATAAGAAAATTATCGATCGGGGCAGCGACGGGCAGTTCAAAAAATTGGACGTTACTTCGTAAGGCGGGAAGGGGAAACGCAATTGAAACGGGCGTTGTGGATCAGAATAGCTATCTATTCCTTATTGTCGTTACTTGTTATCGCCTTACTGAGTGGTGGTTACCTATGGTATTCCATGCAGCATACGATGGACGCGATGTATGAACCTCTTCCTTCCGTCAAATGGGTGAAACCTGAATTCGAATCGGAGAAGCCTCCGCAAAAAGCAGAAGCTCTTGAGCGAAACTCCGTAATTCCTGCCGATACGACGCCGCTGGTCGAGGAAGCGAAGCCGGATAACAAACAGGGTTCGGCGGATGGATTAGATGAAGAGACGGCAGAGAAGCTTCGACGCCCGAACTTGAGGAATGAAGATCCCTTCAGCATGTTGTTGCTCGGAGTGGATGAGAGGGCGGGAGATCGCGGTCGGAGCGATACGATGATCTTGCTCGCCATTCAACCTAAGACAGGTTCCGCGATCGCCATTTCCATTCCGCGGGATACGAGGGCTCTTATGCCCAACTCGGGCAAGTACGACAAAATCAATCATTCGTACGCTTTCGGCGGCACCTCGCTGGCGGTCGAGGCGGTCGAACGGTTGTTCGGAGTGCCGATCGCTTTCTATATGAAAACGAACATGGAAGGTCTCGTCAACATCGTAGACACGGTAGGCGGCGTGGATGTGGACAATCCAAGAGCTTTCGATTACGAGGGTAATTCTTTTCCGCTGGGGGCTCAACATTTAGACGGAGCGGAAGCGTTGGCTTATAGCCGTATGCGCAAGCAGGATCCTCAAGGGGATTTCGGCCGAACGCAACGGCAGAGACAAGTGTTGTCCGATGCGGTAGACCGGGTAGTTAGCGTAAATTCGATCACCAAACTTCCGCGCGTGTTATCCCATCTATCCGAATATGTTCGAACGAATCTGACTTCGCAAAATATGATCGATCTTGCTTTGAAGTATCGCCCTTCGATTACGAACGTGGAAACGATCTCCGTTCAGGGCAGAGGCACGATGATTAACGGGATCTATTATTATACCGTTACGCCCGAAGAGAGGCAAAAAATTCAAGCGACAATGCTCAATCTCCTTATCTCGCCTTAATCGGATGACATATGGACTATAAATAGGAAAACGAGGAGGCAATTATGGAACACTCGGTCTTATTCTATTGCGTGAAATGCGAGCAGTTGAAAACGATGGAGCAGGCAGGGTTATTATTCCGAACCGGGTACTATCGCGTGCTCTATCCACTCGGTTGCTGCGTGCATTGCGAGATCGCTACCAGGTCTGTTTAAATAAAATTTACCTAAAAATTCGGTTTTCCGACTTGCTATTGGTATAATTGTCCTGTATGCATCCTAATGTCGGAGGTAAGATCATGTCACTAGCTCCCGTCGTTCGCTTGCAGAACGTGACAAAAGTCATCGGCAAGAGAACGATAATCGACCGGGTATCTTTCGAGGTACAACCGGGCGAAGTGTTTGGATTTCTAGGTCCGAACGGATCAGGCAAGACGACGACGATCCGAATGATCGTCGGGCTAATGGGAATGACCGCCGGCGATATTCATATCGGGGAACATAGCGTCCGGACGGACTTCTCCAACGCTATCGTTCAGGTCGGCGCCATCGTGGAAAATCCGGAGATGTACAAATTTCTAACCGGATATCAGAATTTGCTTCATTACGCCAGGATGAACCCATCCATTACAAAGGAAAGAATACAAGAGGCCATTGAACTCGTGGGCCTTCAAGGGCGCATTCACGACAAAGTCAAGAAATACTCCTTGGGTATGAGACAACGGCTGGGCGTCGCGCAAGCGATTATGCACAGACCGAAGCTTCTCGTTCTGGACGAGCCGACGAACGGCTTGGACCCGGCGGGAATACGCGAGCTAAGGGATTACTTGCGGCGTTTAGCGCAAGACGAAGGCACTGCCGTTCTCGTCTCCTCGCATTTACTGTCCGAGATGGAATTAATGTGCGATCGGGTAGCGATTCTACAGAAGGGCCAGATCATCGACGTCCGTTCTATCCGAGGGCAGGATGAGAATGGTAAGGCTTTATTGGAAGAAGTGCTGTTCGACGTTGACCATCCGGATGCTGCCTTAGGCATCCTTGAAGGGCAAGGCGCGGCACGTATCGCGGATGGCCTGCTCCTCTTAACGTCCGATCGAGCGGGAATTGCCGCGATCAATCGCAGATTAGTGGAAGCGGGAATCAATATCTATGGAATTCGTGTGAAGACGAAATCGTTGGAAGACCAATTCCTCGAGATGACGGGGAGTGAGACGATTGGCTAATTTCTATAAGCTTATCCAGAACGAGAATATGAAGATTTATTATCGGATGCGAACATGGATTATGCTCGGGTTTATCGTGTTGATCCCTCCGCTCGTATCTATCCTGGTTCTACTCTCCGGAGGAGACGATCTATCCAACTGGTCGATGATGATGACGGAATCTTACATCCTGTTCGTCCTCATTACGATCTTCACCGTAGTCATAGCGGCCGACAGCGTTGCAGGAGAGTTTACTTGGGGGACGATCAAATTGCTATTGATTCGCCCTTGGAGCCGCTCTACGATCTTGTTGTCGAAGTACGTCTCTACGCTGTTATTCGCGTTGGCGTTCGTAGTCGTCGCGTTTATCGTTACGTTATTCGTGAATATGATCGTGTTCAGCTATGCTGGAAATACAAGCGAATTATCGTCGGGTATGGGTTCCTCCTTGTCCGACTGGGAATACGTTCTGATGTTTTATCTGTTTCAATTCATTACGCTGATTATTATCGTTACGTTCGGATTCACGATGTCTTCGGCATTCCGCAGCGGCGGATTGGCCATCGGTTTATCGGTCGCCTTCCTCTTCGCGGGTAATCTGATTACCGGCTTGTTCGCTATGGCGGATAAAGCGTGGGTGAAGTATGTGTTGTTCATGCATCTCGATCTCACCTCCTATATCGACGGAGGTTCCGGACCGATTCCGAACCATCCGACGACGCTGGGGTTCTCTCTCGCCGTTCTTGCGGCGTACTTTATCTTGTTTAACGTGGTGTCCTGGACGGTGTTCCGTAAGCGGGATATTTCGGCTTAAGGGCTGTTGTGGATTTGGACAGTTAATAGAAGTAAAAAGTAAACGGTAACAAAACGAGACCTTGCGGCAATTGCTGCAAGGTTTTTTTGTTTTGAAACAAAATGTCGCAAAAACGGAATTTTTTAAGCCGAAAAGTATTGACATGCTACAGTTTGTATCTTATTGTTAGAATTAATTCTGATCAAGCAAGGAGGATTGTGATGCCGGACAATAATCGCAAAATCATTACATTTGAGAATCCTTATTCTCCCGTCACCGAAGCATATAAAACTTTGAGAACCAACATTCATTGGTCATCGATCGATCGCCCGGTACAAACCATACTTGTAACCTCGACAGAGAAGAAAACCGGGAAATCATTAACCGTCGTTAATATGGCCGTATCATTCGCGCAGTTGGGCAAGAAAGTCGTAATCGTGGATTGCGATTTGCGCAAGCCTACCCAGCATGAGTACTTTATGAAATCGAACCGCAACGGGCTATCGCATTTGCTCGCTGGCCATTATCAGTTGGAACAATGTTTGCTCGATACCCACGTCGATAATCTGACCTTGCTGCCTTCGGGCACTGTCCCCCCCAATCCGGCGGAATTGCTTGATTCGGATAGAATGGCAAAGCTGTTGGAGGAATTGAAAGCAAGCTATGAAATCATTATTCTCGATTCCCCGCCGGCCTTGATCGTTACCGATGCACACATACTCGCATCCAAATGCGACGGAGTCGTGTTCGTGGTTCGGTCGGGAAAGACGAAAAGAGAATTGGCGCAGAAAGCATTGGCTTATCTCACGTACGCGAATGCAAGGATACTAGGGGTTGTCTTGAACGATCAGAAAGGTATGAGAAGAGAATACCGATTCGGATACGGAAAATAAATCTAAAGCAGACTTGTTCCTCTGCTATCCATCTAATCAGGGAGGTTTCAAATGGAGTCCGAGATTAAGATCTACTTCAGGATATTGCTGAAAAGGCTGTGGTTCATCTGCGTGATGGCTATCTTATTTTGCGGATTGGCGGGGGCCTATGATTATTTATATTCCGAACCCGTTTATGAAGCAAACAGCAAGGTGATTGTAAACTCCTCACGCCAATCCGATGATTCTAAACTCGACATAAACGAAATGAACTCTGATCTTATGATCATTGATACTTATAAAGAAATTATCGCGACTCCGGCGATCATGGGCAAGGTCGTTGCTAACCATTCAGAGCTGGGTCTCAATACTTATCAGCTCATTTCGCAAGTGAAAGTAACCTCTTCAAGTAAATCGCAAATCATGAGTATTTCCATCCAACAATCTTCGCCTGAGAAGGCTGCGCTCATCGTGAATTCAATTGCAGAGGTATTCAAGGAAGAGATCCCCAAAATCATGAGCGTGGATAACGTGACCATTCTAAGCCAAGCTGATGCCTTTAATAGCTCCCAACCTATCTCTCCAAGCTTGACGACCAAGCTTGCCATTGCTTTTATTCTTTCCTTGATCGTATCCGTTGGAATGATATTGTTGTGGGAGTATTTCGACGATTCGATTAAGACTGAGAAAGAAGTGATGGCGATCTTGGATAAGCCGGTGCTGAGCACGATCGCAAGAATCAAGAAATCGGACTTAAAGAAAAGCGCCCACAGATCCCAAAAGAGCAGTGTCAATGATGCGGTACAAATTAGCTTAAATAGATAGTTATGAAAGGATGAGAGAGTTTGAAGGAATTAAAGAGGGTAAAGAAAGCCATTATTCCGGCAGCTGGGCTAGGAACACGGTTTTTACCGGCAACGAAAGCAATGCCGAAGGAAATGTTACCGATCGTGGATAAGCCAACGATTCAATATATCGTCGAGGAGGCAGTGCAATCGGGTATCGAGGAGATCATCATCGTTACGGGCAAGGGCAAAAGAGCGATAGAAGATCACTTCGACAGTCATTTTGAGCTTGAGCATACGCTGTTCGAGAAGAACAAGCTGAAGTTGCTGGAAGAGGTATTAAGATCCTCGAATTTAGTAGATATCCATTATATTCGTCAGCGGGAGCCGCTAGGTTTGGGGCACGCAGTATGGTGCGCTCGCAAGTTTATCGGGGACGAACCGTTCGCCGTTTTGCTTGGGGACGATATCGTAGAAGCGGAAGTTCCTTGCTTGAAGCAGCTTATGACTCAATTTGAGCATACGCAGAAATCCATTATCGGCGTCCAACCGGTGCCGATGGAAGAAACTCATCGATATGGAATCGTTGTTCCTTATGAAACCAACGGAAGACTGACGGATATTGCCCAGTTAATAGAAAAGCCTCCCTTTGGAACGGTATCTTCCAACCTAGCGGTACTAGGAAGATATATTCTTACACCTGACATCTTTAATATTTTGGAGAAGCAGCAGGCCGGTGCAGGCGGGGAAATTCAGTTGACCGACGCCATCCAGCAGTTAAACGAGATCAATCGGGTATACGCCTACCATTTCGAAGGGAAACGTTTCGACGTTGGGGATAAGCTCGGTTTTATTATCACGACCTTGGATTTCGCCCTGCGGAACGAAGAATTGAAATTTCCCTTGATCAACGTTCTAGAAGACATCGTAAGTAACCTCAAATTGCAGAAAATATAAAGAAGGTTCATAGGAGTGGTCATAGATGGTTCCCAGAGAAGCCGAATTAGAGATCGATTCGAAATCTTATTATCGATATCCCAATAGTTCAACTCCTAGCATTCGAATACGCCAAGAAATCGTTAAACGTTCGTTGGATTTCGTTTTGGCGACGCTCGGAATGTTCCTGCTGTTACCGGTATTTTTGGCAGTGGCCATAGCTATTAAATTGGAAGACCCTAAAGGAAATGTTTTTTTTCAGCAGAAAAGAGTGGGCAAAAACGGGAAACATTTTCAAATGTACAAATTTCGTTCTATGGTCAGCAATGCGGATCACATACTTAATCAACTCCTGCATCTCAACGAAGTTAACGGAGCGATGTTCAAGATGAAGGAAGATCCGAGGGTGACGCGGGTTGGTCGGTTTATCCGACGAACGAGTTTGGATGAACTTCCGCAATTTCTCAATGTTCTAAAGGGCGAGATGAGCATCGTTGGACCTCGTCCGCCGTTGCCGCGAGAAGTGGAGAGGTACTCCGGCTACGATAAGCAACGTCTTCAGGTGACGCCGGGCTGTACTGGATTGTGGCAAGTAAGCGGCCGTAACTCGCTTGATTTCAACGCAATGGTGGAACTGGATCTTGAATACATCAGGAAGAGATCGATTTGGCTCGATATCAAGCTGATCTTCAGAACGATAAAGGTACTGCTTGGAGCCAAAGATGCTTATTGAGATGAGGGATTAAGATGGATCATAATTCTACGATTTACGTTGCAGGCCATAGAGGGATGGTAGGTTCGGCGATCTGGAGAAAGTTGAAATCCAATGGATACTCCAACCTCGTGAGCCGTAGTAGCAACGAACTGGATTTAAGGAATACCGTTGCCGTTAACGACTTTTTTGCTTCCCAATCCATCGATTACGTGTTTCTGGCTGCGGCGAAGGTAGGCGGTATCGTTGCAAATCGCGATTATCCTGCAGAGTTTATCCGGGATAATCTTCTCATACAAACGAACGTTATCGACGCTGCATACAAAGCCGGGGCGAAAAAATTGATGTTCCTCGGAAGCAGCTGCATCTATCCCAAATACGCTCCTCAGCCACTTAAAGAGGAGTATCTATTGAGCGGCCTTTTGGAAGCGACGAATGAACCGTATGCCGTTGCGAAGATCGCGGGTATTATCATGTGCCAGTCTTACAACCGTCAATACGGAACGAATTTCATTTCCGTTATGCCAACGAATCTCTACGGGCCTTACGATAATTTCAACCCTAGAACTTCTCACGTATTACCCGCTCTGATCAGAAAAATGCACGATGCCCATGCAGACGGCAAGCAGCACGTGGAAATCTGGGGGACGGGAAAGCCTTACCGGGAGTTTCTTCACGTGGACGATTTAGCTGACGCATGCTTGCACCTCATGAAGCATTACGATGACGCTGAAATCATAAACATTGGCGTGGGCGAAGATCTGACCATCATGGAGCTGGCGAATCTCGTGAAAGAAGTAGTTGGATATAAAGGCGAACTGATATTCAATGGCGATATGCCGGATGGAACGCCAAGAAAAAGGTTGGATATCGGCAAGTTATCAAGACTAGAGTGGCATGCTCGAATACCTCTTAAGTTAGGGATTGAGTCAACGTATCGATGGTATGTAGAAAGCCAACAAAATTTAGCGCTGGCCGGCGAAATTTAGGAGGATATATGAAGAGAGCTCTAATTACCGGAATCACCGGACAGGATGGTTCCTATCTAGCCGAGTTTTTACTGGGCAAGGGGTATCGCGTATATGGTTTAAGGAGAAGAACGAGCACGCCAAACTACACGAATATCGAGCACATTCTGGACAAAATCGAGGTTATCGACGGTGACTTATCCGATTTAAGTTCGGTAATCCGCGCTCTGCAAATGGCCGATCCTGACGAAGTGTATAATCTGGGCGCACAATCTTACGTGGAGACTTCTTGGCTACAGCCTCTGCTGACCAGCGAGCTAACCGCGGTCGGAGTAACGAACATGTTGGAAGCAGTTCGCCTGATCAAACCTTCGGCTCGCTTCTACCAAGCTTCGAGCAGTGAAATGTTCGGCAAGGTTTTGGAAACTCCCCAGAAGGAAACGACGCCATTTTATCCTAGGAGCCCCTACGGGGTCGCTAAAGTTTACGGACATTGGATGACCGTTAATTATCGCGAAAGTTTTAATCTGTTCGCTTGTTCCGGGATCCTGTTTAATCATGAATCGCCGCGGAGAGGATTTGAATTCGTTACCCGCAAGGTAACGAATGCCGTAGCCCGGATTAAATTGGGTATGCAATCCGAGCTGCGGATGGGGAACCTCGATGCCAGGAGGGATTGGGGATTCGCGGGAGATTACGTGCAGGCCATGTGGCTTATGCTTCAGCAGGAAAAGGCCAACGATTACGTCATTGCGACCGGAGAGACGCATTCCGTCAGAGAACTGCTAGAGGTCGCTTTTTCCTACGTCGGATTGGATTACAGGGATTATGTCGTGAACGACGAGAAATTCCATAGGCCGGCCGAAGTCGATTTGCTTCTTGGCAATCCGGAGAAGGCGGTCAAACAGCTGGGGTGGGAACGCAAAGTAGGGTTCATGCAGCTTATCCAGATGATGGTAGACTCTGATATTCGCCTTAATCAAGCTATAACGGTAAGCGATCCGAAGCAACAAGGATATGACTTCCATAATCCCTTGGTCGCGGCGAGCTGGAGCGAAGTTGTATGATGAAGGTTTTGTTCATTACGAACATACCCTCCCCTTATCGGGTAGAATTCTTCAATGAGTTAGGAAAATATTGTAGTCTGACGGTGTGGTTCGAAGCGGAAAACGAATCCAATCGCAGTTGGAACGTGGAGAAGAGCAAGATGAACTTTTCCTACGAATTCCTTAAAGGGATCACGATCGGTCTAGATAAGCATGTGAACTGGTCGATCATCAAGGCGCTGAGAGCAAGCAGATTCGATATCTACGTACTCGGGTGCTACAGTTCCCCGACGGAAATGGCGGCGATTCAGTGGCTTAGATCCCATCGGATTCCATTCTTGCTGAACTCGGATGGAGGATTCATAGCACGGGAAAGAGATTGGAAACATAGAATCAAGAAGTATTTCATCTCTTCCGCAACTGGTTGGCTGTCCTCCGGTCAACAGTGCACGAAATATTTAACGCATTACGGGGCCGATCCCGCTTTCGTGTACGAATACCCGTTTGCCTCCTTATCCTACAGCGAGAAGGAGCGAAGCCCAATGCGGCCCGAGAGACTAGAGTCTTTCAAACGGCAAGAACGTTTAAAGTCAAAGGTGATCCTATCCATCGGCCAATTTATTTCGCGCAAAGGCTTCGCGGAACTTCTGAAAGCCTCTCCCCAACTGGACGACGGGCAAACCTCATTGGTGATCGTCGGAGGCGGCCCCTTAAAAGACGAGTACAAGAAAATCATTAAGGACATGGAACTCGACCATGTCGTTCTTAAAGACTTTATGAGCAGAGAGCAACTTATCGAGTTTTACCGTGCCGCGGATTTATTCGTCTTGCCCACGCATCAGGACGTATGGGGCCTTGTTATCAATGAAGCGATTTCGTTCGGATTGCCGGTCGTAACGACGACCGGAGCAGGGGCGGCATACGACCTGGTAGACGATGGCCGTAACGGTTTCGTCGTCGATGTCAGGAACATGAACGAGTTTGTGAGGAAGTGTCAATATCTATTGGACAACGATGCGGCCAGAGCGGAATTCGGCGCGGTAAGTCAGAGTATTTCCTGTCGCTATACTATTAAACAGATGGCTTCCAGACACATGGAACGGTTCGCCTCATTTCTGGAAGAACCAACTGTAAGCGGGGATGCTGCAAGAATTGGATGACATTCTTTTCTACGACCTATCGAATGACGGGCATCATTACAATTATAATTCCTTAATTATGAAACACGTCAAAAGAGAAGGTAGACCGAATCGGGTTTGCTACTACACCGAAAGTAACAACCCGAAGATCGTGCGTGCTCTTCAAGAGGAGGGCATCACCGTTCATAATGTCGACCTCCCTCTTAGAAAGGGAATCATGAGCATAAGGGCGCGAACGGTGATATTGCTCCGCATGCTAAGATACGCCCGAAAGAATGATTACCGCAAGATCCATTTGCTATTCATGGATAGCAACATTATTTCCTTATTTCTATTGCTTCCCTTATTAATCGGATTGGAAATTACGGGAACTTTACACTGGTATCCCACTAGAAAGTGGAAAGAGAAAGTATTCTATTGGTTGCTGAACATGAGAGTGATTGACCGAATCGTAGTACACGGCGATTTCACCCGAGACAGGGTAGTGCGCTGTCTGGCCAATGTCGGCAATCGACGCGTCGTCACCATATATTTTCCCTCGTTTCACCATTCGGATGTGAAGAATAGCGAGGCCGGAGAAATTAAGAGAATCAAACAAAAACTTGCTTCTTATAAAAGACCGTTTTTCTTGTGTTTTGGCGGACTCCGATACGACAAGGGGATAGATTTGCTCCTCGAAGCTGTGGCTCGGCTAAAGGATGAAGATTTCACTGTATTGGTTGCCGGATCCGAAGATTATTTCAACAAAGCGGATATCGACCGCATCGCACTGGAAAACGGAATAACGAACAAAGTATTCCTGGATCTAAAGTACATATCCACCGAAGCGGCCAACTTTTATTTTCAGACGTGCGATTCCGTCGTACTGCCCTACCGAAGCATGTATTCGGCCCAGAGCGGGCCTCTCGTCGAGGGGGCCGCGCGAAAGAAGCTTATCGTAGGCCCTGGTCATGGGGAGGTAGGATTTACCATCGAGAAATATCGGCTCGGATTAACTTTCGAATCGGATAGGCCGGATGATCTTGCTCGTAAGCTGCAAACCGCTCTTGATCGGTTAAACGGCAAGGACGAGGAACCGGATGGGGGGCCGAACGAGTATGCATCCAAGCTTACGCAGGAAAAGTTCGGGGATCTCTACCGCAAGTTCTTTGCAAACGATAGACACGATCGCGAGGAGGGAATCGCTTGAGATTAATTTTGTTATCCGGAGGATCCGGGAAAAGGCTTTGGCCTTTGTCTAACGATGCCAGGTCCAAACAATTCCTGAAAATATTGCGCAATCCCGATGGACAAATGGAGTCCATGCTGCAACGCGTATGGCGGCAGTTGAACAATGTGGGATTAGCCCAAAACACCTTGTTTGCTACAAGCGCCAAACAAGTGGATATGATTACCAGCCAGATTGGCCCGGAAGCGTCTATCATCATTGAACCGGAAAGAAGGGATACCTTTCCCGCGATAGCGCTCTCGGCAACTTACCTTTACTCCGTCTTGGGAGCGAATCTAGACGAGACGATTGTCGTGCTCCCGGTAGATCCTTACGTGGACGACCGTTTCTTCGAGAATTTGAAGCAACTGAACCTGCTATTAAATCAGTCTTCCGCGAATTTGGCGTTAATAGGCGTGAAGCCGACTTACCCATCGTCGAAATACGGGTATATCGTTCCGGAGGCCGTTAAGGGGACAGAGGAGTACCGGACGGTGAAGAGTTTCCGAGAGAAACCGGTTGAAGCCGAGGCGGAGCGGTTAATTGAGGTCGAGCAAGCCTTATGGAATTGCGGGGTGTTTGCCTTTAAGCTCGATTACCTGATTACCCGTCTTTACGAACAAGGGATATCTTTGCAATACGAGGAGCTTGTTAAGCAGTACCATCGATTAAAAAAGACGAGCTTCGATTACGAAGTCGTAGAGAAATGCGACGAGATCATCATGCTGCCTTATGATGGTTATTGGAAGGATCTTGGTACTTGGAATACGTTGACGGAGGAGATGGCGGTTTCCCAGATTGGGAAAAGTGTCATGAGCGATGACTCGAACAATACGCATATCATCAACGAACTACATATCCCGATTACCGTCTTGGGGCTGTCGGACGTTGTCGTGGCGGCTAGCCCGGACGGGATACTCGTATCGGACAAATCCGCAAGCACCCGCCTTAAGGAATTGATGGTTTTCGAGCAAAGGCCTATGTACGAGGAGTACCAATGGGGTTCATCCAAAGTTCTGGATTACATCCAGCAAGAAAACAAGGAAACGATGACGTCGCGTATATCCATGATCGCTGGAAAACAAAGAAGCATTGAGGTTCACTTCCAGAGAACCGAGTTGTGGAGCATTATTAGCGGCAAAGGGGAAATATACTTGGACGGTAAGACGATTCCGGTAGAAGCGGGATCGGTTTGTCAGATTCCTCCCCGATCCAAACATGGATTAAAGGCGATAACGGATTTGGAAATGATTGAAATCCAAATGGGAGGGCTCCTGCAGCAAGGGGATGTCGTTGAATTCTCTTACTCCTGGGGAGAGACTGCGGTATAAGGCTTCTTACAGGCTGTAATGGGGGAGTTGGTTGAATTGAAGCAATCTCCGCGTCGAAAGAAGCTATTGTTATATAGCATCAATTTCGTTCCGGAACTTACGGGTATCGGAAAATATAACGGAGAGATGGTCCAGTGGCTGACCGAGCATGGATATGAAGTGAGAGTCATAACGGCACCTCCCTATTATCCCCACTGGCAAGTGCAGGAAGGGTATTCTTCCTACCGTTATAAGAAGGAGTCGTGGAACGGGGCTACGATCTGGCGTTGTCCGTTATGGGTTCCAAAATCGGGGTCGGGACTAAAGAGACTGCTGCACCTTTTCTCATTCGCGTTCTCCAGTATTCCATTGTTGTTCAAACATATGTTATGGAGACCTGACGTGTGTCTGATCGTTGAACCTCCATTAGCCTTGTCGCCGATGGCGATCGTATTTGCCAAGCTTCTAAAAATCAAGACCTGGCTCCATGTTCAAGACTTTGAAGTGGATGCGGCTTTCGAACTGGGGTTGTTGCCAAACTATACGCGATTGAAGTCGTGGGTAATCGGCTTGGAAAGCTGGTTGATGCGAAGATTCGATACCGTATCTTCCATTAGCGAGCCGATGACTCGGCGATTGCTCAAGAAAGGCGTACCTTCCAACCGGATTAAGCTGTTCCCTAATTGGGTCGATATCTCCGTCATTCATCCGTTGCCGGACGAGGCGCGAAACAGATTTCGAGAGAATATGGGGTATGCCCGGGAAGATTTAGTGGTGCTCTACTCTGGCAATATGGGAGAGAAGCAAGGATTGGATACCGTTCTGGATGCGGCTGAAAAACTGCAATCGATGTCCCATGTCCAATTTATGTTATGCGGGGAAGGCGTAGCCAAATCCAAACTCATGGAGAGAGCTAGCAAACAGCGCTTGTCGAACGTAAGGTTCCTTCCTTTGCAACCCGCGGAGAAGTTGAACGATCTGCTTAATATGGCGGATGTTCATCTCCTGATGCAGAAACGGAATGCTTCGGATTTAGTGATGCCTTCCAAGCTAACGGGCATGTTAGCAAGCGGCAGAGCCGTTATCGCGGCAGCGGAGGAGCAGACGGCGGTTCATTCGGTCATGAAACAGTCGCGGGCGGGGGTTCTCATCCCCCCCGAGGATGCAGCGAAACTGACAGAAGCGTTATTGTCGTTATCCATTCGTTCGGAAGACCGCAAGCTTCATGGCGACCACGCTAGGGAGTATGCGGTGAGCTACCTGGGTTATGAATCGGTGATGAATGCCTTCCAACAAATTATGATTGAATTAGGGGTAAGAGCATGATGAATAATCTTGTTCGTTTAGATTTGTATAGTCAAAGTCATTATTCTAGAGGAAGAAACGGAATCGTTGCATTGCTGTGGTGGTTCATTCAAGGGACGCTCTTTCGATGGTCTTTGCAGCCGATGTACGGTTGGAGAAACTGGCTGCTGCGGCTGTTCGGGGCCGATATTGGCACGGGGGTCAAAATAAGGCCATCGGCCAGATTCACTTATCCATGGAAGGTAAAAGTGGGAGAACACTCATGGATCGGGGATCATGCGGAGTTATACAGCTTGGACACGATTACTATCGGAAAGCATTGCGTCGTTTCGCAGAACGGCTACTTATGCACCGGTAGCCATAAGATGGACGATCCAGCCTTCTCGTTGGTCATAAAGCCGATTCGAATCGAAGATGGAGCTTGGATCGCCAGCGACGTATTCGTATATCCTGGCGTTACGATAGGAACGATGGCCGTCGTGGCAGCGCGGAGCACGGTACTGCACGATATACCCGGTAATGAAGTTCATGCCGGAACGCCGGCTAAATATATTAAGATGAGGTTTGATGCCTTGGGAGCAAGTGGGGAGGGATTCTCCAAGATCCATTTGCTGCATAAGTAGTGCGAGAGAAGCTCTGCATCGGCTTAATGAACGCAATAGACTTTGAAGGGGCTGACCCAAAAGGAATCTTTCCTTTTGGGTCAGCCCCTTATGCCAGTTTCAAAGAACTCGAGGACGAATGCCGTTCTTGGCTACTTAGTATCTAATCTCTAAACTCGAAGATTATCCCATTAGGGTAGCCAAGTCATAACGAATTTCTTTAATGTTCCGAAGTAAGCCACTCTGTTCAAGCAGGTTGGCGGCTTCTCGTAAATCTTTGCCCGACACGTTCAATTTTTCGGCGATATCGATTAGATCGTGGGAACCATCGCTGAATGCGATTAAGTTCGTAATGGCTAAGATGCGGTGTTTCTCGGCTTTAGTCCGGGTACCGCCCATATAAGGATATAATCCGCGTTTGTCTAACTTTGGCTCGCCATGAATGTGGGTACATTCATAGGTTTCGTTGGCTTCTAGCGTCTCGATCAAGTCGATGTACATTTGAACGGTTTCCTGCATTGCTTCATCCGAGATAAGCTCGCGATTATCCAGCGAAGTATGATATTCCGGATATTCTCCGTACATCGTGCGCATGAGGCTTCCGACGGGAAGCTTGAACCCTTGGCTACAGTATTGTCGTTCATCGCTGCCGAAGGGATTCCAGTCTACGATCGTATAGGGCTTGCCGGATTGCTTGAGCACATGGATTGCGGCTTTGTCGGCTAAAGTATCGGCGCGTTTGCTCTTCTTGTAGGTAAAGGACTCCCCGTGTCCAACGCAAGTGACGACATATCCAGCGACTACATTTTGCTTGAGCTCCTCCCCATGCAAGCTTAAATAGAGCAACGAGCCGATCGTTTCCGGCAAGTACAGAAATCTGTAGCTATACTTCGGATTTTCCTTCTGAAGCAAGTAACGGTAGATCATAGTTTGAACCAACGGTCCCGAAAGCTCGTTAATGGCCATCGATGGATGGCAGACATAGGTTGACAGAAGAATCTCCTTGTCGGAGGAGCCTTTAATATATCCCTCCCCGAAGGTCATGTGTCCCTCTTTAAGTTCGGAGTCGATCATTACTTCGTACCGGTCGTCCGTAAACTCATGAAGCCGGTTATGCTCAACGCAAAATCCCCAGTTTTCTTTATAATAGGACATCATGTAAGGAATCGCATTGGGGAGCTCGGGTTTCGTATGTAAATGCTCCATGAGCTCCGTTCTGGTTACGTAACCCCGGAAAGGGATGCTGTATCCCATCAAGTGCAGATTATTATCCGCGAAATCGATAAGCGTTCTTCCTTGTCCGTCTTTCACGTAAGCGGCTTTCACGTTCCACTCTTTGGGAACCGTCCAGTCGAAACATTCCGTTCCGGACGGATACTCGCGTTGGGAGATGGGAACGACCTCGTTCAAGATGCTGAGCGATTGTCTGACGCCCTCGCCGGTAATGCTCCGATTAATCGGGAACAATCGATCGAATAATTCCATAAGCATATTCGAATTCTCCTTCAGGGATATTAGAAATCGTGGTCGCCGCCGACAATGCCGGAGCTTCCTTCGCATAAGTAATAGGTTTTAATATGCGGGTTGTCCGAAACGCAAGTATACCAACCTATCCGGCGACCGAAAAACTTTTGAAGTTCGGGATGATCGCTCAAACGCAAACAGTAGCTTCCGTTAGGCGGAAGGGTCATTTGACGGGTAAGCGTCGCGGTATCTTCTTCGCGATAGAAAGTTAAAGTAAGGGATGCGCTACGCATATAAGGATTCATTGGACTGCTATTCATGATCCACACCGTTCCATCCTCTTGATCGGTTATGACCGGTGCCCAATGGAAGCTGCTCCTCTTTTGCTCGAGCGCAGGATTGAATACATCCATGCTTTTACAAATATTGCAGGGGAGAGAATCCTCGTTTAATCCGTAATCCAAACCGACTTTCAGACGAGTAGGAAGTCTGCTATTGCCGAGAGGCCTGGCGATGAGATGGGCTCCGATCGATTGCTCGCCATCGATGGCGAGCTCTCGGCACAAGGCGTTGAGATCGACGGTTTGCAATCGGTTATCGGTCGGAGAAATCTTCTGTACTTGGTGTTTGGAATCCAACAGATTTCCTTCGGGGCCGTAGAACTCGATGTCGACAGCTAACTCGCACGGGGAATAGATCGGGTAGAAATTCACGTGCGTATAGCGCCGTCCCGTAAGGGTTACCGGTATGAGCATGCTGGCGGAGTGCCATCCCTCTTGCGGTTCTTGCCAATAGTCTTCCTTGCCCATACGGCTAGAACAGTCGTAATAAGTATGGGTAACGCTCAGCGCCGCTTTGGAGCTCTGGAAATTTCCGGCAATAATTCTGGGGAATACCCAATCAACGTCGAAATGGATTCGGACCGTTCCCGGATTGCCGTCCAGAAAGCTTTGAAGATCGGTAAGACGGTCCGGATAAACGACCTTCGTTTCATAGGGAGCTAATAGGGGGACGTCGATGGTTAAGTCCATCGTTTCTTTTTTGTTATTGAAGAATTTCATCGTTATGCATCCGGATTTAACCGTTTCGAAACCATTGATAAAGGAGAAGAAGGGCTCGTTATCGCCGTCGGCATAAATGTTGAAGCCAGCTTCCGAGACAAGCGCTTCTTGGTTAATGCGGCGATCTTCTTCATCGTTATACACGCGTTGAGCCGTATGTACCACGCTCCCGAATCCTGGGCCGTAATAATTGACTACAACCGCGGGATAAGAGAATACAAGATCGCGGGAAGAGAAGAACTCGATTTCCAAGCTTCCGGTAAACCCAACGGCATTCTCGTGGCCGATGGCGTCTAGCAAGTCTTCAAGCTCGATCCGATATGCTTTGGCTTCCGTAATGCGTTCAGTAGTTCTGTAGATCGTTGCGCCTTCTTTCGATCGTAAGGTAGTAACCGATTGGATTTCCTGAATATTCCGTTTTACCATCCAATATCCAAGGAAGCAGATTCGGGTGGACATACCGGCCATGTGGAAAACGGGAAATATCGCGGATGAACGGAAGGTAGGTTTGCGCATAATTGCCGTCGCGACGGGGGCGGCGTGCGTTAAATGGCTGCGGTAACTTCTCATTTGATCGCCTCCTCATAAGAGGGAAGTTCACGGGGAGTGGCGGTTGCCTTATGCGGTCCGCGATATCGCAGAGTGACAAGTCCGTGTTTGCTCAATTCGTTAACGAAGCTCCTCACGAACAGGAAATCCACGCCGATCATTTCCGCGATGTCCAAGCAGCTTCTTTCGCCGTTCATTAGAATCTGTATTTCTTGAAGCGCGGTATATCCTTTTTGATCGATTTTCGGATCGATATAAAGATTGTAATCCGTTAAATATAAAGGTCCCTCGTAATTGAGGGTCGGAACGGTATCGGTTTCGAATGTTTCGATCAAATCCTTCAGCATGTCCAGCGACTCCTCCAATTTATCGAAATCACAGTTATCCAGGTTATCCCGATCCGTATGGTAATACTTGTAGGGATGCCGGCAAAGGCAAACGGTCGGAATTTCGAAACCGGGACCGTCGTAGAACATTTCGTCGTTTCCGTATAGGCTGCGATAAGACGCATCTAACTTGTCGGTGTCGTACTGGGCAAGAACGGAACGGGTAATCCGATCCGCGTAACTGTTTCCTTGGAAGGATCGGGAGAAGCTGAGGGGCAAAGAGTTTGCCATCATATCCAGATAAAATCCGTACCGAAGGTGCTGGATGTCCTTGCCGTGCGCCAATACCGCCGCGGCCGCGAAATATTCCGGTCCAATGATGAGACGGTACGAATAATGCCGCTCAGGCAATGCCTCCAAATATTGAAACAGTTCGACCAGAACGGCGATACAAGCTATTCCGTCGTTCACTTGGCCCGGATGACAGGTATGGGCAGCGAAAAATACGGTTTCTTTCGATTTGCCCGGTAACGTCCAATCGATGATTTCCATACTCCCTTGCTCGAATGCAGTGTCGATATGAACCCGATAGCTCTCTTGGCTCAGGCTGTCGACTACGGCCGTAGGGATGCTGAATCCCCATTGCGTATGTTTTTTATGGTATTGCCAGCGATTCGAGTAGAGCAGCCTATCCTCCAATACGGGATGGGGGGAAAGATGTTTAACCAAATCATCTTTCGTGACGGTTCCGCTGAAGGGGACGGAGTATGCGTTCAAATAGAGAGGATTCCAAGCAAAATCCGCGATCCGTTCTCCTTCTATTGTTTCGATGTAGGCTTCCCGAACGATCCATTTGGCGGGAATGGACCAAGTCAAACATTTCGTTCCCGAGGGCACGGAGAAGAGATCCACCTTTAAGTACTCCGCTAGGCTACGGGCGAATAGCGTGGTTTCGTCTCCAACGGTTACGCGATTGAGCATGTAGTAGGGCTCGATCAGATTTTTCATTCTTTGTCGGCTCATTTGAGAAAATTCCGGTTCCATGGTAAGGGTACCTCCTACAAAAATATACATTTCGTAATATTAATGTTACGTATTGTATCTAACATAATTTTACTTTATACTACAAATCAAAGTCAGTCAATCACGTTTTTCGCAGTCGATTACTCAATTAGGGGTGGGGGAAATGAAAGTCGTGGCGATCATTCAAGCGCGCATGGGATCGTCCCGTTTGCCGGGCAAAATACTGCGATCTCTAGATGGAATTTCGGTGTTGGAGCTTATTCACAAGCGTCTATCCCAATGCGGTTCATTACACGAGATCGTCGTCGCAACGAGTTCATCGGAGAAAGACGATGCCGTAGAGAAGGAAATGCTACGGCTGAATATCGAGGTTTATCGGGGGGACGAGAATGACGTTCTAGACCGATATTACCGAGTTGCCGCGATGACCGGCGCGGATGTCATCGTAAGGATCACGGGCGATTGCCCTTTGATCGACCCGGGGATTGTCGATACTGTGGTCGGTTCGTTCCTCGATCAGTATCTATCGCTACATTACGTGTCCAATATTCATCCCCCTACCTTCCCCGATGGCCTCGACGTGGAAGTATTCTCGTTCGAGGCTTTGGAGCGGGCATGGAAAGAAGCGGACAACCCGTTTGATAGGGAGCATGTGACACCGTTCATACATCGACATCCGCAATGGTTCCCATGTAACAATGTGGCGGCTTCGCAAGATTACTCGGGGATGAGATGGACGCTCGACGAAGAGAAGGACTACGAGTTTCTGCTTGCTCTTACGGAGAAAGCGGCGGAACTCGGAGTTAGCGCTAGACTAGCTACTTTAGAGGACTGGTTTCGAATCGTAGAACGTTATCCTCGATTGGCGGAGATCAACGGCGGATATCAACGGAACGAAGGATCGAGTATCGATTGGTCTTATGCAGAGCACCGCGAGGTCGCAATGGCGGAAAATAAGGGAGCGGATAAGGGATGAAATTAGGGCTGGGTACCGTACAGTTCGGCATGAACTACGGAGTGTCGAATACGGGCGGTCAAACCTCGCTGGAAGAAGCAAGGGAAATCTTGGATTTGGCTGAGGAAAGCGGCATATCGGTTATCGATACGGCAGCTGTTTACGGGGAAAGCGAGGAAGTGCTAGGGAAATTATTGCGTAAGCGGCATTCTTTCCGGATAACGACTAAATTTCCGGCATTGATCCCGCAAGATAGGTGTTCGTTCGAATCGAACGAAGTAGTGAGCCTTATGACGGAGTCGCTTAAGAGACTCGGGCAGCGCAATGTATACGGCCTGTTGCTGCATAGGGCGGATGAACTGCTCTCCCCTTATGGCGATGAGATTATGAAGGGATTGCAAAAGTGCAAACGGATGGGACTCGCGGAGAAGGTAGGGGTATCCGTATATGCCGAAGACCGGATCAACGAGCTTATTAACAGTTACCCGATTGATCTCATTCAAGTACCTGTCAACCTTTTCGATCAGCGTCTCGTTCGGAACGGCTTCCTTAATCGTTGTCAATCGATGGGTATCGAGGTACAAGCCCGTTCCGTATTCCTGCAAGGGCTGCTCTGCATGGAGCCGTATAACTTGCCTGCATATTTCCGACCTTACGTTGGTCGGCTTCAAAGCTTTCACCGTTATATATCCGAAAGAGGGATTACCCCCGTGGAGGCGGCTCTCTCATTCGTTGACGGGCTTCCGGAGATCGATGCGTTCGTGTGTGGGGTTAATCGTTGCGATCAGTTGCGGCAGTTGGTCGCATCTATGCGGAATCCAGCCAAAGGACTTGATTTTTCGAAATTCGCCTCTACGGACTCTTCGTTACTTAATCCATCCTTATGGAAAACCAGTTGAGGAAGGTGATTCTAATGTCTACTAGATACGCCCGTTCAGAAAGTCTCTTAACCAGAGCGTTAAATACGATTCCGCTTGGCAGTCAAACTTTTAGTAAAAGCAAAACCCACTACCCGTTGGAAGTTTCTCCTTATTTTATTGAAAAAGGATTGGGTAGCCATGTATGGGACGCCGACGGCAACGAATATATCGACTTCGTAAATAGCTTAGGCGCCGTTACTTTAGGTTATCGGGATTCCGACGTAGATGATGCGGTTCGAAGCCAGATGGACAACGGGGTTTCCTTCAGCTTGCCTCATCGACTTGAAATGCAGGTCTCGGAAAAAATGGTGGAGTTAATCCCATGCGCGGAGATGGTGCGATTCGGCAAGAACGGTTCCGATGCTACCGCAGGCGCGATTCGCTTGGCAAGAGCCTATACAGGCAGGGAACATGTCGCCACTTGCGGCTATCACGGCTGGCAAGATTGGTACATCGGATCGACGGCGCGGCATAGAGGCGTTCCCGAGGCCGTGCGCCGATTAACGCACGCATTTTCCTACAATCGCCTTGAACAATTGGAGAGATTGTTCGACGAGCATTCCGGGCAAATCGCCGCGGTTATTCTGGAACCGATGAATACGACATCTCCCGCGCATGGATTTCTCGAAGGAATAAGGCGGCTATGCGATCGGAACGGAACGGTGCTTATCTTCGACGAGACGATTACGGGATTCAGATTTCATTTGGGAGGAGCCCAGAGCGTCTTTGGCGTCATCCCTGATTTAGCTACATTCGGTAAAGGAATGGCTAACGGCTATCCGATCTCCGCGATCGTAGGCAAGCGGGAAATCATGCAGGTAATGGAGGATATTTTCTTCTCGTTTACCTTCGGAGGCGAGACGTTATCTCTTGCCGCCGCTCTGGCTGCGATGAACAAAATGGAGTCCGAGCCGGTGATCCAAACGCTTCGGGATCAAGGGTCGAAAGTGATGGAAGGACTTCGCGCGCTCATTCGCGTTCATGGGCTTGAGAGCATATTATCCGTCGCCGGCAGTCCGTCCTGGTCATTCTTAACGATTCAAGACACGCCGGAGTACAGTTCATGGGTGATAAAGACCTTTTATATGCAGGAAATGCTTGCTCGCGGCATACTCACCGTCGGTTCGCACAATATGAGCTATTCGCATACCGATCAAGATATCGCGACGCTGCTTAACGCTTATGACGAAGTACTGAAAGAGTTAAGCACGGCATTGGGCGAACGGCAATTGGAGCGGAAACTCAAATGCCTGCCGCTAGAACCGTTATTCAAATTGAGGTAATAAGCATGAGAAACGCACGACGCGAAAAGAAAATATTACGACTTGACATGATACAAATTGTAACATAATATTGTCTTAAAGAAACGTAACGTATCGAAAGATGAGGAGAAGATGCTTCGTGAATTTCAATGGGAAAACGGTTTTGGTAACCGGAGGGACGGGATCATTCGGCAAAAACTTCGTTCGGAAAATGCTGGAGTTGGACGTTCGCAAAGTCATCGTTCTGAGCAGGGATGAATTGAAGCAGTACGAGATGAGCCAGGAATTCACCGATCCTAGAATGAGATTCTTCATTGGGGACGTAAGAGACCAGGAGAGGCTTAACCGGGCTTTCGACGGAGTCGATATCGTCGTTCACGCCGCGGCGCTTAAACATGTGACGGCTTGCGAATATAACCCGTTCGAAGCGGTTCGCACGAATATCCTCGGGGCGCAGAACGTCATCGACGCGGCTATCAACCGGGGAGTTAAGAGAGTCATCGCCTTAAGCACCGATAAAGCGGCCAATCCGATCAATCTATACGGAGCGACGAAACTTGCTTCGGATAAGTTGTTCGTTGCCGCGAACTCCTATGTAGGAGACGTCGGAACCAAATTTTCCGTAGTAAGGTACGGTAACGTGGTCGGAAGCCGAGGGAGCGTGATTCCTTTTTTCCACAAGCTAAGAAACTCGGGCCGCTTGCCGATTACCGACGAGAGAATGACCCGTTTTTGGATCACATTGGATCAAGGCGTCCAATTCGTACAGGATTGTTTAGGCCGTATGAAGGGCGGAGAAATATTCGTACCCAAAATTCCGAGCGTTAAAATCGTCGATCTGGCCCGGTTAATCGCTCCTAATTGCAGGGTGGAGTACGTAGGCATTCGACCGGGGGAGAAGCTGCACGAGGCGATGATTACGGAAGATGACGCTCGCAAGACGGTTGAATTCGACAATTATTTCGTCATTAAGCCGGAATACCCAGTTTGGTTGGACGAACATGAAAGCGAGTATTATGGCGGAGTTCCTCTTCATGAAAGATTCAGTTACAGCAGCCATACGAACAGCCACTGGTTGACGGATGAAGAAATCATAGAGTATTTAGGGGAATATGCATGAATGTTCAAGCGGGAAATAAGAAACGATCTACTTTTCTGCCCTACGGGCGCCAATGGATCGATGAGAAGGATATCGAAGCGGTAACATCGGTACTTCGCGGGGATTACTTGACGACCGGCCCATATGTCCCTGAATTCGAAAGCAAGATTGCCGAGAAAGTCGGAGCCCGGTATGCGGTGGCATTCGCCAACGGCACGGCTGCTTTGCACGCAGCTTGTTATGCCGCTGGCATCGGCGAAGGCGATGAAGTGATTACGACGCCGATAACGTTCGCGGCAAGTGCCAACTGCGTGCTGTATCAAGGCGGCAAGCCCGTCTTTGCGGACATTGACGAGAGAACGTATAACATTGACCCGCAATCGATCGAACGTCTCATTACGAAGCGGACAAAAGCGATTATTCCGGTAGATTTCACCGGACAGCCGGCGAATCTGGATACGATTCTTGACTTGGCGGCAAAGTACGGTTTGGTTGTCATCGAGGATGCCGCGCATGCGCTAGGCGCTACTTATCGCTCGCGTCAAATCGGTTCGATCAGCCATATGACCATGTTCAGCCTGCATCCCGTCAAACACATCACGGCAGGGGAAGGCGGGGTGATTACGACCGATAACGAGCTGTATTACGGTAGATTGCTAGATTTTCGTAATCATGGCATCGTTCGCGAGCCTTCCCGATTGGGCCGTCCATCGCCCGGTAAATGGTATTACGAGATGCAAAGTTTAGGCTACAACTATAGGTTAACGGATATTTCCGCCGCTCTCGCGATGAGCCAGCTGGATAAACTGGACGCCTTCGTTAGCAGAAGGAGAAGAATAGCCGAGACGTATAATCACGCTTTCCGAGAGCTGTCGGCCATTCGGATTCCCTATCAAGCAGACGATGGGAATTCCAGCTGGCATTTGTACGCGATTCGCTTGGATCTTGATAAGTTGAATACCGGGCGCGACGAGATATTCAGTCGTCTGCACGATGAGAATATAGGAGTAAATCTGCACTACATACCGGTTTATTTACACCCGTACTACGAAGACCTTGGATACCCGCAAGGGCTCTGCAAGAAAGCCGAGAGCCTTTATGAAAGCATCTTAACGCTCCCGCTGTACCCGGGAATGACGGATCAGGATGTCGAGGATGTCATTCATGCCGTTCGCCAAGTCATCGGAGAGTGCATGGAGGTCAACGCGGTCGGATGAGAATCCACATTAGAACCGATGCTTCAAACGAAATCGGTTCGGGTCATGTCATGAGATGCTTGACTCTTGCGGACGAGTTAAAGTCTCAAGCCAACGTTGCTTTTATTTGCAAGGAGACGAAAGGGAATCTTATCGCGTATATTCATAGCCGCGGTTATCCCGTTCATGTCGTCCCATGCCAAGACGATAGTTGGGAAGAAGACGCGCGACATACGATCGCTTACCTTCATCGATGGCAGAAGAAGGCAACTTGGCTCATTGTCGATCACTATGGCCTGGATGCAAGATACGAAGCCGTCGTGCACCCCTGCGCGCGTAAAATAATGGTTATCGATGATCTTGCGAATCGACCGCACCGATGCGATCTTTTGCTGGACCAGAACCTATACGACCATCCGGAGGAACGTTATTCCAAGCTCGTCATGCCGGATACGAAGCTGCGGTTAGGACCACGATATGCATTGTTGAAACCGGATTTCGCCGCGGCAAAAACTTTCGTTAATCGCTCGGATGAAGTCGTCAGTCTTCTTGTCTCATTCGGCGGCGCGGACCCTACCGGGGAAACGATCAAGACTCTGCAAGCCGTAAAGCAACTTGAAGAACGGCATCCGGGCAAGCTGAGCGCGAAAGTTCTGACGGGCAAGATTAATGCGCAAGCAGAACGAATTCGCGCTCTCTGCGGGGAACTGGACAACGTACAATGTGTTGACCATGCGGAGAATATGGCGGAGTTGATGAGCGAAGCGGATTTAGCGATCGGATCCGGAGGAACGACGACTTGGGAGAGATGTTGTCTAGGTTTACCGGCCATCGTGATCATGACGGCCGAGAACCAAGTAGAACTGTCGGAATGCGCGTCCAAAAATAACCTTATTGCCTTATTGGGTCGTGCCGAGGATGTACGGGCCGAACATATTCGGGATAAAGTACTGGAATTCATACGGAACGTTGAACTTAGGACAACGATGTCATCAAGAGGTAAGGAACTTGTGGATGGTCTTGGCGCTGGGAGAATGATGAAGGAGTTGATGAAATGTTGAAGCAAATCACGATCGTATCCGATCGAAGGAACTGGATTAACGACCACATCCCGACGTGGATGCCTACATTAAAATCATTCGCGCAGGAAATTATTTGGACGCACGAGGTGTCCGAGATTACGGCTGGCGACATTGCCTTCTATCTTGGTTGTGAACAGATCGTGCCCCCCGCCCTACTAGCCCTCAATCGACATAACCTTGTCGTACATGCCAGCGATTTGCCGAAGGGGAAAGGCTGGTCGCCCCTGACTTGGAGAATTTTAGATGGCGACAACGAGATACCGGTCGTGTTATTCGAAGCGGCGGAGAAGGTCGATGACGGGCCGATCTACTTACGTGAAAAGATCGTATTCCAAGGAACCGAGTTGATTGACGAGATGAGGTCCGAACTGGGCCGAACGACGATCGCCTTATGCAATCGATTCCTTATGCAATACCCGGCCGTTGTCGCGCATGCTGAAGTTCAGCAAGGAGAAAGCACTTATTATCCGCGAAGAACTCCCGAGGATAGCAGATTGAATCCGGATCTTACGATTCGCGAACAGTTTAGATTGATGCGCGTTGCGGATAACGAACGATATCCTTGTTATTTTGAATTGGGCGGAAGTACGTTCGAGGTTAAAGTAGAGAGAAGAAGGTGAAGCAAACATGAGCGAGATCCGCTTGGGCAACCGAGTCATAGGGGAAGGATATCCTCCCTTCATAATCGCGGAGATGTCGGGAAACCATAATCAATCCCTCGACAAAGCGCTTGAGATAGTGGATGCAGCCGCCGCATCTGGGGCGCACGCGCTGAAGCTGCAAACCTACACGGCGGATTTAATGACGCTTGATATGGAATCGGAAGACTTCTTTATCCACGACCCCGGCAGTCTCTGGAAAGGCCAGTCTTTATATCGGTTATACGAACAGGCTTATACGCCATGGGAGTGGCACGAACCGATATACAAGCGTTGCCGGGAGCGGGGTATTATTCCCTTTAGTACGCCGTTCCATCCGAAAGCGGTTGATTTTCTAGAGAGCTTGGATACCCCGTTTTACAAAATCGCTTCTTTCGAGAATAACGATCTTCCTCTTATTCGCCATGCGGCAAGAACGGGAAAACCTCTGATTATTTCGACGGGGATGGCGACTCTGGCGGAATTGGATGAAATGGTGAACACGGCGAGAGAAGCGGGATGTACTGATCTCGTCTTGCTTAAGTGCACGAGTAATTATCCGGCTTCCCCGGCAGACAGTCATCTGCTTACGATCCCGCACATGAAGGAATTGTTTCGGTGCGAGATCGGATTATCCGACCATACGCTTGGGATTGGAGCAGCTGTAGCAAGCGTCGTGCTCGGAGCTACGGTGATCGAGAAGCATTTCACGATCTCCCGGTCCGAAGGCGGCGTGGATTCGGCATTCTCGCTCGAGCCTGCGGAAATGAAACTTCTCGTTTCCGAGACGGAAATCGCGCGCCAAGCGCTGGGTACCGTTAAGTACGGATTAACCGACAAAGAAAAGTCTTCTTTAAAGTATCGGCGTTCTCTCTATATTAGCAAGGATGTTGCACGCGGCGAAACGCTTGACGAAGAGAACGTGAGAATTATTCGTCCGGGATACGGCCTTCCTCCCAAATACATAGATCACTTTATTGGGAGAACGGCGTCTAAAGACATTAAGGCAGGTACGGCGCTGAGATGGGACTTATTGGGGTGAATGCGGTCTTACACGATAAATGGCTGGAACTGGACCCGAGATGTAATATTCAGAGAAACATGCTCAAGGCGAGCAAGAAGCGGCTTAACGAAAACGCTTCGATGGGAGAAGCCATTCATCGACCGTCCATCGTTCATTTTACGGGCCCGCCCAAGCCATGGCAGTTTCATGATAATCATAGGTATAAACATTTGTATTACGAGTAATTGGCTTTGACGGAATGGGGCGACTTTCGTCCCCGCATCGGAACGATTCAAATCCTAAAGATAGTCAAAAAGCTGCTGCCTGAATTCTTAAACACTCTATTGATCAACTTAAAAAGGAGTAGGTAAGAGGTGGGATCAACGTCAATGGATAAAAGACTGTTCGTCTGCACTAAGCCGTATCAGTATCTCCTGGCTAGGTTGATCAAGCATGGGTGCGGGTTCGAACATTGCGACATCGTCATCTTGAATCACTTCTACGAGGCAGGGGATTTCAGCTATAAAGTCAGGGAAACGGGAATTTGGGACAAGGTGCTATTCATCGATGACGGAACGCTGGACCAGTTCAAACTAAGGATGAATCCCGTCCGGAAATTCGTTTTCTATCATTCCTGGAGAAAATATTTGCCGGCTTCCTTGGCGGATATTAGCCATTATGAGGAAGTATTCCTTGCGCACGATTTCGTCGCGGTAGAGTATGCGATCATCCGCAAGTTCAACAAGGAAGGAAAGCGTTCCTATTTATATGAAGAAGGGTTCGGCAATTACATCAACAACAGTACCCACACCAAATGGCACATGCGATTTCTGAAAAAAATAGCTCCGTGGTTCGGGTTGCCGGGAGGATATTTCGGCAGTTTGAAGTGGATCACTTCGGTGTGGCTTCAACGACCCGAATTGATTATGTCCGATAGGAAAAATCCTCTCCGGAATAAGACGAAGGCGTTACCGATTTCCTTCAAAGAATATTTGCAAATGCCGCAAATCATAGATGAATGTTACCGAATCTACCCGGAGCTTTACGAAATCGACCGTTCATTGAAAGACAAGAAATCGATGACAATCGTACTTACGGAACCGTTCATTGACGAGATCGCCGAACGCAAGAACTATTTGGAAGAAATCCTGGCCAGAGTCGACGAGACCGTCAAGGATAAGATTACCCCGATATTTTTCAAACAGCATCCCGGAGAGCAACTATCCCTTGAAGGGATGTCGGAACAAGTCGTTTCCCTTCCGAAGAAGCTGCCCATCGAATTGCTGTACTTAGTGATGATCAAGAATGATATCCGTAAAGTAAACGTCTTCTCGTTCGGAAGCACGGCCGTCTTGAATTTGTTCGATCTCTGTAAGTCGGACGAAAGCCTGGATATTTTCATTATCGAAAGCATGGGCATGATGATGGAGGACGAACTCATCTCTACCCGGTTCCGCGAATTGGCGGAGAAATATCATATCCGGTTCGAAACGATGTGAGGGGGAATCAACGGTGAAAAACATCTTGTTCGTCCAGCCCTATGCAAGCCAAGTCGGGGGTGTAGATACGGTATTGCTTCAGTTAGTCGAAGGGCTGGATAAGTCGCGGTACCGAAGCTTTGTTATGTTATCGGCGCCAACGGACTATGTGGCAAAGTACGAATCGTTAGGGGCAACGGTGCTAATAGGTCCCCTTGCCGTATTCGGCAAACCAACGGACGCGGGTTATTATTTTCGCAATCTCTACGTATTGGTCAAGTCATTCAAAGCTATCAAACAAATCGTCAGGAAGTATCGCATCGACTTGATTCATTCCCATAAGATGGAAGTTATCGGCGCCAACGTGACCGGTAAGCTGTTGGGAATTCCCACCGTGCAGACCGTGCACGAGCTTGCGCGTAATCCGTTGGTCGCCTACAAGTTCGTAGCGCTTCTGAATCATCTGTTCAATGATAGGGTCATTGTGCTTTGCGATAGAAGCAAGATCATGTTCCGATGGTTCAACAAGGAATCCGGTAAACTAGTCAAAATCTACAATGGGATTACGAAATCGGTTCAAGAGACGAGGCTCCCGACGGAACGATTAAGGGATCATTTGGGCCTCTCTGCGAACGACCGGATTGCCATCACGATCGCGCGGTTGTCTCCGATGAAAGGACTGGAGTATCTGATCGAAGCGGCAGCCAAACTGAAGGCGGATCATCCCCGAATTAAATTCGTAATCGTCGGCGACGTGGCCTTCGAGCATGAGAAGGATTATAAAGAAAAGCTGATAAATCTCATTAAGCAGCTAGACTTGGAGCAATGCGTGTTCATGCTCGGGTTGCGGAGGGACGTTCCGGAGTTGCTTGCGCAAAGCGACGTACTGATACTGCCTTCCGTCTATGATATATTCCCTACGGTGATCTTGGAAGCGATGAGCATGGGGCTTCCCGTCGTCGCGACCGACGTCGGGGGAGTTCCCGAGATGGTAAGGGGAAATACCGGAATCATGGTCAGTCCTTGCGACAGCGATAAGTTAAAGGAAGCCATCGGCCGGATTTTCGAGATGGACTATCAGGTGATGGGCGTTCAAGCCAGGAATCTTTATTTACAGGAATTCACTCAGGAACGTTATGTCGGAAAAACCACGGCACTCTATGAAGAGATGTTCAGGGCGAAGCTGACGCAATTGTCCGAATCAAGAGGGGGTACGTGAGATGAACAAGAGAACAGGGATGGACGCGAAGAGCAAGTATAGGGAGTTGTGCCGGAGCAACGGCGAGATGTCGTTGTTCGACCAGGACTGGTGGCTGGATATTACTTGCGGGGGCACGGACAATTGGGATGTTATCTTGATTGAGAGGAACGGGGAAGTCATTGCGAGTTTACCGTACCACAGGATCAAGAAATACATGTTCAAGGTTATCCAGATGCCGGAGCTAACGTTAACGATGGGAATTTGGATGAAGTATCCCAGCGGCCAAAGCGAAGAGGATAAGCTCGCTTACGAGCGAGAGGTTTTCCTTGAGCTAATCGAAAGGCTGCCGGAAGTCGATTATTCGTATCAGCATTTTCATTGGAACATCACGAATTGGAGCCCGTTCTATTGGAAAGGATTCAGACAAACGACTCGTTATACTTACGTTTTCGAAGATCTTCGGGATCTGGATCGGATTTACGCCAACTTCAGAGACAATATCCGGGCGGAAATTCGCAAGGCGGAGAAGATTTTAAGAGTGGTTGAAAGCGACGATCTCGACAAGTTCCATGAAATCAACAAAAAAACGTTCGATCGGCAACAAGTTTCAATGCCTCATAGCTTCGAAATTCTTAAGCCTCTCGATCAGGCCTGCAGCGAGCGAAACTGTCGTAGAATCTGGTTCGCGGTCGATGAACAGGACCGAATCCACAGCGCGATCTACATGGTTTGGGATGCGAATTGCGCTTACTATTTACTTGGCGGCGCGGATTCCGAATTAAGGAAAAGCGGCTCGCATTCCTTCTTGCTCTGGCATGCCATTAAGGAAATGTCGAAGGTGACGAAGCAGTTCGATCTCCACGGCGGAATGCACGAGCCGGTTGAACGGTTCTTCAGGGCGATGGGGGCGAAACAGCAATCGTATTTCCAAGTGTCCAAGATTAAAGGGAAATTATTTCAGTTCGCTTACTATGTCAAGCAAGCTTTAAGTCAAATGACGGCTATCGTTACCGTTACGATATGCGGAAGCCTATAGTCAGGAGGTGTGAGGAATGAGCGAAAGAATCCGGAATCAGCCCGATATCGTTCTGAATGCGAAGTACAAATACAGAGAACTCTGTAGAACAAATTCGAGTATCCCATTGTTCGACCGAGATTGGTGGCTGGATATCGTATGCGGGGGAACGGACAACTGGGACGTCATTATCGTGGAGAAAGGCAACGAAGTCGTCGCGAGCTTACCGTTCTATAAGGTTAAGAAGTACGGCTTTAATCTGATTCAGATGCCCGAACTGACGCTTACGTTAGGGATATGGATTAAATATCCGCCTAATCAGAAGTACGCGACGAGATTAGCATACGAGAGGGAGCTCCACTTGGAGATTATCGGACAAATGCCGGATGTGGATTATTCCTATCAGCATTTCAACCGAAACATTACGAATTGGAGCACCTTCTATTGGAGAGGTTTCCGGCAGACTACGCGGTACACTTACGTGATCGAGGATTTACAAGATCCGGCCGCCGTGTACGCCAATTTCAGGGAAAATATCAGAAGCGGTATCGAGAAATCCCAGCAGATGCTGAAAGTTATCGAGAGCGACGACGTAGATCAGTTTTACGAGATGCATAGCGGTAATTTCGATCCGAAAACTTTCCCCATTCCCTATAGTCGAGAAACATTGAAACGATTGGATAAGGAACTGAGCAAGCGTAATCTGCGAAAAATATTACTTGCGGTCGATGCGTCGGGAAAAATCCATAGCGGAGTCTATCTCGTGTGGGATTCCGGTTGCGCGTATAACTTGCTCGGCGGGGCGGATTTTACTTTTAGGAACAGCGGTCCTCACGCCATGTTGATTTGGCATGCCATTCAACTTATGTCGAAGGAAAATCTCCCATTCGACTTTTACGGCGGAATGCATGAGACGGTCGAAAGTTTCTTTAGATCCTTCGGTGCGAAGCAGAAGCCTTATTTTCAAATTTCCAAGACTCATGGGAAAATTTTCAAATTTTTCTACTACTTAAAGCAGTCGATTATTTAGGTTGTTCATGGAGGGCATGTACCGTAACCGGCCCCCTTTGCTTAGCATATTTTATTATGCAAAGCAGAATGGGGAGGTGTGGATATGCCAATTAATGAGAAAGAATTGATGGACGAGATCAAAGACCTGTACAGCGTATTGAATATCAAGTCCTTTGGTGCCAAAGGCGATGGCGTAACGGACGATACGGCTGCCTTTATTGCGGCAAGGAATGAAGTTATTAGATTGATCAGCAATTTTCCGCAAAACCCGGGTGCAAGAAGGGGGAATATTAAACTCTATATTCCTGCCGGAACTTATATTGTAAAGGCCGGCAAAGCGTTAATGAACGATTCGGTGTCTCCGACGACAATGGGTTTTTCTGTCGTAGGTGACGGGAGAATGATCTCTCGGATCATCTTTGATCCCCCCGGAACTAATCAATATTTGTTCTATAATCGGGATGGATGGAACCAAATGCACATTTCGGATATTGAATTCTTCTCGACTAAGATCACGAACCATTTTTTCTATTCCTACTCCACTGGCCGAAGCCATAATATGGAGATTGAAAGGTGCCATTTTGGCGGAAAATGGGGATATGGATTTCACTTGGAAGGAACGAACACAAACAGCGAAATGACTTGGTACCGATGCGGATTTTCGGGTGAGTGGGTAAAAGCCTTGTACATTCCAGCTACGGCATCGGATCAATTCGTAAACTATGACTTCATTTCTTGCCAGTTCGAAGTCTCCAAGGGTGACTTTATCGATGTACAAAAAGGTGGCAGCATTAATGTAATTGGAGGAAGTTTACTCTACTACCCTACGACACAGCAGGGCTTAGGAGGCACTTTCTTTAAACTCGGAGTTGGAGGGGGCGATCATAACGGCGGTGCTATGCGTTTCATATGTGTAGGCGCGCGGGTAGAGCTGACTACTCCCGATAGTAAGTTGGTTCAAAGCGAGTGGAAATCCGGTATTATCACCTTCTTGAATATCGAATGTGGTTCCCAATCGTTCCAGTCTGACAAAAACTTGGTGAGTGCGAGTTTTAACTCTGGCGGAGATTCCTATCCTAATATCGTATTCGACAATTGCAATTTGCAAGGAAGGCATGAATACAAATATACGTTCGCCAGTTTTCAGCGGCTTGAGAACATTGCATACCGGAATTGCTTGATTACTCAACATGCGCATCCCGAGCAATTTATTAGCCTAGTCAATACATCCGGCTTTAACGACGGGGGAGTACCTCAAATTAGTTTTCAGAAATGCAGCGGGTTAGCGGGAACAAGCCAATCGAAGCATATTTTCGATACGGAGTTGAACTGGTCCAGAACGACTTCGGGTACTGCATTCAAGAAAATCGTATCCATTAATACGGCTAACAATGCCTTGCCCTATAATAAGTATCCGACGGAAGACGTGTTTATCCCGTTAGGAGCGATCATTACCAAGGTTTCAATTTTCATTCCACCGGGATCGATCAAGGCTTCTTACCCGGGTTGGAATTATACAGTGAGTACAAGTGAGGCAAATCCCACAGTGCTTGCTTCGGCAAACCCCGTTCAAGGCGATACAAAGAAAGGCTTTAATACGCAGCAGGAAACGTTTTTCGTATGCGATACCGATGAGAAAAGACATATCGTATTAACGGCATCCAGCGGTGTTAATGAGATAAAAAAAGGGTACTGTATGATCGAGTACATGGGATAATTTTATTATTGTAAAAGCCCGCGGGGGCTTTTTATTTTGAAATAATAAATACGAAATGTATCAAAACGACCGCTAATTCACTTGACATGATACGAAATGTGTCATAAATTATAGAGAGAACCATAGATACGATTCGTAACATAATAAAGTTTATGTGCTTGAGGGAGGAAATGGTTTTGTTTAAACCCAAAGAGAGCTTACTGTCGAAATTAAAAGAAGATTTGCGGATGCTTATCGATAAGGAACCATCAAGAATGGATATGTTTAGGGCTGTATTACTAAAGAGAGAATTTCATATTATGATGATTTACCGGCTTTCTCATTTTTTTTATAACCTTAAACTTTCCTATCTGGCGACCGTAATGCAGAGAATCAATATCATGTTCTACGGTGTTGAGATTTCATTCAAAATCAATATTGGCTCTGGTTTTAGAATCAATCACGGTGTTGGAACGGTTATCGGCGATGCTGTCATTCACACAAGTGTAACGGTATTTCAGAATGTCACGATCGGGGCGAATTATCCGGAGCTGACAAGCTCGAATAAGCCTAAAGGATATCCAACCATTGAAGAGAGAGTCGTGATATTCCCCGGTGCCGTTATAGTTGGACCTATCACGATCGGCAAGAATAGCGTGATTGGGGCAAATGCGGTTATCGTTTCGAATATCCCTCCTGAAAGCGTAATAGCCGCTCCCAAAGCCGTAGAGATAGGCTCGTCGGCGATAAGCGACATGACGAATTCTGTAGCTTTAATGTCGCAGGTTGCCCAATGAGTACTAGGGCGATTTTTACAGGGGCTTTCATTCTCTTCGTCGGTAATATTCTAAGTAGCGTACTCGGGTTGACGCGTGAAGTTCTCAATGCCGCATATTATGGTGCCAATGTCGATATGGATTCTTATTTATTTGCGAATACGATTCCTTCCTTCATTCTTACCTTTATCGGCGGAGTGTTCATGGCGGGGTTTATCCCATTGTTTATAAAGAAAAGAGTCGAACATAGCGCGGAAGAAGCATCATATATGTTCAGCAACTCCATAAACGTTATTCTAATAGTCGTCATCTTGCTAACAGGTCTATGCTATTGGTTTAGTGGTCCGCTAGCTTCCTTTTTCGCATCGGATTCCGCAAACCAAGAACAGATTCAGAAGCTATTATGGATATTACTTCCCAGTATTTTGTTTTTCGGACTTTCCTATTCGCAATCCGCCGTGCTGAACAGTCTTAACCATTTTACAATACCAGCTTTTCTTACAGTAATGAATAACGTCGTCGTTATCGTATTCATGATTGTCTTGAATCGTTGGATCGGTATTACATCCATTGCGATTGGTTTCGTTGTAGGAACAGTGCTTCAAGTTATCGTCCAATGGCCGATGATGAAAAGATTAGGTGTCAGGTATAAGCTATACCTGAATTTCAAGGATAAAGATCTAAAGAAACTGCTAGTTTTGGCCATACCTATTATTGGTATTGGCGTTATTGATCAATGTCTTGTGTTAGCTACTCGTTTTTTCTCATCCAACCTCTCCCCAGGGAGCGCATCTGCGCTTAATTATGCGAATCGTATAATTATGTTGCCCGTCACTTTGTTTGGGACAGCGCTGGTTAGCGCAATCTATCCGTCCGTGGTAAGAGCATTGGCAGAGAAAAATATTAGAGAATACAACACGATGGTGTCCACGTCTGTTAAGAGTTTATTACTTCTCGTCACCCCGGTGATGCTGATCTGTATGGCTTTCGCTCCTAACATTATTAACGCGTTATTGGAAAGAGGAGCATTCGATCAGGCCGCGACACACAAGACAGCCATTTCATTTATGATTCTTTCACTAGGGATTATGGTCATTCCCATTCGCGAATTTTTCACTAGGCTTATGTTCGGTCAGGAGAATATTAGAACTCCGCTGATTGCTTCTTGTATTTACTTAAGCACTTTTATTGCAGGCTGCATCCTCTTGGTTCCAAGCCTCCAGTATATCGGAATCGCGGTTGCAACATCGGTTGCCATGGTCATCTCATTTATGTTCACTTTATTCACATATGTTCGAAAAAATAAAAATCACAAAGTGGATATTTCTGTTGTTTATCTTCTTAAAATTTTCATTTCTTCCGTATTAGCGACGCTGATCGCGCTCTCCATCCGCGAAGGTGCTCTAAGGCTATTGAACATGGAGGGAACGAATGTACTCATAACGGTCTTCTGTTTAGTGACGGGTATGGTATTTTATTTTATCATCGTAAAATTGCTAAGAATTCAAGAAGTCGAATTCGTATTTAACAAGTTATCTGCCAAGTTCCATTGGAAAAGAAGCAGCGGGACGGTCAAGGCGAACGGATAAACAATCCTTGAACCACTGCACTACGATTGAAGGGGACATCATCGTGAAGATATTATTTTTATCATGGGCATATCCGAAAGATAATACTCCATATCTTGGTATTTGGGCTCACCAGCAAGCGTTAGCACTCAAAGCCAAGGGAGTGGATGTGGAAGTAGTCAACGCGGTGCCATATATCCCCCAAGCTTTTGGAGTTCTATCTAAGAAGATAAGAGAATATGCCCATATTCCAAAACAAGAAGACTACGAGGGCATTAAAGTTTACCATCCCCGATTATTTAGAACAAAACCTCAAGCGCTGCTGGACAACCTGTTGTTTCATTTCTTAGGCTTCCAATCCCGATTTATTGCAGCTTCAATTAGCCGCGAGATCGATCTTGATCAATTCCAAATCATTCATGCTCACAACCTATACCCCGATGGGGTACTTGCGTACAGGTTAAGTAAACGATTTGGTATTCCTTACGTGTTAACATTGCACGACGTGGATAAGTATAATCGATTCCCGGAAAATGGATGGCTAAAATCGGTCTCGAGGAAGATTATTGCGGGGGCAGAAAAGGTGTTTGCGGTTAGTCACAAGGTCAAGAATAATATTTCTCCCTATGTCAATCATGACCGGATGGACATTTTGTATAATACATTCTGGACGGCAGAGAGGACGATCAATCGTCCTCAGGAATATAACATTGTAATAATAGCATCGCTGATTGAAAGGAAAGGCGTACACATCCTTCTTCAAGCTTACGCAAGAATTGTAAAGAAATATTCGGAGTATAAGCTCATTATCATCGGTAACGGGGATTATTACGATTCTTTGAAGACACTCGCCTGGAGTTTAGGCATTGGTGAGAAGGTGTTATTCAAGGGAACTCTATCTCATCCAGAAGCGATGGAGGAACTGGCTACTGCATCGATATTCTGCCTGCCCAGTTGGGATGAGGCGTTCGGTGTCGTCTATGCGGAAGCTATGTCTTTTGGAATTCCGATTATAGGCTGTAAAGGGGAGGGGATCGCGGATATTATCTCCGATCGAGTGAACGGTCTTCTCGTCGAATCTAACAATGTGAGTGATTTGGAACAAGCCTTGAACGAACTCATTCAGAACCCTGAGCGTACACGACAAATTGGAATAGCGGGCAAAGAAAAAATAAGAGAGTTGCATCCCGATCAGTTTGGAAATAAATTAGTTTCGATTTATCACTACATCATAAGTGTCGCCGGAAGGAGCACGTCTGATGCTTAGAGTTTACGGTCTAATTTGTTTCACACTTACCAATGCGGTTTTTTGCTATCTGTATACGGACTCAGTGGGGTCATCGCTTGTGTTGATATCATTTTTTCTGAACTTATTGTGTATTGCCATCGGATTGAATCAATCTGTCCGGAATAAACAGCTTAACTTAGATACGATCATTTGGGTGTTCGTATATATGTTCTTTTTCCTTGCTCCGATAGTTCAGATTAATTATGCTGAATATTTCCCCAACTCTCTTCCTATAACTAAATCTGATATTCTTAGAGCAAACTCGCTTCTATTTCTATGGAATATCATATATTTGTTGTTTAGGAGACAGTCACAAGTAATTAAGGTAAGCGAGAGCACCGATAACAAGGCAGTGCTTTCTTTCGTCAATAATTATGTGAGAACAGGATATTTCCTAGCGGCGTTATCAATAGCCACAGTTACGTTTGCCCGCTTCAAGCTTGGTTTCTTTTTCGGAGACGCAGATTATTCCACATTGATTTCTAACAAATCGATTTTGCTCTTAGTTAATATCAGCGTTCAAGGAGCAGTGTTCGCGAATTGGCTTTTCTCGTTTAATACTTGGAAACGAAAGGGGAATATAGCGAATTTCATATATGTGCTAGTTTCTTCAATAATTGCTATATACCAATTAAGTCCTTTTAACACGAATCGATCATACATCGGGTTCTGTATCATCGTAATCGTGTACCTCTACTACAGTCAGAAAATTAATCCCAGTCGGTTCTTGTGGATCATTTTTTCCGGGCTGTTGTTCATCTTTCCTATAATGAATAATTTCCGATACGGATTCCAAAATTTCGAGATGCCCTCCTTGTACCATTTAATGTTCGACCAGCTAACAGAACTGCATTTCGATGCATACTCAAATCTCATTGCGACCTTTCATTATGTGAATGCCAATGGATTTGCATACGGATATCAGATGCTTGGCGTGTTGTTCTTCTTTGTTCCGCGTAATATTTGGTCAGGAAAACCACTAAGTTCAGGTGAAGCTGTTGGTAATTTCATATCTACGAGATTCGAAATGAATTTCACTAATATCTCGAATCCCATTCCTAGTGAATTTTACATTAACTTTGGATGGTTTGGCATATTCTTAGGTGCATATTTGATATCAAAATTCGTCAATAGGTTAGAATCGGATGCGATTACGGACCGGTATACGCATGCATTAATAGCAGGTTACTTGTTTGTCATATACCGGGGAGATCTAATGAATGCTTTTGCGTACTGTTTTGGAACTTACGTCATTATGGTCATCGTTCCTAAAGCTATTTTCAGGTTGAGTAAGCAGTCGATACCATTACAGCCTGTTAGGAGACTTCATAATGGATAAATCAAAGATAGGAAGAAGAGAGTTCCTAGTTGGAGTTGCAGCAAGCATTGTTGGTTTAGTATCCGGAGGAGTCTTAGGCGGACGTGTTTTCACCCGGGAACCGGCCTTACAGAACGTCATCGTCGAGTCCACGAACCAGAGTCCATCTTGGATTAATGTGGTGGACTTCGGGGCTGACCCTACAGGGGTTAAGGATAGCAGCAATGCATTCATTCGAGCGATTCGTCATGTGGAAAACTCGATCGCTGCTAATCCTGCCTCACTTGCGTTAGGAAACAATACTGCTCGGGGAAGAGTTAAGTTATACGTTCCAGAAGGATGTTACATTATTCGCAAGCCGGATGCTTTGATGTCTAGAACCTTACGAAAGAAGACATTGGGCTTCGTCATTCAAGGTGCCGGAAGAGGGTTGACACAGATTTATTATTTGAATGAGTCATCTGGAAAATATTTACTTAGCAATAGCGATGCATGGTTGGGTATTAGCGTTTCTGATATCGAATTTATATCGAAAAATGGAAAAAATAACTTTATGTATTCTTATTCCGAAGGGGCGGCACAAAACTATACGTTTGAAAGGTGTATGTGGAGCGGCAATTGGAACTATGTGTTTCGTCTAGAAGGGACCAACAACAACAGCGAAATGACATGGTACCACTGTAATTTCTCCGGCACTGTTAATGCGGCCTTGTATGTGCCTGCGGATAAAGGTTCTGACCAATTCCTGAATTATAACTTTTTCTCTTGTCAATTCGAAGTGGAGGAAGGAGATTATCTGGTATTAGAGAAAGGAGGGAATGTTAATCTTTGGGGCGGTAGCATAATGCATTACGATGAGACTAAGGGGGGGACGTTCTTTAAGTTAAAGAACGGAAGCCATCATGGAGGTGTGGAACGATTCTCTTGCATTGGAGCGAGATTCGAACATCGGAATAAAAATAGTAAGCTTATCGAATGCGAGTGGAATGACGGTACGGTATCCTTCATTAGCTGTGATATGTCTTCGCAAGCCTTTCAATTGGAACCGTCAGTGAATGCGATATTTAGATCTATTAACCAAAAGATGCCAACGATCATTTTTCAAAGTTGCATCCTTATGGGTATGCATGAATACCGCTATCTATCTCGCTCATGGGCAACCCCGCATAATGTCACATACCTGAGCTGTGAATTTGCCCATGGACTGATGGCTGATCAATTCATCGTATATACCATGGAAGAACAATCGCTAGAGGAGTTTAGCGCTGGACGTCCTTCTATTAAGTTTCTTAATTGCAGAAGCATCCATGCTACCCATGAAACAGGGTTTTATGATTCCGATCACGGTTATCAATATAACAATCGCGCAATGTTAACTAAGAAGGTCATCAGTGTTAAAAGCTCGTTTGGAGCGTTACCTTATAAAGGAGAAGCTGAAACCTTTCAACTGCCGCTCGGTGCATTGATCCTCAATGTGAAATTTATAAGCAAACCAGACTCGGTAAAAAGCCAATCGAAAGCAGAATATTGGGTTGAAACCTCCGAGAATCAGCCTACTCGAATAGCCGAAGTTTATGCTGAACAAGCCAGTCATGGCTTTACCGCTGATTCCAATCCCTTATTTGAATGCGATACAGATCCGAAACGTAAGCTGCGTCTTTGTTCCGGTTCTCAAGTAGATGAGCGTAATGCGAAAGGATTATGCTTGATTGAGTACATAGGATGAGTATTAACATTGTGCAGGAGGAAATGATATGCGCATGTTTGAGAGTAAAATCCTAATTCCTATATTTGTAATCTTCGTTGTCATCGGCGCTATGGCTTATTACGGAGATAAACTCTCCAAAGTGAAAGAACAAAAGAATATTGATGAAGATAAACAACTCTTGAGGAGGCTTTCTTCAAGTATCGAGCAAAAATCCAATCTTACGGTATACGATAAATTGAGACAGGGTAAGGCAATCCGATATTTGGTTATTGGGGATAGCATCGGACAGAGCGATGGGGCTTCCGAGGGGAATCAATGGTTCAGTTTATTGAATCAATCTTTAAGGGATAAATATGAAGTAGTCCCATTCATGAATCGAATCACAATGGGCGGCGCGGTAGTGCTGGCTGGTTGGATCGATTATATCGAGAAAATTCCCAAGAAACCCGAGGGGTATGACATTGTATTTATCTGTTACGGACAGAATGATCAGGGTTCATTAAAGGAAGAAGAATTCGGTGCAATCTATGAAAATCTTGTTCGGCGTATTAAGCAAGATAACCCATTTGCTGAGATTGTCACTATCGTGGAAAGTAGTCTGCAATCGGATAGTTATCCGGATATCATCAAATCCATATCGGTTCATTACCAGCTCATTAACGTAGACACGAGGCAAGCATATAGGGATTCTGGATTTTCAATTGATTCATTAACAATAGACGGTGTGCACCCCAACGATCAAGGTTATAAATTATACGCTGAGCAGATCTTTGATTCGATTAACCGTCAATATGATTCAGGAAAGCGAATTGCCCCACTAAAGGATTCGTTAATCTATGTCAATTCTTCCTTCACGACAGGTCAAACATTCACTGAATGGGATTCCTTAAATGGATTCTTTAAGAGCGGAGGTTCTCTTATCGGCAATTCTTCAGGATTCTCCGCAGAAAGCGAATTTGAAGGGGAATTTCTTGGCCTATCCTATATAACTGATCCTAATGGCGGGGTTCTGAATGTTTATATCGATGGAGAATTACGGAAACAAATCAATACTCGGTTGGATTTTGTTGTGAATTGGAAGAGTCTTGTCGTCAACGGACTAACCAAAGGTAAACATCGTTTGAAAGTGGAGATTGCTCCGCAAGTAAGCTCTAGTTCTCAAGGTACCTTTGCAAATATTGTTGGTTTCATTAGTAACTAAATTGACTTGCCGCAATCCCTATGTCATTGCAGGGCAGGACTAAAGTAACTACTACAACCGCAATGACTGAAAATTGTGGTTATTTGCTGTTGAATTGTGACCTCTAGAAGATGTAATCATAACTGCATCTATTCAGAGCTAGAGCTGAAAGTCTTCTTGAAAAATAGTGAGGGACCATACATACGAACGTATTGATCGGAGTTGTGGTCCCTTGCTCGGGTGTTTGGTCGGCGGTAGATCGAGCCGATGCGTTATGCTTGTTGACGGAGTGGTAGGCCTTATCTCAATCGTTCGAAGGAAGTTTGAGATCAAATACTTACATAGTTAATCGTAAGAAGCAGGCGGACTCAAACCGCCTGCTTCGTTTTCTTATCCCCGTGCTCCTTCGGTCCCGAACCCGCGCTCGACGTAGACCCCTCCGATAGGGCTCCCGCCGTCCTAGTATCCGATCGCCCCATCTGGCTGCCGCCGTTAAGTATGCCGCCTTCTTGCACGTTCAGAATGGCCGCGTGCGAGTTTCCGTGCAACTGTCCCGTCGCCGTTATGAGCAATTTTCCGACGGTATGCACATCCCCGTACACTTTGCCCGCGATCGTCACGTCTCTGGCGGTAATATTGGATTTCGCGACGCCGCTTTCTCCGATGACGATATCCCCCTTGCTCTCGATGTCCCCTTGGTAAGCCCCTTCGATCCGTATTCCCGCTTGGGATTTCAACAGTCCGTTCATCTCCGTACCGACCCCGATTAACGTATCGGTCATGCCGGGCGGATGTTTCTTGTTCTTGAACATAAGTTTCAATCCTCCTTCACTTGTCGTAAATAAGGTAGAGGGTTAACCGGCTCTTCGCTCGAGACGATCTGAAAGTGCAGATGCGGCCCCGTGCTTCGCCCGCTGTTTCCCATCTTTCCGATTAAATCTCCGCGCTGAAGCTGTTGTCCGACGGTCACCCCGATAAAGCTTAAATGCATGTACCAGGATTCCAATCCATTGCGATGGGCAATGATGATATAATTACCCCGTGTGCGATTGAATCCGGCTTCCTTTACCGTGCCATCGCCGGCGGCGTAGATTGGGTCCCCGATATCGCCGGTAATATCCACTCCCGCATGGAAAGTGGATTTCCGCGTGAACGGATCGCTCCGATAACCGAACCCGGAGGTCAGGCGTCTCGATACGGTCGGCCATTCCGAGGGAATGGCGTCCATCTCGGCGCGTTTCTGCTCGGCTTTGCGAAGATTGGCTTCCATGGAAATCGCCAATTCATCCAGCATGGCCGAAAGCTCGGTGAAATCGGCAATCGTCGACTCCATGGCCGCCGCGGACAGCCGATCGTCCGGGTTGGAATCCGCGAAAGCGGAAACCGCAACTTCGGAGTGGGGAGGAGAGTCGGCTATATTCGGATTGGACGAGCTCGCTCCCGTTCCGTCTCCGTATTTTCCGATGAATCGTCTCAATTTTCCTTCGAGCTCGTTCAGCTCGTTCATCCGGCTTTGCAGACGGTCGGTTTGTTCGTCAAGTTGGAGAAGCTCTTGCTTAAGGGTCAGAACTTCGGCGGATTTCCCGGTTAGCGTACGGTCGTGCTCCGCGGATTCCATGGCCAATCGTAACTCCAACTCGTGAATTCGGGTCGTCGCCTTCAACTCCAGGAACGCGAAACCGCCTGCGACGGCCAGAGCCGCGGTGACGGGCAAAAAGACGACCGTTCTCCCCGACACCCGGAATTGCTTAACGCGACGATCGGCATCCCTAATAAGCAGCAGCGACCATTTCGACTTCCGTGTTCGATGTCCCATCGGCTCTCCTTTCAAAGTGAACGCTTTTTGGAGGCTATATATAATGCTATTTATTCTTGAAACCTTTCTTTCATTCCAAAATAATGAGAGTTCGAAAGTGACCTAACTATGCGAACGACATCTATAAATCATTACGAGACGGCGAGGATTAGCGATGATTGTGCTCGGACTTAGCATTCTGTTATTTATCTTTATCTTTCAAGCGGCGACGATACTGCTGCTCGAGTTTCGCAGACCCGCGCATGCAACCGCGTGGTTGTTCATTTTGTTTTTATTTCCGCTTGTCGGGTTTATTTTGTATTATTTTCTCGCGACCGAGTTCCGCAGAAGCCGGAAAGCGCGTCGCCGCGGCAGCTTGGATCAACGTCGCCGGGCGAAGCTGCTGAAGATGAGCACGAACCTGACGAGTTTATCCGAGTTTCCGGCAGGCTCTCCTTTTATCGCTCAGCCGAGATTGCTGCGAGCGCTTCTTAAAGGAGGGGAACTGCCGATCTCGGGGCATAACCGCAGCGAAATTTTCAATAACGGGATGGATACGTACGAATCGATGCTGAAAGCAATCCGCGGAGCGAAGTCGCATATTCATCTGTCCGCGTACATCGTAAGGGACGACGACATCGGGAGAGAGTTTCAACAAGCGCTTATCCGCAAAGCGCGCGAGGGCGTGAAGGTGAAGCTGTTATACGACGGAATAGGGAGCATTAAGCTGAAGGATTCCTACATACGGATCTTGGAACAGGGAGGCGTGGAGTGCGCATGTTTCTTTCCGTTAAGGCCGTCTTTTCTGAAAAAAAGAATGAACTACCGGAACCATCGTAAAATCATCGTAGTGGACGGGCTGATCGGGTTCGTCGGAGGCATCAACGTAGGGGATGAATACATAGGGAAGCATCCTCGTTTGGGCTACTGGAGAGATACCCATATTAGGCTTGAAGGGGATTCGGTCTATTGGCTTCAAGAGGTTTTTTTGAAAGATTGGGAGATGGCGACGCGGGAGAAACCGGACGATCCGACGTTTTTTCCCGAGCATGAATGCGCAGCCGTAGAGCCCGTGCAGATCGTTCCCGCAGGTCCGAACCGAAGAGGGGACGCGATTCACGATTCCGTCTTCGCCATGATGACGTCCGCGAAGGATCGAATCTGGATGACGACCCCTTATTTCATTCCGAGCGCGAGCATTGCGATGGTCTTGCACGACGCGGCGACGAGCGGGCTCGACGTTCGCATCATTATTCCCTACGTTCCGGATACTTGGCTTGTCCATTTGGCGACGTTGTCCTACGTTGAAGAGATGATGCGATCGGGCGTACGCGTATATCAGTATAAAAAAGGCTTCGTGCACGCGAAAACATTGGTCGTGGATCGATACATTTCGGTCGTCGGCTCGGCGAATATGGATTTACGCAGCTTCTTCAGCAACTTCGAGATCAATGCCCATTTGTTCGATCCGGCGGCCATATCCCGCTTGGAGAGCGATTTCTTGCAAGATCTGGAGGATAGCACGGAAATCAACTTACAGAAGTTTCTGGATCGCTCGAAAACGCAAAAGGTAAAGGAAGCCCTAGCAAGAATTTTATCCCCTCTACTGTAGAGGAGGTTCAAAAAGTCGACTTTTGATCACGAAGCGAAGCAAGAAGCGTATTCGACGTCGAATCTTGAATTCAGCCGGGCCTTCCGGTGCTCACGTAGGTTCTTCCTACGCTCCGCTCCTCGGTCCCTAGCTTCATCCAACCTTCTCGGTGCTGAAAAGCCGGCTTTTTGAACTTTCATTTAGAAGAAGAGGTTCAAAAAGTCGACTTTTGATCACGAAGCAAAGCAAGAAGCGTATTCGACGTCGAATCTTGAATTCAGCCGGGCCTTCCGGTGCTCACGTAGGTTCTTCCTACGCTCCGCTCCTCGGTCCCTAGCTTCATCCAACCTTCTCGGTGCTGAAAAGCCGGCTTTTTGAACTTTCATTTGTAGAGGAGGTTCAAAAAGTCGACTTTTGATCACGAAGTAACTCAAGGAGCGTATTCGACGTCGAATCTTGATCACTTCCCGAGAACATGGGTGATAATCGGGGCCAGCGACTGGCTCGTCACGGCGGATAGAAGATCTCCGCGGGTTTGCAGCCGCTCTCTAATATTGAGCAAATGAAAGTCGATCGGTTTAACGTCTTGGCGCACTTCGTCCCACGATAAAGGAGTCGAGACGGTGGCTCCCGGCCTGGCTCGCGGAGAATAGGGAGCAGGCAGCGTCTTGCCCGCGTAATGTTGGAGATAATCCAAGTAAATCAGATCCCCCCTGTCTTTTTTCATCCTCTCGACGGTAAACAGCCGCGGGTTCTGAGCCACGAGATATTCGGAAATAAACTTGCCGAATTGTCTTAGCTCGTCGAAGGTCGGTCCTCGCTCGATAGGCATAACGATCTGCACTCCGGTCGCTCCGGAGGTTTTGGGTACGGCGTTTAGCCCTAACGAGCCCAGCAGTTGCCCGACGAGCGAGGTCGCTTCCATTAACCTGGGTTCTTCCTCCAGCGTAGGATCCATGTCCAACATCCACGTATTCGGAAGCGGATTCGCAATCTCATCGGAGGAAACGTGGAATTCCAAGCTATATAGGCTACCCATCCACAACAAAGCGGGAACGGAATCCAATACGACGTAGCGGATTTTGCCATCCATGGCAGTGTTAACGAAATCGGGCTTCGGCTGGGGACAGTTTTTCTGGTAAAAGGAGACGCCGTGAATACCCTCCGGATAACGAATCGTAGTCAAAAAACGGCCGGATGTATACGGGAGGATGTAAGGGGCGAGCTCGGTTAAGATCCGCACGTATTGCAGCTTCGTGATCCCGGCTTCGGGCCAGATCATCTTGTCCGGATGCGAGATCTTCAATTCGAATTGACCGAGACGTACTACCGTAAGCTGTTGTACCATTCTAAGACTCTCCTTAGCATCGATATCCGTGGCGATTACTTTGTCGTTTAGTATTGCCGAATCCGCGAATAAGGACTCCGTCCTTGGAAAGAAGTCCTAATGATTACTTATTATCATGCGGTTACCTAATGTAACAAAGTGGCGTATAATAAGAAGTACAAGGGATGAGGTGTTGATCATGGACCAACCGCAAATGTGTCCTCGATTCGAGAAAGCGATGGAGCTGCTGAGCAAACGGTGGACGGCGTTGATCGTCTTTCAATTGCTTCAAGGCCCGCAACGTTTCGCCCGAATCGAAGGCTCGCTTCCGAATTTGAGCGGCAAGGTGTTGTCGGAACGTCTAAAAGAATTAGAAGCCGAAGGAATCATCAAGCGGGATGTTTTTCCGGAAACTCCGGTGCGCATTGAATATAAATTGACGGATAAAGGGAAAGCGTTAGCTCCGTTGTTCGATAACATTCTTAGCTGGTCCAGCGAATGGATCGAGCTTGCGGAGTAAAGCCGCTTCCCAGCGAGCGGATGCAAAAATAATAAACGTGGATAGATCAGCCTTCGGGCGAAGTTCTATCGACGTTTTTTTGCGTTCTGTGACTATAGGGAAAATGTAAGAAACAGTTAAGAATTAAGAAAGAGAAACGATAATCTTTGTTCCTAGAATAGAAATCGACTCAGCCTCCAGATTTTGGACGATCGAAAAGGAGTGGCTTGATAAGATGAGATTTTGGGAAATCGTACTGGTCGTCGTGAATTTCGGACTGTTGTATGGGGTAATTATGAAGAGGAAAAAAGTCGGCCCGGCTATCGGTTCGCTCTGGACGCTTGCCGTAGCTTACCTGGCCGCCATCGTGCAAGCGTCCGTGGAAGGCGCGAGCTGGCGAATGATTCCGGCGTACTTGACGTTGATTCTCTTAACGGCGTACTTATACGTCGGCAGGGATAAAACGAAGTCGAGGAAGTGGTATACGGTTACGATTCAAACGGTGCTGTTGACGATCTATCTGGCCATCGCGATCATTCCGCCGGTCGCCATGCCGATCTTCTCGTTCGCGAAGCTGTCCGGAAGTTATCCGGTAGGAACGATGACGTATCATTGGATCGATGAGAAGCGCACGGAAACATGGTCCGACGTTTCGCGGACGAAGCGCGAACTGATGGTGCAAATGTGGTATCCGGCTCTGGAGGGAAGCGGGAAGAAACCGGCTCGGTACGTAGAGAACTCCCCGGAAGTGAAGGCGGCGTTAGCGGAGCAATTCGGGTTGCCCGCCTTCGCGATGGGGCATCTGGGCCTCGTTCGGACGCATGCCCGTCCCGAAGCCACCCTGTCCGAAGCTCAGTGGCGCTACCCCGTTCTTGTTTTCTCTCACGGCATGGGCGGCAATCGCAACCAGAATACGTTCGAGGTCGAGGAGCTTGCGAGTCGAGGTTATATCGTCGTGGGCATCGATCACGCCTATCAATCGGGAGCGACCGTTTACCCGGACGGCCGCACGGCGAAGTTTAACATCGAGAACCAGCCCACGACGAAGGCGGGATTCGATGAGCTCATGTCGGTTTGGACCGCGGACGCGGCATTCGTGCTGGATCAACTTGAACGATTGAATCGGGGCGGGGAAAGCGATCGTTTTGCGAATAGGCTCGATCTCGTTAGAATCGGCATGTTCGGACATTCCTACGGAGGAGCTGCCGCCGCGCAGATGCTGGCGCGCGACGCCCGCGTGAAAGCCGCTATCGACATGGACGGCGGAATGTTCGGAGAACCGCTTCCCGCGGGAGGCGTCGGGAAACCGTTCTTGCTGATGAACGCGCAAGGAACGCTCGATGCCGATCGGTTCGAAGAGGGGCTTGACTCGAGCACCCGGGAAGAGCTGTACGAAATTACGGGAAGAAACCGCGAGGCGGTCGAGAAAGACTTTTACGATCTTATGCGAAGGTTTAAGGATGCCGTCGCGAACGACGGCTTCTCCATGGTCATTCCGCATTCGACGCATATTAGCTTCAGCGATTACAGTTTGTATTCCCTGCTGTTTCGGGCGAAAGGCGAGCAACCGAAGCAAATCCATCGCATCGTCAACGAATTTACGCTCGCTTTCTTCGAGCGATATCTAAACGGGGCGGACGATTCGGTACTTCGGCAGTTGGACGCCAAGTATCCCGAGGTCAATTTCAAAACGAATAAGTGATATAATATCAAGCATGAAAACACAAATATTGCTAGTGGAAGACGACCGCTCGATCAGCGAGATGGTGGCGAATCATTTAAGCAAGGAAGGCTTCGAGATCGTCTGCGCTTACGATGGAGAGCAGGCGATCCGGTTGTTCGGACGGCAGCCGTTCGACTTGATTCTGCTCGACCTGATGCTTCCCAAGCTGGACGGCATGGAGTTCTTGAAGCTGACCCGAGCGGATAACGTCATTCCGATTCTTATTATGTCGGCCAAGGACGGAGACGTAGACAAGGCTCTCGGTCTCGGCTTCGGGGCGGACGACTATATCGTTAAGCCGTTCTCGTTGATCGAGCTTACGGCTAGAGTAAAGGCGGCAATCCGCCGGGCAACGCAATATTCGGCCGCTGCCCGGGAGCAGGTTGCGCCGAGGGTTTTGCAAGTTCACGAACTGACGATCGACGCGGACAACTTCGCCGTCTCCAAGAACGGAAGGGATATCAAGCTGACGGCCAAAGAGTTCCAAATTCTATTCCTGCTCGCCACCCATCCGAAGAAGCTGTTCACGAAGGAGCAAATTTACCGTTCGGTGTGGAACGAAGAATACTACGGCGACGAGAACAGCATTAACGTTCATATGAGCAGGCTGCGGGACAAGATCGAGGATCGTCCTTCCGAGCCGAAATACATTAAGACGTTATGGGGCATCGGATATAAGCTGGGGGAGTTTTGAGTGGTCGGGATTCTGATCGGTATCGTCATTGCGCTAATCGCGCTCAATATCGCCCAGTACCGGACTGGCCGGAAACGGGAAAGGAACTTGTCTTACGTATGCGACAAGCTCCGGACGATCGTGGAGGACGGTCGTTCCGAGAAAGTGCTGCTGTTTACGGACGATCGCGCATTGAAGGCATTGCTGGTCGAACTGAACGGGCTGTTGGAGAAAAAGGACGAAACGTTCTTGAAATACGCGCGGAAGGAAACCGATATCCGCAAAATGCTCGCCAACATTTCCCATGATCTGAGAACTCCGCTCACTGTCGTGCTAGGCTTGACGGAAACGATTTTACGCGACGGGAAGATGGCGGAGGGCGAAAGGCAGCAGCTTCTTAAGAATGTTCACAATAAAGCTGCGGAAATTTTGCTGATCATCAACAAGTTTTTCGACTTGGCCCGCTTAGAGTCCGGCGACAAGGAGTTGCAACTGATCCGAGTCAATATGAGCGAAATCTGCAAAAATAACTTGCTCTTTTTCTACAATCAAATCGAAACCGCGGGTTTGGAAGCTGTCATTGATGTCCCGGAGAAACCGATTTACGCGCTGGGCAACGTGGAAGCGCTGGATCGGATTTTGCATAATCTCATCTCCAACGCCATTCGATACGGAAGCGACGGCATGACCGTCGGTTTGGCGCTGCGCGAGGACGAGCGTTTCGTATACGTCGACGTATGGGATCGCGGCAAAGGAATAAGCGAAACGCACGGAGATCGGGTATTCGAACGCATGTACACGCTGGAAGATTCCCGGATCCGGCTTTACCAGGGGAGCGGCTTGGGCTTAACGATAACGAAGCGGCTCGTCGAACATCTGGACGGAGAGATTGCGTTAGAGAGTCGGCCGTTCGAGAGAACAACGTTCACCGTGCGTCTAAGGCGAGCGGGTTCGTTCATGAGGGAGAGCGAAGGAGGTGGCTAACCGTGACCTATGTCATTAGCACGAGCGGGCTCAGCAAAATCGCGGGCGGGAAAGCCATCGTGTCCGAAGTGAACCTGCATGTCAAGAAAGGGGAAATCTACGGATTTCTCGGACCGAACGGCGCTGGCAAAACATCGGTCATGAAGATGCTGACGGGATTGTGGAAACCGACCGGAGGCGATATCGAGTTGTTCGGCGAACGGTTGACGAGCAGCTCCTTCGAAGCGCTGAAACGATTGGGCAGCCTGATCGAATATCCGATATTTTACGAAAAGCTGACCGCCCGGGAAAATTTGAAGCTGCATTGCGAGTATATGGGCTATCATGACAGCCGGGCCATCGACGAAGCTCTTGCTTTAGTCGGCTTAACGGACGCCGCGGCTAAGGCGGTGAAATCTTTCTCCCTTGGAATGAAGCAGCGACTGGGATTAGCTAGGGCGATCGCGACCCGGCCGGAGCTATTGATCCTGGACGAGCCGATCAACGGCCTCGATCCGATCGGAATCAAGGATATGAGAAGTTTGTTCGCCATGCTGAGCAGGGAATACGGAATGACTCTATTCCTTTCCAGCCATCTGCTCGGCGAACTGGAGCAGGTTGCGGATACGATCGGCGTGATCCGGGAAGGTAAGCTCGTTCGGGAAGTAGCGATGTCGAACATTCGCGAGAAAGGGATGGAGCATATCGAACTGACGACGAACGATACTTGGAAAGCGGCCGGAGTGCTGGACGATAAGCTGGACATCCGCAACTTTAAAGTGATGAGCGAGTCGACGATCCGTATCTACGACTTCCGCTTGCCCCAATCCGACATCGTCAAAGCGTTAGTCTTAAACGGCGTTAACATCGAAGAGATCGGGCGCAAGCGGCATTCGTTGGAGGATTACTTCTTCAGCCTCATGGAAAGAGGCGATGGCGCATGATTCTGCTCATGAAGCTGGAATTGAAAAAATACAAATTCGGCGGATACATCGTCGGCGTCATCGCGGCGAATCTGGCGCTCGCGGGCATCGTATGGACGCTTCAGCAACAAGGGTGGCAGGATGAAAGCATCGCCTCGTCTCCGACTTACGCCGTCGCGTTCGCTTTTATCCGTGCTATGGTGAGTATTACGTTTGGGATATTCGCTGCCGTGCTTATGGCCAGAATGATCGTCGGAGAGTATACGAGCAAAACGATCTCGCTGTTGTTCGGTTATCCGATCGATCGACGAAAGGTGCTTCTTTCCAAGCTGCTGCTGGTCTCGCTTGTCACCTTTATCGTTCTCATCGTCTCTAATCTGATTATTAGCTCGGCATTCTGCGGGATGAATGTCTATTATGATTATATTAAAGAGCCGCTTACCCGAGAAATCTTATACGGGCAAACGGTCGAGATGTTCGTGCAAGCCGGTCTGACGACGGCGATTAATTGGATCCCGTTCGTTCTGGGAATGATCCGGAAATCGGCGACGACGACGGTGACGTCCTCTTTCGTCATCGAGTTCGCCATATATGCGACGAATAACGGGCTTACGCTTAGCGTGATCCCCGCGGTTACGATTTCGTTGGCGGCGATCGGCGCGGCAGGCGCGTACTGGACGATTCTCAAGGCCAATCGCGATGACGTGTCGTGACTTAAATGGTCTTGACCGGTTCTATGGATGAATTGGGTATACTGAGTGGAAAACGCGAGTAGCGAAAAGGAGTACCCGATTAGACGTATGGATTTGACTGCGGTATTTCCCTTCGAGCCGATCTCGGCTAAGCGAATCCCTTCGGGCGATCAATGGATCGCGCAAATCAAATGGGACGGAGTTCGGATGTTATCGTACTTCGACGGTCATCGGATCAGGCTGTTCAATCGCAGACGGAACGAACGGACGTTGCAATACCCCGAACTGCTGATTCCAAACGATTATTGCCGTTCCTCTTCGTTTATTTTGGACGGGGAATTGATTGCTTTCGATGCCGACAAACCTTCCTTTCATGAAATCATGAAACGCGACAGCATCAGAAACCTTAACCGTGCGGCTCAAGTTCAATCGCAAGTTCCCGTTACTTACATGATCTTCGACGTGCTATATAACGAAGGAGAATGGGTGACGAGTAAGCCTTTATCGGTCAGGCAACGCTTATTGCAAGAAATAATCTTACCGCGAGCGAACGTGCAAATCGTGCAAAATTTCAGCGATGCAGGCGGTCTGCTGCAGGTCATGAGAGCCCATCGAATGGAAGGAATCGTTCTGAAGGACAAACAGAGCGATTACTCCTTGTCGGGCAAAGACGGCCGTTGGCGCAAATTCAAAATTTTTCACGATTTGCATGCCGTGATCGGCGGAGTGATTATCAAGCACAATATCGTGAGTTCCATGCTGCTAGGGCTCTATGATGAGCACGGAAGTTTGCAATATATCGGACATTCCGGAATGGGTAAACTGACGGGCGCGGAGACGATCGAGCTTACGAAACAAGCGATTCCTCTGTTCTCCTCTTCCAACCCGTTCGGCAGTACCCCGGAAAGAGCCGATGAAGCGGTATGGTTAACCCCGCGCATTATCGTAAAAATACAGTTCATGGAATGGACGCGAAACCGAACGATGAGACATCCTTCGATGCAAAGCATCGTTCACGAGGTGAAATTGACGGATTGTACGTTTAAGCAATTAGATTGAACGTTATAAAAACAGGCAGGTTTGATCCAGGAGGAATCCGAACTTGCGGTCGTGAAGCCGAGGAACCGTTCAGGGAACGGCTCCTTCTTTTTTGCGGCCGCGGGTTCCTCGCGGTTTTGCTTTGTTACGGTCGCCGGATGGATCGGCAGATGGATCGACTGCCGAATCCGGTAATGGCGTCGAGGCTGGCTTAACCGCCTCTAAGCTTGCTTGAAGCGCGGCCATGAGATCGATAACGTTCGTTTTTTCCGCGGCGGGAGCGGTAACGATGTCGGGGCCCTCTCCGGATATTTTACGCTGAATAGCTTCCTGAAGGCTGATTCGGTAATCGTCGGTATACTTGTTCGGATCGAATGGCGTCGATAGCTGTTCGATTAGCATTTTCGCCATAGTAAGCTCCCGTTCGTTCACCGTCGTCTGTTCGGGTAAATTCGGCACTAGCTGCAACGAACGGATTTCATCCGGATAATGCATCGTTTCCATGCAGATGCAATTGTCGACGGCTCGAATGGCCGCGAGGCTGCTTTTGCTGCGGATCGCAATTTTGGCAATGCCGATTTTGCCGGATTGGCGCATCGCTTCCAGCAACAGATTGTATGCCCCCGACCCGGCTTGATCCGGAGATAAATAATAAGCCTTCTGGTAATACAGCGGGTCGATTTCCGTCAAATCGACGAAATCCAGGATTTGAATCGTTCTCGTATTTTCCGGCTTGATGGCATCGAGTTCATCGGAATCGAATAAGACGAACCTGCCCTTCTCATACTCGTACCCTTTCGAGATTTCATCCCATTGGACTTCCTTCTCGCAATGAGGGCAAGTTCGAACGTTCGAGATTGGCGTGCCGCACTCCTTATGGATCATTCGCAAGTGGATGTCCTTGTCTTCGGTAGCGGTGAACATTTTGACGGGGACGTGTACCAATCCGAAGCTGATGGCGCCTTTCCACACGGTATGCATGGGCGGATCTCCTTTTCGTTTTTTCGTCGTCTTAAGGTTCCCACTCCGCATGGAAACCAACCGTGCAGGGAATATTGGAAAAGGTCGAAAAGTCAATATCGGGAGGTAGATCGCCAACATGGATACGGAAAATAAGGATCAAGTGGTCGCGGATTCGATGCACGAGGGAAGAGACGTTTACGACATGGACGTTGATCGCATGATTAACGAAGGTTTAGGCGGAGGGCAAGTCACGTTGCAGAACGGATTAATTTCGGAAACGACGACGGGAACGATGGAGGAGGATATTCCGTGAATGCTCAAAGAGCGCAGGAGATTTACGATTCCTCGGATAACATCGCCGTTCGATTAGATGACGGACAATCGGTGTGGATAGAAAAAGTGGACGTCGAGAACGGCGTGGCGACGGTGCAAGTCGGACAAAATCCGACCGATACACAGACGGTAGGCGTCGAGCGGCTGAAGGAGCATTAATGTCGAAGGAAGCGTAACGACCGGGAGATACGATGGGCTTACTTTTTGAAAGCAGGTCAAGCTCGTGCTACAATAAGGTGAGTTCCATAATATCCCTTAAGGAGTGGTTGTTATGTACGATATCGCCATTATCGGCGGAGGTCCGGCAGGCGCGAGCGCGGCAATCTTCACTGCGAAGGCAGGGAAGAAAACGCTCGTTATCGATAGTGACCAAAGCGTAACGAAACGAGCTTGGTTGGAAAATCACTATGGAACAGAGGGAATCTCGGGTCCCGACCTCGTCGCGGCCGGTAAAAGACAAGCCGCGAAATTCGGAGCGGAATTCGTAGTCGCGAAAGCTACGAAGCTAACGGCAGGGGACGGTTTCATCAAGATCGAGACCGAGGGAGAAACGTACGAAGCGGGTCATGTTATTCTGGCTACGGGGATGTTCGTCGACGCAGCCGAGGCTAGCGGCGTTCGCACGAAGCCGGGAACGGAGCCGCGGATCAAGACGATCGTCGATTGCACGCCGGAAGGCAAGACGAGCATCGACAATATCTGGGCTGCCGGTACCGTGGCCGGAGTTAGCATGCACACGATTATTACCGCCGGAGACGGCGCTAAAGTCGCGATTAACGTCATTAGCGAGATCAATGGCGAGCGTTACGTCGACCATGACGTATTGAAGTCTTAAATAGATCATGATCCTGTCCATCCCATTTCGTTCTTTGAACGGATGGGATGTTTTATTCTACAGGAAGCAACATATTTCATTCGTACGGCGACCAAATTTCTGGTACAATCATCCGTACATGGATGATGGGAGTTGGAACAATGAATCACGAATTAAAGGATATGTTACAATCCGTTATTCGAGAAGAATTAGCGCCTGTTCATCAACGATTAGAGCGGATTGAAACACGGTTAGATCGAGTAGAAGAGCGGTTAGATCGAGTAGAAGAGCGGTTAGACCGGGTAGAAGTACGGCTAGATCGAATGGAAACGCGGTTAGAGAACGTGGAGACGCGGTTAGATCAGGTAGAAACACGCTTAGAAGCATTAGAAGAAGATTCTCAACTGATTAAACGGGCTGTACTGGAAACAAACGAGAGCGTTAAGCGTTATGAGGCTATTCAGGAGAGCCAGCAGCGGATCATCGAATTGCTCTCGTCCAGGTCGATTGAGCAAGAAGCTCAGTTGAAACGAATTGTTTGATGGTTTCATGTAAAAAAAAAGGCATCGCAATCCGCATGGGCGGTTCGCGATGCCTTTTCGGTTTTTACTATGCGATGAATTCTTGAACCCATACGCCGTTATAATAAGCTACGCCGATCGTCGTGAAGTTCGCGCTCAGAATGTTCGCGCGATGACCGGAGCTGTTCATCCATGCCGTCATGACTTCTTGCGGAGTACGCTGACCTTTGGCGATATTCTCGCCGGCATATCTGTAGCTGATTCCGTATTGCTTCATCATGTCGAACGGCGAACCGTAAGTCGGAGAATTGTGGTCGAAGTAACCGTTATTGTACATGTCTTTCGCTTTGTCCAACGCCATTTTCGTTAGCGTGGCATTCGACATTTTCAACGCGCTCAAGCCTGCTTTCGCGCGCTCTTGGTTAACGATAGATACGACTTCGGTAGCGTAAGCGGATGTAGCAACCGTTCCAGAACCTGTGCCTGTTCCAGAACCTGCGCCCGTTCCATTACCTGTACCGGAACCTGTTCCGGTGCTAGGCTTGCTCGGTTGAGTCACTTGACCGTTGCCGGAACCCGTACCCGGTTTGCTAGGCTGCGTCACTTGACCGTTGCCCGAATTTTCCGTGCCTGTTCCGGGTTTGGATACGACGGGATATTTGCCTTGCATGATTTGTTGCAATAGCGTGTTCAGATCGATGCCTAGACGGCTCGTGACTTGCGTGATCGTTGTTGTCTGCGCGTAGTTGCTTCCGGACGTGCCTGCCGCGGATGCTGCGCCAATGCCTGTCGGAATGGATACGGCGAGTGCCAACGTACCTAATATGAGAGTCTTCTTCAGACCTTTATTGTGCTTGTGATGCTTGTTCATGAATGATGTTCCTCCCTTGTTTGCCTGCGGAGTTAGCTGTCGGGTTAGGACCAAAGTTGCCCCGCCGCATGTTGCGCGGCTTCACCCCATGGTGGTGGGTTCTCCGCGTCCGTTGTGGACTTCGGCTGGAATATCTCAAAGTCTATCAGCTAGCGGAAGCGAAATCATTTCATAAATCCTGCCAAGCGGAACGATCGACGCCCGTTTTTGTTGACTTGGCGGCGTTTAGAATCTCAAATAATATTATTCTCATAATCCATTAAGCAGGAATTCCCAGTAAAAAAGGCGAATGTATATTCGTATAAGGGTGGCGAGACTAAACCGGCATTGCACGTAAATCGAAGGGAGCAAAAGAATGAAACTCGAAGCGCGCATCGCGTGGAAAGAACCGTTTAACGTAGTAGGGGAGAAGATTCGGTATACGCCGAAGCATCATACGCCGAATTCTAAAAACGAAATCAGCAAGCTTTGGCAGCGCTTTAACACTCGCGGGGAAGAAATCCTCCATTTCGACGGAAAAAGCTACGGGATGTGTATATTCGGACCGGAGGATATGCCGGGGCAAGCCTTCGATTACATTGCCGGGGCAGGAGTCGCCGCAATCGGGAATATCCCCGAGGGGATGGTGGCCGAATCGTTCGCAGGCGGTCTGTACTGCGTCATACAGCGAAGAGGGCCTATTGATGAAATTGGAGAGGCCTTTCAATATTACGAAAGCGCTTGGCTTCCGAATTCCGATTACGAGCCGGCCGGCGGAGTCCATTTCGAATTATATGACGATCGGTACAAAGGCAACGATAACCCGGATTCGGTCATGGAATTGTGGTTTTCTATTCGTAGAAAACACGAGTTGCCCATTGAAAATCGAGCGGCGAGTTTGTTCGTCCACGTGACGGATTTAAGGCGAGCGACAGAGTGGTATAGCAAGCTGCTAGGATTACCGATTATGGAGGAACGGATGAACGGAGGTCCGGTATACTGGTTTGATTTGCCCGGTACGGGGCTCGTTCTCGACTCGGATGCCAACAACCATAACAATCCGGACTGGCAGCAAGAGAAACCGCTCGTTATGTTAGCGGCATCGGACATCGATCGTGCTTACGCATACATCTGCAGGAAGGCGCAAGTGCTGTCCGAACCCCATCGTTTCGATGGGATGGCGTATTTTAATTTCTATGATCCGGAAGGAAAAGCCGTCATGGTTTGTTGGAGCGCGGACGGAGGCAAGGAGTATGGGCTTCCCGTTACGGACAGCCCGGTGAAGGCTAACATAGGCGGAGTATTCGTCAATGTGAAGAATATGGAGAAAGCGGCAAGCTGGTACTGCGAACTGCTTGGAGTGCCACTGGATGAAGAGTCGGTTAAGCAGTCGGTTTATTCCGTTCCGGTAACGCGTGGAGCTTCGCTTTTATTAGACGACAACCGGTACCGCAATCATGAAGCATTCGAAATTCTCTTTATGTTCGATACCGACGATATCGATTCCGCTTACGATTTTGCCGCCGATCAAGGGATGACATTTCACGGAGAGCTAGAGCGGCATGGCGAAATATCCTTCTTCGTCTTGAAAGATCCGGACGGGAACTTGATTATGGTGTGCCAAGGTCGATAAGTAAATATTCGAATTTAAGGGAGGGGTTTCGTTGCGGGTATCCATCGAACAAAAACAACCGTTAAGAGTCGCCGTAATCCGAAGCGAGTGCAATGGGAAAGAAGTTAGATTAGCGTGGCAACGCGTTCAAGAGCTGTTGAAGAACCACCCCGCCGTATGCAACGACGAATTCGGGCATGTGATCATTCCGGAATGGCAATGGTCGACGGGCGTGACTACGTTATGGACGGGAGTGGAGGTCGGCGGCTTTGATGACCTTCCGGATGGGTTGGAGACGATAACGATTCCCGGGCGTAAGTTCGCCAAAATAACGGTGAAAGGCAATAGAGAAAGGTTAGAGGAGACTTACGCCTTTCTGACCGATTGGTTTCGGACCGAAGGGTACGAGCGAGATATGAACGAAGGTTCTTACGGATACGAGGCCAATCGCTTGAAGCCGATCAATCCGTTCCTCGTGCCGGCGGACGAGATCGATGAGTTCGACTTCGATATCTATGCTCCGATAAAGGAGAACGTGCAATCATGACGAAAAAGCTTGGCAGGGAAGCGTTTGGAAGAGCACGGCAGTTTTTATTAACGGGCGGCGCAAGGAAGCTGGAGGCTGCTTTGTTCCGATATGAGTTCGAGCGGGGCTCTATTGAGGATGTCTATCTCGAGTTAGAGAAATTTCAGAACGATGACGGAGGATTCGGTCGGGCATTGGAACCGGATCTTCGGTGCGCGGCCTCATCGGCTCTGGCAACGACGACCGCGCTTCAGCTATTGCTGAGCGAGAATATACGGAACGAGGCAATGATCGGGCGCGCCATGCAATACTTGGTGAACTCCTATAACGATAACCGGACTGGCTGGGACATCATACCGAAGGAAGCGGAGTTATCCTCAAGAGCCATTTGGTGGAACTACGGCGCATTCGAAGATCACTGGGGAAATCCGAACGCGGAAATCGTCGGATACTTCAATGTAGTTCCGGTTGCCGGACATTCGGATCTGACAGCCGAGTTAAACGACTATGCATCGCAATATTTGCAGGAAAAAAGCGATCTAAAAGAAATGCATGAAATGTTATGTTATGTCCGTTGGGCGAATACCCTATCGAAGGAGGCGTACGAAGCGATCGGCAATAAGCTCGACGAGTTTATCGACAATTGCGTAGCGAGGATGCCAGAAGATCGCATCGGATACGGTTGTCCTCCCCTAATGCTCGTGGATTCACCGAAATCCCGTTACTACGCGAAATATGAAGCGGTTATTCCTGGAGACCTCGATCAGATGATCGAATCCCAGGGAGCGGACGGAACTTGGTTGCCGAACTGGACTTGGGGAAGGTTCGAGGACGAATGGGAGACGGCCAAGACGGAATGGCAGGGGATTATAACGTTAAACTCCTTACGAACGTTGCGGAGATTCGGTCGGCTCGACACGGAATAAAGAGGTCATTCGGCCATATGGCTTTCAAGACCCGATCGGCAACGCCTGCCGAACGGGTCTTTGCATGTTCAGGCGCACCCCGATATAATTAAGGACAAAATGACGACGAAAAGAGGTAACGCCGTGCCGCCACTGGACGAATTCGGACGCATTCGCGCCTGGACGGAAGGTCGTCAGTCCCAGGAGTTCTTTGACCGGGCAGGCGTTACGCTCGGCATCGGAGACGACGCGGCCGTCGTGACCGATTCACCTGGACAGGAATGGTTGCTTGCCATGGATACGATGGTGGAAGAAGTTCATTTCCGCAACGAGACGATGGGTGCCGAGGATATCGGGTACAAAGCGCTTGCGGCTAACGTGAGCGACATCGCGGCGATGGGCGGCTTTCCGAAGTTCGCGCTGGTATCGGTATGCGTTCCTCCTTCTTGGGACGCAGCACGTATGAAACGGCTGTACGACGGTATATATGCTTGCGCGGAAAGATACGGGGTGGCAGTCATCGGTGGAGATACTACCTCGGCTCCAACGCATCTTGTCGTAGCGGTAACGCTCATCGGCACCGTCGAAGCCGGCCGAGCGATTCGCCGAGATGGCGCAAAAGCAGGGCAGTTCGTGTTCCTAACCGGGCCTACGGGCTTGTCGGCGGGGGGACTGCACGGCATGCTAAGAAACGGACATTCCGAGAAATCTTCGCTTCCGACTCCGTCAAGGCTCATTCAAGCCCATCAACGTCCGATTCCATCGGTCAAGGCGGGCCGCCTTTTGTTGGAACAAGGATGGGGAGCGTCGCTTAACGACGTAAGCGACGGCGTTGCCAGCGAAGCCTGGGAAATCGCGGAAGCTTCGGGCGTGAGATTGCGGCTGAAGGAAACGCAATTGCCGCTCTCCGGCGAACTCGCCGCGTATTCTCGCGATAATGGCTTGGATCCGCTAGATTTCGTTCTCTATGGCGGGGAAGATTACGTACTTCTAGGCACCGCCGACCGGGAATACGAACAAGCGATGAAGGAGCGTTTTCGATCGGAAGGCATTCCGTTGTTTATCATCGGCGAAGTGGAAGAGGGATTGCCGGGAGTGTTCGCAGAAACGGCGGCGGGAGCGACCAAGCCGGTAAGCAAGCGCGGTTATAATCATTTTCCGAAGGGGTAAAGGAAATCATGCAACGGAAATTAACGAACGATTCGCCGACGAAGTACGTTCGGGAAGCGATTGCCGAGAAGAGCACGGTAGAGTTTGCCGAAGCGGTGGCCAAGCTTGCGGGACCCGGAGACGTTATTGCGTTGGACGGCGACTTAGGCGCAGGTAAAACGCGTTTCTCGCAAGCGTTCGCGGCCGCGATCGGCGTCGAAGGCATCGTGAACAGTCCTACTTATACGATTATTAAAGAATATGAGGGAGTACATTTCCCTTTTTATCATATGGACGTCTATCGGCTGTCCCTGGAAGAAGCGGATGAGCTTGGATTGGACGAGTATTTCCATGGGGAAGGCGTAACTTTGGTGGAATGGGCATCCTTGATTGAGCCTCTTCTGCCTGAAGAACGGCTACACCTTTATATTGAGACGACGGGTCCGCAATCTCGTACGATAACTTGTCGACCGGTCGGTGCGAAATACGAACTATGGTGCAGCCAATTAGAATGGCAGCGGGTTGAGAAGGAGGATCCTACGGCATGACGGCACAGAATGCAAGGCATGGCGATCGCTCCGTTACGGTTCTAAGCTTCGATACGTCGACGGCGGCTTTCGCGGCCGCGATCGTTAGAGATGGAACGATGCTCGATTCCATTGTTTCCTTCACGGAACGGAATCATTCGGTTAGAATTCTATCCGAGATCAAGGAACTTCTTAGCCGCAATGGAATACGGGGGAGCGATCTGGATGCCGTGGCGGTGGGTCAAGGCCCTGGGTCTTATACGGGCGTCCGCATCGCGGTGACGGCGGCCAAGACGTTGGCTTGGGCTTGGAACAAGCCTCTGATCGGCGTGTCCAGCTTGCAAGCTTTGGCTTACGGAGCCTGGAATCATTTGCGCAAAGCGAATGAAGATATGGTAAGCGATCGGAACCATTGGATCGTTCCGCTCATGGACGCGAGAAGAGGTCAGGTCTATACTTGCCGATATTCGGCTGATCTCTCGGGGGAATGGAGCATGATCGATCCCGATGGCATCCGTTTGATCGAAGATTGGGCACGGCGAATCGAGCAGGAAGCGACGCTAGACGCCCAAGTTTCTAAAATATGGTTCGTAGGCGACGTGGAAACGCATCGAACGACGATAGAGCTGGCCGAGCAGTCCGGGGCTAACCTGCGAACGTTGGCTTTCGATATGGACGCGGCAGCCGTCGGACAACTGGCGGAGCTTCGATTCAGGCTGGGCGAACGGGATGACGTTCATTCTTTCGTTCCGAACTATACGCAATTGGCCGAAGCGGAAGCGAAGCTGCTCGCGGCGTCTCGGGGAGAGTGAGAGGATGAATTACCGTTTAATGAATTTGCACGATATCGACGCTATCGTGGATATCGAACGCGAAGCTTTCACGGCTCCTTGGTCGGCGGAAGCTTTCCGCAACGAGTTGACTCATAATCTTTTCGCCAAATATATGGTAATGGAATTGGATGAAGACGTCATCGGATACGGCGGCATGTGGCTGATTATCGATGAAGCGCATGTAACCAATATTGCCGTAAGGGCGGAATATCAAGGCAAAGGTTACGGAAAATCGTTGTTAAGAGAAATGATGAGGACCGCATATTTTCTCGGGGCCAGACGTATGACCCTGGAAGTGCGCGTGTCCAACGAGCGAGCGCAGTCCTTATATCGTAAAATGGGATTCGTCCCCTCGGGAGTCCGGCCCGCGTATTACTCGGACAATCTGGAGGACGCTCTTATTATGTGGGCGGAGCTCGAGCCGGATAGCGATGACCATGCGGAATTCGCGGGGGCGGCAGAGGTAGAGGGGGAACGAACATGAACGAAGCGAACGTAACGGCGGCGGATTCATCCGCTAGCGATTACTTGCTTCTCGCGATAGAGACAAGCTGCGATGAGACGTCCGTCGCGGTCGTGCGGAACGGAAGGGAAATCTTATCGAATATCATTTCGAGCCAGATCGAGACGCATAAGCAATTCGGCGGGGTAGTTCCCGAGATTGCATCGCGCAAGCACGTGGAAAGCATTACGCTCATTCTCGAAGAAGCTCTTCGAGAAGCGAAGATTAGCTTGCCGGAGATCGATGCGGTTGCGGTCACGCAAGGGCCGGGTCTGATCGGCGCGTTGTTAGTCGGGGTCGTCGCGGCCAAAAGCTTGTCGTTGGCGCTGGACGTTCCGTTGATCGGTACTCATCATATCGCGGGACATATTTATGCCAATCATCTGATCGGAGATATCGTCTATCCGGCGATTGCCCTTGTCGTGTCCGGCGGACATACGGAAATCGTCTTGCTGGAGGAAGAAGGCAAATTCCGCGTGATCGGCCGGACAAGAGACGATGCGGTAGGGGAAGCCTATGATAAGGTGGCACGGGCGCTTCAGTTTCCTTATCCGGGAGGTCCCTACGTGGACAAGCTTGCCCAAGAAGCGACGGAAGAGATTGTTTTGCCTCGCTCTTGGCTGGAGCCGGACAGTTACGACTTCAGCTTTAGCGGGTTGAAATCCGCGGTGCTGTCGGAGATTAACCGTTCGCGCATGAAAGGGGAATCCCCGGATTTCTCCGCATTGGCTCGCGGGTTCCAACAATCGGTTATCGACGTGGTCACAAGCAAAGCCGTTAGAGCCGCCAAGGAGTTCGGCGCTCGTCAAATGCTTCTATGCGGAGGCGTCGCGGCGAATCGAGGCTTACGCGATAGGCTTAGCTCGCTGTGCGAGGAAGCGGGATTACCTCTGCTTATTCCGCCGAATAAGCTGTGTACGGACAATGCGGCGATGATCGCCGCGGCCGCGGATTTGAAATGGCGACGGGGCCAGTATTCATCGCTGGATCTGAAGGCGGAGCCGATCTTGTCTCTTGAAGATTGGTCTGTCTAGGGAAATTCTAACCTATCAGACATACATGCCGCTAAACGGCATCGCTGATGAATGAAAATGTTGTCCATGCTTAATGCTGGGGCTGCATCAAATAACGTTATCTTGTATCGCTATCGTCCCCAAAGTAACTCCGATATTCGCAATAACGTTTTGCCATAACGTTAACTCATATCAGAAAAAGAAAATAGACAGATTTCAAAGAACTAACGTTATGCCATAACGTTAGTGGACCCCGAAGCCATCTGAAGAACCGAGATAACGTTATTCCATAACGTTATCTCACACCTCTCTGAAAGATGGGGGAGATACATTGTCGTATGCTGACGAAACAGCGGATGTTCTATCCGTTCTGGAATGAATAGAGTCACGCTTGAAGGCGGACATGATTTGTACTCATAATGACAGCAAATAGAAAATCAACAAATGAGGAAAATTGAATTGACAGTTCGCTCGTTGGTGAATATAATAAATAACAATCCCGCAAGGGAATAAAGCTTAGAAACGCGATGAACAGGAACAGTAGGGCAAACCCGGAATACAGAGAGCTGCGGGACGGTGCAACGCAGCGGATGGGAACCTGAAACTCGCCTGGGAGCGGATGAATGGAAACACGCGGAAGAAAGATTGTCCACTGCGTACATTCTTACGGTTAACCCCCGTGATCGGGTCCGAGCGGATATTTCTTGCCGAATTGAACGGCATATGGAAATATCAACGAGAGTGGTACCGCGGATGGCTAATTTAGCCCGCCGTCTCTTATATAGAGATGGTGGGCTTTTATATTTGTATACGCAATGAACGGGAGTAGTAGGACATTCCTCGGGATCAGAGAGCTGCGGGCCGGTGCGACGCAGTCGAAGAGGGAACCGAACTCGCCCGGGAGCGGAACGGTGGAATCGGATTCGGCGTATTATTCAGCCGGCTTCAGGTACATCGATTCGGTTGGCCCCCGATATAGGGCGCTCGCTTATCTTCGATCGACCGAACGGTCGAAGGTGGCGCACAAGTGGGAGGATCCGTTCGTCCGTCGGAAGACGAACCCCTCCAAGCGGAGTGGTACCGCGGCGGCTTACAAGCCCGTCGTCTCTAGCCTTAAGAGACGACGGGCTTTTTGCGTTATCCGGCAGTCGTAGGCGGCGCACCTATCGCTTCCGGACAAACGCACCCGGCGTTCTCTTGGATTGATCCGACATCTCGCAGGGGATGAAATCTAAGGAGGTTAACCTAATGACTAACATGACCAACTCGAATAACTCGACTAACGTAAACACGAATGTTCAAGCTAAACGACGAATCCAAATTTTCGATACGACGCTTAGAGACGGAGAGCAAGCGCCCGGCGCATCGATGAAACCCGAGCAGAAGATCATCATCGCTCGCCAGCTTGCGCGGATGGGCGTGGATATTATCGAGCCTGGATTCCCGATATCCAGCCCGGGAGAGTTTCAGGCCATCCAGCAAATCTCGCGCGAGCTTCAGAACGTGGAAATTTGCGGATTCGCCCGCTGCGTGAAGGCGGATATCGATTCCGCCGTTGCCGCTACTCAAGATGCCGCTCGTCGCAGGCTGCATCTGTTCATTTCCTCGTCGCAGATCCACTTGGACTTCCAACTGCGCAAGACGCAGGACCAAGTGATCGAGATGCTTCGGGGAATGGTTGCCTACGGCAAACAGTTCGTCGATCAGATCGAATTTTCTCCGATGGACGCTTCCCGTTCGAGCGAGGAATTTCTGTTCCGGGTCGTCGAAGCGGCCATCGAAGAGGGAGCGACGATTATCAATATTCCGGATACGATGGGGTACGCGCTGCCTGAAGAATTCGGTCCGTTGTTCACTCGTGTACGTCAAGGCGTACGGGGCGGGGATAAAGTCATTTACAGTACCCATTGCCATAACGATCTTGGTTTGGCGGTCGCGAATAGCTTGGCGGCGATCCGGCATGGCGTTACTCAAGTCGAGGTTAGCGTGAACGGCGTAGGCGAACGCGCGGGCAACTGTTCCTTGGAGGAACTTGTCATGGCGATCGAAACCCGCGGAGACTCGATGGGCGTGGAAACGGGGATTGCCACGGAGCATATTTACGAGACGTCCCGGATGGTCAGCCGCACGATGCATTTCCCGATCGCGTATAACAAGCCGATCGTCGGACGTAACGCATTTCAGCACGAATCCGGCATTCATCAAGACGGCTTGCTGAAAAATCGCAATACGTACGAGATTATGGATCCGGAAGCGATGGGCATTCCGCGGAGCATGATTATCTTGGGCAAACATTCCGGGCGTCACGCCATCAAGCATCGGGTAGCGGAATACGGCATTAAGCTGGGCGACTCGGAGATGGAGGATTTGTACAACCGGTTTAAGGAGAAAGCGGACGAACAAAAAATCATTACGGACGATATGCTGATGCAGTTGGTCGGCGAGTCCACGGATACGATCGTTCAGCCGTATTCTTTGGTCGATCTGCAAGTATTGGCGGGTTCCAACCGTTCCCGGATCGCATCCGTTACGATCTTTAGCGTCGAAGACGAGACGGAGCGCACGTATACGGGCTCGGGTGAAGGACCGCTTGAAGCGGTTATTGCGTGCATTCGCGAGGCGATGCCGGTCGATGCCGTGTTCGAGGACTTGGAGCTCCATTCCCTGTCGACGGGAGAAGACGCGTCCGGCGAAGCCGTCGTAACCGTCATTAGCGATGGCCAACGGAACATCGGAACCGCGATTCACCAGGACATTATTCTTGCGGCGGCGAAAGCATACGTCGCGGCGGTTAACGGGGTTATTCTGGCGCGCAAGATGCGCGAATCCCGTAAAGAAGCTTCAGGCGAGTGATCGGCGGAGGCCACCAATTTGGTGGTCTTTTTCTTTAGCGATTGCAGGCGCAATGGGATCAATTAAGTTTGTTCGTTGATTGTTTCGTTTGGTTACTTAAAAGTTCGGATGTCGTCGCTGTCGTACAATCGAGGGTTACTTTCTAGCGGCTGCCACAGTCGTTATTTAGTCAAAAATAAGCGGTTTAATATTCTAACGGAACTGCACGCCTCTATTCATGTTCAAAGGGTATGTTTAAGCTGGAAAATACTGAAATAAGAGCGCGTATGGACCTCTGTCAAGAAAGTGGACACGCTATAAGAGCGTTTATTTAATACTGCTATAGTACTGAGCTTCGAATTGCGAAGGTGATAAGTAACCTAGCGAACCATGTATTCTCTTACGGTTGTAGAAGAGCTCAATATATACAAACATCTCTTGTTGCGCCTGCGCCTTCGTTTGAAATTTCGTACAGTAAATAAACTCCTTCTTCAGCACGCTGTGGAACGATTCGATACAGGCGTTGTCGTAGCAGTTACCTTTGCGGCTCATGCTTGCTTCCATGCCATATTGCTTTAACCTTTCACGGTATTCATCTGATGCATACTGCGAACCCCGATCAGAGTGGTGTATAAGCCCTTTGGGAGGTTTGTGCGTACTGTATGCCTGATCAAGCGCTGCAAGCACTAAATCGGTTGTCATCCGGTCTGCGAGCTTCCAGCCCACAATCTTACGGGTATATAAATCCAGAACGCTGGCGAGGTACAAACGACCTTCACGGCACGGTATATAGGTAATATCGGTTACCCAAATCTTGTTAGGTGCAGTCGTCTTAAAATCCTGATTCAGCACATTTGGTGCTATAGGTTGATCGTGATTCGAGTCAGTGGTGGTCACTCGGAATTTCTTAGATACACAAGAACGTAAACCATTCTCATGCATGATTTTCCCTACTAAACGTTCAGAAACTGTCCAACCTTCTTTTCGTAGAAGTTTTGTGATTTTAGGGCTACCATACCTGTTGTGAGCGTCTAGGAAAAGCCAGGTGATTCGCGCCAATAGCGCTCTGCGACGCTTCTGATAACTGTTCTGGACGGTCTTCTCCAGAAGCCATTTATAGTAACCGCTCCGTGATACACATAGAACTGTGCACATCTTCTCCATTCGAAACTCGGAGCGATGATCTTCGATGAATTGGAACCTTAGTTCCTTTCTTTGCTGAAGATGTGCATGGCCTTTTTTAGGATAGCGATTTCTTCCTTGAGATCCTCAATCGTGCGTTCTTGCTCCATCAGTTGCTTATCTTTCTGGTGAAGGGTCGCACGATCTACAAGCGGTTCATTCTCAAACTTGCGGTACTTGGTCATCCACTGTTTTAACGTACCACTTGGGATGTTTAAATCTTCTCCGATCTGGGGCAATGTCTTTGTCTGTTCCTGAATGTATTTAACAGTCTGTTCTTTAAACTCTTCACTGTAACGCTGTCTCTTCTCACCCATACCGGACACCTCATCTTCTTATTGTTTTTTATTATCTGTTAGTTCTTATGAGGTGTCCACTTTCTATTCTAGCTGCAGTACAGCCGTTAGATTTTGAAAAGTACCTTTTTGGACGGAATAACGGCTTGTACTTCCGTAAGACATAAGCTTTAATGCGTCAGGCGCTGATTAGGGGATGGAACCCGAATCCACTCCTCCTATTTCAGAAGAGTAAGACGACCGATTTTCCGTCTATCTCATCTGGTTTAAGCCCTTCTGCCGGGTGAGATCGATAGATTTTCCGTCTAACTCCTCTGGTTAAGCCCTTCTGCCGGGCAAGATCGCCGGATGTTCCGTCTAACTCCTCCGATCAAGCGCTTCAGACGAGTGAGTCAGACGGTTTATCCGTCATCTCCTCTGAGTTGCCAGAGCTTCTTAAAGTGGCCGCATTCCTTTACCAATTGCGGGAATTTAGACGCTGTGGACAAACTTATCCACAATGCCTGTGCATACTGTGGACAAGGTCGAAAAACCGTTGATACATCAGCAATGAAAGAAAATCGAGAATCGGATTATTTTTTCACAAATGAAGTGTGGACAGTGTGGGTAATGTGGATAAATCGGTGGAAAACTATGGCTCTTCGCAAAAAGTGACAAAAAAAGCTTGCGTATCAACGATTCGAAAGGGAACGATGGGCCCCTTAAACGGCTCTTGAGATACGCAAGCTGTGTATAACTGTGTGCATAAAGATATTTGGAATCCAGACTTGTGAACGCGTACTTATATTTAATCTTCCATTAAAGCTTCCCACTCCGCATAAGCGTCTTCCAGAGCGACTCTTTTCTGTTCCGCTTCGCCTTGCATATCCCTCAATCTCACGTAATCCGTAACGACCTCGGGAGAAGCCATCTCGAGCTCGAGAGAGGTAATCTCGGACTCCAGCCTAGCGATATCGGCCTCGAGTTGTTCGCGTTTTCGCGTACGCGCGCGATCTTCCCGTTTCGCTTGCTTATCCGCTTCATAGTTACTGACGGCAGGCTGCGTTGAAGGGGAGGCACTGTCGATTTGTGACGATTCCCATTCCTTCATTTGCTCCTTTTTCGCTACCATCTCGTCATAATTTCCCAGGAAATGCGTCACTCCGTCCGGCGCCATTTCGACAATCCGATCGGCGATCCGGTTCAGGAAGTACCTGTCATGGGAAACGAAGATCAGCGTGCCATCGTATTCGTCCAATGCGGCTTCGAGCACTTCGCGGCTCATCAAATCCAGATGGTTCGTCGGTTCATCCAGCAAGAGAACGTTCGCTTTGAGAAGCATGAGCTTCGAAAGCGCGACGCGCGCTTTTTCCCCGCCGCTAAGGGCGCTTACCTTCTTGCGCACGTCGTCGCCGCTAAACAGGAAGTTGCCGAGTACGGTGCGGATTTCAGCTTCGGGCTGCATAGGATAGGCGCTCCACACTTCCTCAAGCACCGTGTTAGCCGGATTAAGCTCCCGTTGCATCTGGTCGTAGTAGCCAAGAGAGACGCCGGCGCCCCACTCGAACACTCCGGTACGCAGCGGCAGCTTCTCGATTAGCGCGTGGAGCAAGGTGGTTTTCCCGACCCCGTTGGGGCCAAGAAGCGCCAGCCTTTCCCCTCTTTTTACCTCGAAGCTAACGTTGCGAAACAATGGAGCCATCTCCGTCTTGGGAGCGGCTGAGCAATTAAAAGCCCTGAGAACTTCCTTGCCGCTGCGGCGTTCCGTAGAAAAGGAGAAACTCGCTTGACGCAACGTGTTCGGCTTCTCCAAGCGTTCGATTCTTTCCAGGGCATTGCGTCTGCTCTGAGCTCGCCTAGTCGTGGAGGCACGAACGATATTTCGCTGCACGAAGTCTTCCATTCGGGAGATTTCTTTGCGTTGTTGTTCATAAAGCTTAAGCTGCTGGGCGAAAGCCGCGGCTTTCAGATCCATGAACCGGCTATAGTTTCCGGTGTAGCGCGTTGCCGCATGCCGTTCGATCTCTACGATAGCCGTAACCGTGGCATCAAGGAAGTAACGGTCATGGGAAACGATCACCATGGCTCCTGCGTACGATCGTAAATATTGCTCCAGCCAAGTCAGCGTATCGATATCCAGATGATTGGTCGGTTCGTCTAGAAGCAAAAGCTCGGGTTGTACGAGCAGCAATCTGGCCAGGGCCAGTCTCGTTCGTTGTCCGCCGCTAAGGGAAGCCACTTCGGTATCGGGCGCGAAGCTGCCGAATCCCATCCCATGGAGGATGCTGCGGATGCGGTTATTCATTTCAAACCCGCCGTTCTCCCTGAACTTCTCGCTAACGTCCGCGTATTGGGCAAGCAAAGTCTCGTATCGTTCGGGATGTTCGAGCTCTTGGGGATCCGCGACACGCGCCTCTAAGCCTTGTAATATCCGTTCTTGTTCGAGCAGGGGACCGAACGCGGAATTCATCTCTTCCATGATCGTACGATGGCCTTGAAGTCCGCCGTTCTGAGCAAGGTAGCCGACTTTAAGCTCCCTAGGCTTCGAAACCGCTCCGGTATCGGCGGTCAGTTCTCCGGCCAGGATGCGAAGAAAAGTGGATTTGCCCGCCCCGTTAACGCCGACTAAGCCGATGCGGTCGCGTTCATTGATTTGGAGCGATACCCCGTCCAATACGGGAGTGACGCCGTAATGTTTAGTAATGTTGGATGCTTGTAGCAGCAAGAGGAATCCCTCCGACGATTTCTTTTCGACTCACCTCCCAAGTGTACCGTAAATGCGCAAGAAAAGTCCAAGTCGTTATTCTTTGGCGAAATTAGGCATTCAATGATAAAATGAAAAGAGATTTTCACGGAGTTCAGAAGGTAGGCCTGCAGATTATGGGGGAGAGCGAAGGGATTATCGGCAAGGCCGAATGGCGACGCCGACTGGCGGGCTTAAGAGACGGATTGTCTGCGGACGAGCGGACAAACAGATCCGAGAAGCTTTGCGAACGTGTCCGGCTAGAGGTGCTCGATCCGTTGCGTATTCGGTCGAATCGTCCCTTGAACGTGTGCGCGTACGCGCCTTTTCGGTCGGAGTCTTCGCCGCTGCCGTTGATTAAGAACAGTTGGGAACAGGGTGACCGCATATTCGCGCCAAGAATAATTCCGGGCGGAGAAGGAATGGAGCTACGCGAGGTCGAAGCATTGTCAGACTGGATTCCCGGCAAATGGGGAGTTCCGGAGCCCGACCCGCAAAAAACTTTATTAATAGAAGGAAGGCAGCCTCTGGACGTCGTTCTCGTGCCGGGCATTGCTTTTCACATACAAGGCGGTAGATTGGGCTACGGAGGCGGTTATTACGATCGCTTGTACGCCGATAGGTTGCTTTCGGGAAACGGCGAGACGATATGGCTCGGCTTTTGTTTTGCGGCGCAGGTCGTGACGGAGCTCTTGCCGATCGAGCCCCATGATCTCCGATTATCGGGAGTGGCAACGGAAGAACGGGTCGTATGGTTTAGATAGGGGGAGTATGACAGTGGGGAACGACACGACAGATTTTACGCATTTTAATGATCAAGGACGCGCGAAGATGGTAGATGTCTCCGACAAAGCCGTGACGGCCAGAGTAGCGGTTGCCGAAGGGGCCGTTACGATGGCTCCGGAGACGCTGCAACGAATTCGGGAGCGTTCCGTGGCCAAAGGGGACGTGCTTTCCGTCGCACAGATCGCCGGTATCCAAGCGGCGAAGAAGACATCGGATTGGATACCGATGTGTCATCCGCTACCGTTAACGGGAGTCGATATCCGTTTTTCGGACAACGGTGCAGACACGCTTCGGATTACGGCAGAGGTAAAAACAACGGGCAAAACCGGCGTAGAGATGGAAGCTTTGACCGCCGTGTCGGCTGCTGCCCTTACCGTATACGATATGTGCAAAGCATTACAGAAGGATATGGTTATCGGACCTATACAACTGTTGGTCAAGACGGGCGGCAAGAGCGGGGATTACGCCTTGGCGACCGAGTAACGGAAAGACAAAGACAAAGACAAAGCTCGTACTCATGGGTGCGGAGGGATGAAGAATGCGTTGGAAAGTTGCTTTATTAACGGCTAGCGATAAAGGTTCGCGCGGGGAACGCGAAGATACGAGCGCACAGGTCATTCGGGAATTGGTCGAAGAAGAATTGCACGGGGACATTATCGATTACCGGATCGTACCGGACGATCAGGATGAATTGCGGGCGGCTCTGATCGAGATGGCGGATTATTATCAAGCGGATCTCATATTGACGACTGGCGGCACGGGACTCGCGTTCCGCGACGTCACTCCGGAGGCGACGTTGATGGTCGCGGAACGCATCGTGCCGGGGATTCCGGAAGCGATGCGCGCAGCCGTGACCCAGCGCTCCCGGCAAGGCATGCTGTTTCGGGGCATTTGCGCGATTCGCGGCCGTACCTTGATTCTGAATTTACCGGGGGATCCGAAGGGCGTTCACGAGCATCTGATGGCCGTTATGGATATGCTGCCGGAAGCGCTCGATCAAGTGAAAGGCTTAAGAGGGGAGCATTAAGATGACGATGCCCGGCTTACCCTCGGATCATCGCTCCACCGTCATCGGTTCCTCTTTGCTTAAAGAAGTGATGGTAGAAGACGCTGTAGGGATGGTGCTGGCCCATGACTTGACGCAAATCGTTCCCGGGGAGTTCAAGGGAAGATTATTTCGCAAAGGCCATGTCGTTGTCAGTGAAGACATTCCTAAGCTGAAGGATATCGGTAAAGAGAACCTATACGTGATAGAGCTCGCGCCAACGGATCTTCACGAGGACGATGCGGCTCTCAGAATGGCGGCCGCTTTGGGCGGAGTTAATACGACCATAGGAGAGCCGCACGAGGGCAAGGTGTCGATCAAGTCGGATATCCTCGGGATCGCCGGAATCGCGCGGGAAGTCGTAGACGAGATTAACCGGCTGGGAGAAATCGCTCTCGCTTCCGTGACGAACCATCGCGTCGTATTCCCGGGAGACGGATTGGCGGCGACAAGGGCGATTCCGCTCATCGTACCCGAACATAAGGTTCAAGCCGTCGAATCGATTGCCGGCGATTATCGGAAGAGGCATGGAATTGCCCCGATCAGCGTTCGGCCGTTTCGATTGATGAAGGCGGGGTTGTTAACGACGGGGAGCGAAGTGTTCTCGGGAAGAATCGCGGACAAGTTCGGCCCGGCGGTGAAGGCGAAGCTCGAAGCGCTAGGTTCCGAAGTTGCGGAGCAACGTTTCGCTCCAGACGATCGACATATAATTGTCAACGAAATTCACTATTTCCTGAATCAAGGGTATGATATGATACTCGTAACGGGTGGAATGTCAGTGGATCCCGACGATCGTACTCCGGGAGCCATCGCGGATGCGGGAACGGATATCGTAAGCTACGGCACTCCGATGTTGCCGGGCTCGATGCTGTTGTTCGGCTACATACGCGGAGTACCGATATTCGGCTTGCCGGGTTGCGTGATGCATGACCCCTATACCTCATTTGACGTCTTGTTGCCGAGAATTCTGGCTGGAGATACGGTTGTGAAGGAAGATATCGTCGGAATGGGATACGGAGGGCTTCATCGCTGCTAGAAATCCTGATTTCGCATAACAGAAACGGAGGTTTAACTTATGGGTGGCATCGGTGCATCCGGTATTATTTTGCTTGTATTGATCGCGTTGCTATTATTCGGACCGAATAAATTGCCTGAATTGGGTAAAGCGTTCGGCCGCACGTTGCGCGAGTTCAAGAAGGGCGCTAACGATCTAATGGACGATACTAAGGAACGTCAACCAACTCGCGTGGATGTCTCTTCCGAAGAGACTCAGCAACCGAAAACGGAACGGCGTCTCCCGGAATGAGCGGGATTGGCAATGAATCATTAAGGGGCTGTCCTTCGACGCAGATGAATCATTTGCGAAGGGGACAGCCCTGTTGTCGTACTCGAGGTCAATGATCTGTCAGCACATGGAGGCGAAGCGATATCATGGAGGAAAAACCAAGCCCGTTGAAGCCGGAGGAGTGGATGCCGTTAACGGAGCATTTGGGCGAACTGCGCAAGCGGATCATCTATACTTTGATCGTATTCGTACTCGGATTGGTCGGAGGGTTGTTCGCTTCCCAGCCCGTGTTCGATTATTTAGTGGAGGCCGCCCCGGTGAAAAACCTGGACCTTCACGCGTTCTCGCCGTGGGACGCGATCGGCTTATATATGAAATTCGCGATCGCAATCTCGCTTGTCATCGCCCTTCCGTTCGCGATGTTCCAGCTTTGGTCCTTCGTTCGGCCGGCGCTGGGTCCTAAGGAGCAGAAGTCTACATTGCAATTCGTTCCGTGGGCGTTGATTATGTTTTTGATCGGATTGGCTTTTTCCTATTTCGTCGTCTTTCCGATGGCATTCCTGTTCACGGAAAAAATTACGAATAACTTGGGGCTGGAACAAACTTACGGGGTCACGCAGTATTTCTCGTTTCTTTTCAATATTCTCCTGCCCATTTCTCTGCTGTTCGAATTACCGCTCGTTATCCTCTTTCTCAGTCGGATCGGAATATTGACCCCCGCGATTCTCGTCAAAATGCGCAAGGTCGCTTGGTTCATACTGATCTTTGTCGGAGTCTTGGTTACCCCTCCGGACGTCGTTTCCGATTTGATGGTGGCGGTGCCTCTGATTTTGCTATACGAGTTTAGCGTGATCTTGTCGAGAATCGCATACGGCAAACGTATGAAAACACGGGAAGACGCGGCAATCGGGCAAGAGGATTAAGCGGAGTGCTGCCCCTTTCTCCCTAGGGACTATAGAACGAGCCATATCGCCAAAAAGAACCATAAAGGATCAAATTTCGATATTCCAAATGGAAAAATTATGATACACTGGTCTCAAGTAAGGGCTTACAACGGCCGTTCGAATCCGGGAGGGACTAGTGCATGCGCGATATGACTTTAGGTCGTAAGATTACGTTAGGTTACGTAGGCATGATTGTGTTGCTGGCATTGGCGTTCGTACTACTGTTAACGGGAATGGATTTCGCGGAACATAAGGTTTTATTCATCGAGATGATCGTCATTATCCTGATCATCGCGGGCGCGAGCGGTTTAGGCTTAATGTGGTTGGTACGCAATCTGACCGAATCCATTGGCGGCGTAACCTCCACGCTCAGGAATATCGCTTCTTCCGGAGGAGACTTAACGAGACGCATACATATCCGATCCACCGATGAGATGGGGGATCTTGCAGGCGCGGCTAATCATATGCTCGACGGCTTGCAGAAGATGATGAAGGAGCTGCGCGAAAGCACGGCGGAGTTAGCCGCTTCCGCAATCTTGCTCAAGCAGGGCGCGGACGAGAACGCTCGCGTGAGCAGCGAAGTATCCAAAGCGGTAGAGAAAGTAGCGGCAGGCTCGGAAACCCAGGTTGCGCAATCGCAGGAAATTTCGGCGACGATGCAAGAAACTTTAGACGGTTTGAATCAGGTTGCGTCAACGACAACGGGAGTATCGGATGCGGCGCAATCGACCGTTAGCCGAGCGGAAGCCGGGTCCGAGCTGCTGCAATCGACCTCGGTGGAAATCGCCCAAGTCGGCAAAGCCTTCCGTTCTCTTCAAGAAGTGGTAAGAGGGTTGAACCACAAATCCGAGCAGGTGCGCGAAGTTATCGGCTATATTTCGGAAGTCGCGAACCAGACGAACTTGCTGGCGCTTAACGCGGCTATCGAGGCCGCTCGCGCCGGCGAGCACGGAAGAGGGTTTGCGGTCGTCGCGGGAGAGATTCGCAAACTCGCGGATCAGACTCAGCAATCCGCGGTTCAGATCGGAGACACGATCGGTACGATGTCGAGCGATATCGGACAAGTCGTGACGATGTTCGAACAAAGCTCCGGGCAAGTATTTACGGCGGTTGAAAGCATGGGAAATGCGGAGGAAACTTTCCGCGATATCGTCGGCAAGGTCGGTCAATTGAGCTCTAACATCGTCGATGTCGCCGCCTCGGTCGAGCAAATGTCGGCCGGCAGTACATCCGTCGTTCAATCGATACAAGACATTTCCCGAATTACCGAAGAAACGGCTTCTTTCACGGAGCAAGTATCGGCGATGACGGAGCAGCAATTGTCTTCTACGGAGGAGATGGCGCGTACGGCCGAGAATCTCAGCACGATGGCTTCCAGGCTGAAGGGTCTCGTCGGAAACTTCAAAACTTAATTACGGTTGTTCTCCAAGTAATCTCGATGGGGAATGGGCCAATTCATTCGATGCGAATCCGCTATAAACGCGGATTCGCATTTTTTTGTATAGGTTTTAATGCATTTTAACGCAAAAGGACTTGAAAACCATCTGTAAAAACCGTATCATAGAAAATGGTTATTAGCACTTAACACAATTGAGTGCTAACAGAAGAATGGCTTCAAATAAAACTTAAAATTTAAGAAGGAGGCTATTTACATGATTAAACCTTTGGGTGACCGCGTTCTCGTAGAAGCGAACGCAAAAGAAGAAAAAACGATCAGCGGTATCGTATTGCCGGATAACGCAAAAGAAAAGCCGCAAGAAGGAACGATTATCGCGGTGGGTAGCGGAGCTTTAACTAAAGACGGTGAACGGATCGCGCTTGAGGTAAAAGAAGGCGACCGCGTATTGTTCTCTAAATATGCAGGTACGGAAATCAAATACGAAGGCAAAGAGTATTTGATCATGAAAGAAAGCGATATTCACGCGATCGTAGGCTAATTAATATTAACAGATTCTAAGGAGGGTACTTAACGATGGCTAAAGAAATTAAATTCAGCGAAGACGCTCGTCGCTCGATGCTTCGCGGTGTAGACGCATTGGCGAACGTAGTTAAAGTAACGCTTGGACCTAAAGGTCGTAACGTCGTTCTGGAGAAAAAATTCGGTTCTCCTCTGATCACGAACGATGGCGTAACGATTGCGAAAGAAATCGAGCTGGAAGACGCATTCGAGAACATGGGCGCGCAACTGGTTAAAGAAGTCGCAACCAAAACGAACGACATCGCCGGCGACGGTACGACAACGGCAACGGTTCTTGCTCAAGCGATGATTCGCGAAGGCTTGAAAAACGTAACGGCTGGCGCTAACCCTATGGTTATCCGTAAAGGTATCGATAAAGCGGTTAGAGCGGCAGTTGAAGAATTGCAAAAAATCTCTAAACCGGTTGAAGGTCGTAACGACATCGCTCAAGTAGCTGCAATCTCCGCTGCCGATGATGAAGTAGGTCAACTGATCGCCGATGCGATGGATAAAGTCGGCAAAGACGGAGTTATTACCGTTGAAGAATCCAAAGGCTTCAACACGGATCTTGAAGTCGTTGAAGGTATGCAATTCGATCGCGGCTACATCACTCCGTACATGATTACCGATACGGACAAAATGGAAGCTAATCTGGATAACCCGCTGATCCTGATCACGGACAAGAAAATCTCGAACATTCAAGAGATCTTGCCTGTTCTGGAGAAAGTCGTTCAATCCGGCAAGCAATTGCTGATCATCGCGGAAGACATCGAAGGCGAAGCATTGTCTACGCTCGTCGTTAACCGTCTGCGCGGTACGTTCACTTGCGTCGGCGTTAAAGCTCCTGGCTTCGGCGATCGTCGTAAAGCGATGCTGCAAGATATCGCCGCTCTTACCGGCGGTCAAGTGATCACGGAAGAACTCGGCTTAGAGCTGAAATCGACTACGATCCAACAATTGGGTACGGCACGTCAAGTGCGCGTAAACAAAGAAAACACGATCGTCGTAGACGGTGCTGGAGACAAAGCCGATATCGATGCTCGCGTAAACCAAATCAAAGCGCAAATCGAAGATACGACTTCCGATTTCGACCGCGAGAAATTGCAAGAGCGTCTGGCTAAACTGGCTGGCGGCGTTGCGGTAATCAAAGTCGGCGCAGCTACAGAAACAGAATTGAAAGAGCGCAAACTTCGTATCGAAGATGCTCTGAACGCGACTCGCGCGGCTGTTGAAGAAGGTATCGTTTCCGGTGGCGGTACTGCCCTCGTTAACGTATACGCTGCCGTTGCTGCTGTAAGCGCGGAAGGCGACGAGAAAACAGGCGTTAACATCATCCTTCGCGCTCTCGAAGAGCCGATTCGTACGATCGCTGCTAACGCTGGCCAAGAAGGCTCCGTTATCGTTGAGCGTCTGAAGAAGGAAGCAGTCGGCACAGGTTACAACGCTGCTTCCGGCGAATGGGTTAACATGTTCGAAGCGGGCATCATCGACCCTGTTAAAGTTACTCGTTCCGCGTTGCAGAACGCTGCATCCGTAGCGGCTGTCTTCTTGACAACCGAAGCGGTTATCGCCGACAAGCCGGAACCGAACAAACCGGCAGGCGGCGGAATGCCTGATATGGGCGGAATGGGCGGCATGATGTAAACTGACCTGAGATCCCTTGAGTAGCATAGGGTCTCAAGTTAGAAAACGTCATTTGATTACATGATGAAAAATTAGGCTTCTCACAAGTTCAGATTGAACTTTGTGAGAAGCCTATTTTATTAAGCGTTGTGTAGATCATCAATCATTTGGTTAAGCTTCTTGTCAAAAGTGAAAACAGTATACCCACCTATCTTCGAGTAGGCGAAAAGCAGGGAGTCAACAAAATCGATTTTTATATCACTGTAGACCTTTAAAGCTTCGATCAGGATATTTCTGTCATGCATTGATAGTGTTGCCGTAGGAAAGTAAGTTCCGTAACGAATCAAAGATATGAACTCGCTCCACTTTATATATCTTTTCCAATACATAAACGGCTTCGGCAATAACTTCATTCGGAATAAAAATATAGTGGTCTTCAATCTTTTCTCGGGCTTGTTCTAAGAATTGATCAACATCTTGAAGCAAGTACCGCAAAATTAAATTTGCATCAACGATGTTCATGTTTTTCTTGCACACCCTTTTCCCAGGCATCTTGTTCGTATTGGATTAAATCCAATTTGGAGTACTGTTTCAATGCGCCTCTAGCGGTGGGAGAAGAGGGAACTGAAAGTTTGAATGGAGATGGGTCTCCGATAGGTAATATGATTAATTCAACATCCTGATTCCGAAGGCTTTCAGGGAGATCGACGATATGCTTTAGAGCATCGCTGTTGGTTATTTTTCTGACGAAATTCAAATTAATCACCTTCCTTAGTTAAAGTATAGCCGATTCAGAATTGACTCACAATTACCAATCTTACAGTCGCTCCAGCCTCTGTTGAGAGCTGAATGAGAAAAATGAATAAATGATTAAAAATCCGATTGTCGGTGTAATTAGAATATAGATAAGCTCGAAACTATGAAAAATGGGGTGAATGAAAATGAATAAAATCGCGATTCTGGTTATGTTAATCTCCTTATTGAATCCGCAAGCCGTCGTCACTTCCGTTGATAACGTCATTACGATTACGAAAGATAATGTCGTGACGACTTATGAAGTAAACGAATAGTTTTCGTTTGAAGAGCAGGCTCGAGCAGGAGGGATGACCTCCTGCTTTTTTTGTCTTGACAGCGCCAGCCCGCCGTAGGTATATTCATTTCTATCATCGAATGGATATCATGAGGGAAGGAAGCGGGAGGAATGGCAATCCATCATAAGCCTCTGATCATCGCGCACAGAGGCGCGGCGGGAGAAGCGCCGGAAAACACGCTCGCGGCGTTCCGGCTAGGTATGGAGCAAGGCTGCGACGCGATCGAATTGGATATTCACCTGTCCAAGGACGGGGAGATTATCGTCTGTCACGATGAGACGATCGACCGAACGAGCGACGGGACCGGTGCGATCCGGGAGCTGACCGTAGCGGAAATAAAGCGGGCGGATGCCGGCGGATGGTTTAGCGAGAAGTATGCGGGCGAGCGAATCCCCTTGCTAGAGGAAGTATTCGAACTTGTTCCTTCTAGCATTATGATCAATATAGAGATCAAGAGTTCGTTCGAGCAACGCTTAGAAACGACTTTAGCCCGATTGCTTCGGCGAACGGCAAGGCTTTCGAGCGTTGTCGTGTCGTCTTTCGATTTCAATTGCTTGGCGGTCTTAAAACAAATCGAACCGGAAGCGCGAATCGGTCTCCTATATGAGGATAAGGCAACGCTTGCCGATCCGACAAATCAGCTAACCGTTCCGGTGTATTCCCTCCATCCCTACTTCGGCAAGCTGGACATCGAAGACGCGCGCGAAGCGGTGCGTCAAGGGCTTCGGGTATATCCGTGGACGGTTAATGGAGAGGAACAAATTCGGCTGATGATCGAATACGGCGTCTCGGGCGTCATTACCGATTATCCGGGCAGAATGAAAAAAATATTGGGAAGTTAACGGAAGAAGCGGGCTTAGCGCAATTGCGCTAAGCCCGCTTTTTTTGATGCGTTGACGGAATTTGCAGACTATAGTTTGAAAAACCGGACGGAAGCGTTGAGGTTCTTCACGATATGTTGCAATTGCTCGGATGAGGAAGCAATATTCTCGGCTAGGGCAAGCTGTTCTTCCGTAGCCGCCGAGACGTTCTGCGCCTTGCCGGCGATTTCTCGCGCGGAGGATGAGGATTGCTCCATGCTTGCCGATACTTCTTCCGAGCTTGCCGACATTTGTTGCGTGATCGCCGACGTATCGTGGATTTGTTCGGCGACTTGTTTGATGGATTCCACGATCGTTTCAAAGCCGATGGCCACATTGTCCATGATGGAGTTTCCTTCTTCGAACTGGAAAGCGGTCGTTTTCATATATTCCGAAGCCTGTTCGATCTCGCTTCTCGTATCGGCAATGAGATCGTTGATGCTTTGGGCGGATTCTAGCGAGTGAGTCGCAAGCTTGCGGATTTCCTGGGCGACAACCGCGAAGCCCCGGCCATGTTCTCCGGCTCTGGCGGCCTCAATAGAAGCATTTAGCGACAAAATCCCCGTCTGAGTAGCGAAGTTCGTGATGTTTTCCGTAATTGAGCCGATTTCTGCCGATTTATCGTTCAGGGTGTCTACGCTGCGATTGAGTTCCATGATCGTTCCCAACATTTGCTCCATCTGCATCTTCATCTTTTGTAACAGCTCGCTGCCTTGGTCGGCTTGGAGATTCGTTTGGTAGGAATGATCGGAGATCGCGTTCGTGCTTTCGGCGATTCTCTGAACGCCAAAAGACATTTCGCCGATCGCTTTGGTCGTTTCATCCGCGACATTCGATTGGGTATCGACGAGGGATGTCACCTCTTGAATATTATCCGCGACATGGCCGGCTGCGGAAGAAGATTCCCGTGCGCTTAGCGCCAGCTCCTCGGATGCCGTCTCGACTTGATAGGCGCTATCGGCAATGCTGCCGATCAACTCGCGCATTTTGCCGATCATCCCGTCTACCGACATTAAGATTTGCCCGAGCTCGTCCTTATCGTACTTAGGTTGAGGCTCGTATTTGAGATCGCCCAACGAGACTTGTTTCGTTTTCGACTGAACCAAGGAAACCGTTCTGCTTACTTTGCGAATGAGTATCGCTCCGAATAAGAGCAAGAGAATCCACTCAACAATCAACGTGCCATAGATGAGCATATCGGACTGCTCTTTGTTTGCCGTGATCTTTTTCAATTCGCCCATGGCATAAGTTTCGAGAATTTCGCCGAACTCGTTGATGTTCCCGCGCGCGACTTCGAAGTCTAGCTGCAGCTTCGTTTCGTTCTCTACGGTAAAGGTATTCGACTTAATATATGTATTCGCTTCCTGTGCCCATTCGTTAAAACGAACATCGACCTCTTCCATGATCGCGTCGATCGATTTGTTGCTCGATTCATGTCTTAAGCCGCTCAAACGCTTGTTAGCGAGTATGGTTAACGCCTCGTTAATCCGTTCGTTTGCCTGCTGCACGTTTTCGTTGAAATCATGGATAGATTTGCTCTTTTTCTCTTGCGTTACGTGTGCGGATTGCAATTGCTGGTAAGCGCTGGAGGCTTGATACATATCCCTGTCCGCGTTCAGAACGAGACTCGTAGCCTTGTTGCTAGTCTCGTAAAGCACGTCCGTCAGTTTATCGATGTTCGAGGAGTTAAGTTGGAGAAGGTAGAGCGCTGTAGCAGCAAATAAAACAAGCGGGGTAAGGAGTAAAAAAAGCAGCTTCGTTCTAACGGAAACATTGTTCATCATGTTGGTCTTCTCCCTTTGAGGTCTGATGTTAGCAAGTATACTTACTATATATCGGTATAGCGTCGCGTAAATGTAGTGGATACAGGATATCGTCATTCCGATGGTTAAGGTTCAACATGTCGAACTGACCAGCGGACCGCTTATGCGCAAGAAGGAATTGGCGGATGTCGTTATCGTTACGGCAGCGACTAAGCATTCTATTCATGGGTTGGAAAAGGATCATGCCGAGGCTGTGCAGCGGAGAATAGCCGTATGGGCGAGAGTGAGGGAAGACGATGTCTGAGCCTGTGGTCCGCCGTCAGCATCCCCTCTATTTCCTAGTGATTATCGCGGAATGGCTTAAACCCCTTCTTGTTCCGATTGTTGTATTCGTCGTTATTAATCGCAGGGGAAATCCGGACGAATGGCCGCCGATCGTCTTTTACGGCATTGTTGCCGCTTTTGTAGTGCAATTCGTTGCCGGATATCTTTCGTGGCGCAGGTTTACCTATGTCAGAGACGATCGGCAGTTGCTTGTCCGAAGCGGCGTATTGTTTCGACAGGTCAAGGCGATTCATCGCAATCGCGTGCACTCGATTCAAATTCAACAGCCGTTTATCCAAAGGATGTTAGGAATCTCGCAGGTTGTCGTCGAAACCGCGGGAGGCGGGGGAAAGCCGGAAGTCGTCATTCGAGCGGTATCGCTCGAGGAAGCCGAAGCTATTCAAGCGCTGGCGCGTAGAGACTTAGAGGAGATCCCGGTTGTCGAGGAAGATCAGTCTTCGGCTTCGGAATCGATTGCGCGGACGGCCTCTCGACCGATCGCTATGCTGGCGGCGGACGAAACCGCACCGACGAGCATACAGAGCATACACGTATCTTCGAAGACATTGACCTTAGCCGCGCTTACGACCACCAATATTCAGTTAACGTTGGCCTTTATAGCAGGAATTGCATCGTTCGCGGACGATATTCTAGGAAAATCGGTGTATGAATCCCTTGCCGATACCGCGATGAAGAGTTTGAACGGGCCATTCGCGATTGTGATTTGGTCGGGAGTCGCTTTATTGTTGGCTTGGGTATTGTCTATCGGGCTTTACGTATGGAAATACGCGGGCTTTAAACTTGAACGGAACGGGGATCGAATTACGGTCAGCCATGGCTTGTTAGAGAAACGGCAGCTCACGTTCTCCGTGGCTAAAGTTCAAGCGGTTCTATTCGTCGAAGGGCTATTGCGCAAGCCGTTGGGACGGGGGGAAGTCCGATTGCTGGTCGTGCAATCCGATAAGGAAACGTCGGTTATGCTCCATCCCTACTTAAAAGCCGACGAGCTAGAAGGTTTGTTGGCAAGCCTAATGCCGGATGTTAAGCCGATTGCTCCGACGATCGTTCCGGAAGGCAAAGCTTGGCTTGCTTTTGTCCGGTGGAAGGCGATCGTAACGGGAGTAGCCGCAGCCGGACTTATCTATGGATTCGGTTTCGCGTTGGCTTGGCCGGCGCTATTGCTGCTTCCTCTAGTCGCGTGGTGGGGATACGCGCAATTTCGCAGCGAGGCCGCGGGGACGGACGGAAGCCATTTCGTGCTGAGGCATCGCAGGCTTGCGGTTACGACCGCGTGGATGCGCAGAAAACATATCCAAGCGTTAACGATGCATGCATCGGTTATTCAGCGCCGCAAAGGCCGAAGAGACGTACGAGCGGCCGTGATGGGTGGGTTGAAAGGGACTGTTTTGACCGCGCGCATGCTTCCCGTTGAGGATACGGAGCGAATCGGAAAATGGTTCTCTAGACGATCGTAGAGACCGTCAGCATCGGCATTAGCTCCATCTGGCCGCCCAAAGCTTCATTTCCTTGACGATTTGGTGCAGATCTTCTCCTTTGGGAGTTAACGTATACTCGACGGTTACCGGAACGGTCGGGAATACGGTGCGAGTCAGAACGCCTTTCTCTTCCATGTGCCGCAGCGTGCTCGTAAGCGCGCGAGGACTGACGGAAGCGATGCTGCGTTGAAGCTCTCCGAAACGCCGGGTGCCGCAGAACAACTCCCTTAGTACGAGAAAAGCCCATTTTCCGCCGATGACGTCCAATGTTTTCTCAATGGAGCACTCTATGACTTCGGGTACTTTAGGGATCGTGTAAGATTCCGTGGATGGTGTTGTCATGATAGGAACGCCTCCATATGATCAATAATATATAAAGTATAGCTAAGAGCATTATAGCTTATTATGAATGGAAAAGGATATGTAAAAAGCGGTCGAGCTAGAGGGATACGCCTCCGGTTCGACCGCTTTTCCTATTTGGGAAGGATGATTGCCCTAGTGCATTCGCTTACGAAATTGAAACAAACGCATCTTTATTTTGCTCCGCGAGCAGGTTTCTGGAGAAATAAGGGTGCTGGGCACCGCTATTTCGCTCCGCGAGCAGGCTTCTGGAGAAATAAGGGCGCTGGGCACCGCTATTTCGCTCCGCGAGCAGGTTTCTGGAGAAATAAGGGTGCTGGGCACCGCTATTTCGCTCCGCGAGCAGGCTTCTGGAGAAATAAGGGCGCTGGGCACCGCTATTTCGCTCCGCGAGCAGGTTTCTGGAGAAATAAGGGTGCTGGGCACCGCTATTTCGCTCCGCGAGCAGGCTTCTGGAGAAATAAGGGTGCTGGGCATCGCTATTTCGCTCCGCGAGCAGGCTTCTGGAGAATTAAGGGCGCTGGGCACCACTATTTCGCTCCGTGAGCAGGTTTCTGGAGAAATAAGGGCGCTGGGCACCGCTATTTCGCTCCGCGAGCAAGTTTTGGAGAAATAAGGGTGCTGGGCACCGCTATTTCGCTCCGCGAGCAGGCTTCTGGAGAAATAAGGGTGCTGGGCACCGCTATTTCGCTCGTTCTCCAGCCAGTAAGGAACAGTTACAGTTATCCCTTAAGGATTACTCATCCTTAAATCATTTCGTAAGCGATTGCCCTGAATAATGCCCTAACGTTGGATGACAAGCACGCCGTAGGGAGAAAGTTCCGATAGTTCGGATAATCGATTTCCCGAGAGCAGATCGGTCACCGGCTGCAAGAAGTTCAACTGGACCGGCTCTTGGCTATAATTCAGCAAGAACGCGATGTCGCCGCGAATAGCGAGCTCCACTTGCTTAGGGAGCTCGACCCAGCCTTCGGCAGGCGAAGCGATGCCGATCCGATCGAGGATACCGTGGACGGCTTCCTCGGTGAAGGCGGAGCCGAGATACCAAGCCGTTCCTTGGCCGTACCGGTTACGGGATAAAGCCGCTTGACCGGAATAATACTCGGACGTATACGTGGCCATAATCTCGGCGGTTTCCGACTCTACGCTTAATACTTCGTTAAATATGGCAGTTGAGAGCGGAGAAAGCCCGCTATCGTTCCATTGCGCTCCGGCCGCCGGGTAGTTGGCATTGCACAAGGTAAAGTCCTCGACCGTTATGCCGCACCAATCGGCGGCTAGACCGGGGAACGGAATCATGCGGCATTGGCCCCGTTGATCCTTATAACCGGTTCTGGCACCCATAATCAGCGTGCCGCCGCCTTTCACATAGGCGTCCAGCAACGCGGCTCTCTCGGTCGTCAGGATCGTTGCATGGGCGTATACGAGTGCCTCGTAACGCTGCAGATCCTCCAGCGTAGTAGATTCGCGCATGTAGACGACGTCGACGGGAATATGCCGTTCTTGCAAAGCCTTATGCCAGCTGTCGCGGCTCTTCCAGCGGAGCGGCCTAACCCAAACGTCGAACTCGGAATCCCAGACGTTATCGTAATCTTCCAACAACGCGATGGAAGCTTGAAAGCTTTTGCCGGTAATCAAGCTGCCGATTCTGCCAAGCTCTTCCCCGACCTGCGCGATTTCCCGAACCCTGCGATTGGGACGGTTATGATAGTCGTTGATTCCGTGCCAGTAGATTTCCGTTCCCATCGTGGCCGTTCTCCAGCGGAAGTAAAGCAGCATATCGGCTCCGTGCGCAATCGATTGGTAAGTCCACAGCCGGGCTTGGCCAGGTCTCGGAGCTGGCATTTCCATCTGGTTAACCCAACCTCCGGGACCGGATTGTTGTTCCATTACGCAAAATTGCGGGGAGACGGAGCGGGACTCGCTTAGCGACAAACTCCATTTGCGATCTCGCAAGGACTCCCGATGATCCGGGTCCTCCAGGGAACTGAACTGCGGATAAGAGTCATAGGAGAAGAAATTCAGCAGTTCATCGGTCATCTCGTGATTGTCCAGACGTCCGAATAAACCGTTCGTCGTCACCCAATGGTTAGGCGCGTCTTCGCGAATAATATCCGCTTGCAAGCGCGCGAACGAAATCGCGTTATCGGATATGAATCTTTTCTCGTCCAGCAGTTGATGAGGGTTCGGCGAATTCGACGGCGTCGGTCTCGTGAGGAATACTTGCTCCCAGTCCGTATAAGTTTGGCTCCAAAATACGGTTCCCCAGGCTACGTTAAGCTTATCTAACGTGCCGTATTGCTTCCGAGTCCACTGACGGAACGCGATATGGTCGGCATCGGAGTGGAAATCGTTCGTCTCGCAGTTTAACTCGTTGTCGATCTGCCACCCTACGACCGCGGGATGTTCGGAATAGTGCCGAGCCATCCGCCGCACGATTCTCTCGCAGTAGAAGCGATATACCGGACTGCTATAGTTGTAGTGGCGCCGTTGCCCGTGCCGATAGACGACGCCGTCAGGGCGCGCGTTCAATACTTCGGGATAGCGGTGAGTGAGCCAGGCGGGAGGAGTTGCCGTAGGCGTCCCCATTATGATTTTTAATCCGTGGCGATGGGCCGTATCCAGCGCGCGATCGAACAGATCGAACGCGAAACGGCCGTCCTCTGGTTCGAAGATCGTCCAAGCGAATTCGGCGACGCGGACGATACTGAAGCCCATCTCCTTCATGCGGCGAAAATCATCATCCCATAACTGTTCCGACCAATGCTCCGGATAGTAACACACGCCTAGCTGAAAGGAATCCGAGCCTAACGATTTAGTGGACATAACTGACGCTCCTCGTGTTCGAGATAACAATATATTAGGGTCTAAACCGATTGTATTCCTTTTCAAATTCCCGATAAATAACATATTATTATTATGTATAGCAATATCTTGCGAAAGTAGTGTTCGTATGAAAACTCATCATTATTTGCCGAAGCCCGGTTTTGGGAGATATGTCGCGTTCCCGGAATCGTGCGGCCGGTATTTTCATGAATCCGATCACGGGGAACGACGGACGAAAGGTTTGTTCGGTTATTACAACATTCATCTCTTATTCGATGGCAAAGGAACGGTCGTTCATAACGGACAATTAACGGAGCTTCAATCAGGCAACGGGTTCCTATACGCGCCCGGGGAGCAGCAGGATTATTTCACAAGCCGATCGGAACCTTGGGACATCTATTGGATCCATTTCTACGGTACGGGAGCGGATGCTTTACTGGAGGGGAGAGGAAGAGGGGCCCCATGGTTGTTTACCTTCGGCCGGCAGGAGCGGATACGCGCGTTGTTGGACAATCTATTGCACCTGTCCTCCTCTTACGAAAGCGGCAACGAGGCAACGGTATCCGCGATCTTGTACGAGATCCTGACGGAGCTTCTAGGGAGCTCGGAAGGGTTATCCGCCGCGCCGGGATTGGACTATCAAGAGAGAATCCGCAAGACGGCGGACCTGATGTCCGCGAGCTGCGAGGAGCATTGGGATTTGGATCGCATGGCGGGACACGCGGGATATAGCCCGACTTATTTCTGTCGTCTCTTTCAACGGGTCATGGGCAGATCCGCGGCATCCTTCCTGCAAGAAACGAGAATCGCCAGAGCGAAGAAGCTGCTCGTGATCGGCAGATTAACGGTGAAGCAAGTGGCCGAGCAAGCGGGATTTAATCAAAGCAGCTATTTTATCCGTCGGTTCCGGGAATACGAAGGCATGACTCCAGAGCAATACCGCCTTCTCTATTCGAGGTCGACTTCGATCTCGAAAAGCGATACACCGTTATCCTAGCCACACTATCACTACCATAGATTAGAGATAAAAAAGGAAGGCTGTCGCGAGAGGTCGCTTGAGACCCCGCGGACAGCCTTTCTTCTTCTAATCGTACGTTAATCGATTAGCTTCAATGCCCGCAACATTCTCATTGCGGTTACGGTTGCTTCGGCTTTGGTCACCTTCGATAACGGAGCGAGCTTTGTCGGCGTTACTCCGGTCAGTATTTTCCGATCCACCATGAAGGCTAAGGAATTAACGGCAAAGCCGGAAACGTCCGATCGATCCGCGTAGGGCGTTAATACGTTAAGCTCGGCGGTATTCGCGATACCTCCGAAAGTCATTGCTTTCTCGAGCACGGCCGCGATTTCTTGGCGGGTGATCGGGCCGCTCGGATCGAAGACGTCGGCCGATCTTCCTTGAATAAATCCGTACTTCACCGCGGTTATAATATCTTCCGCGAATTTCGTCCGATCGTTCACGTCTTTGAACGGCGACTTCTGCACGCCGGGAACGAGACCAAGAGCCTTCACGACGATCGAGACGAATTCCGCCCGCGTAATCTCCGACTTCGATCCGAAGGCATCTTGGCTGACGCCCGAGGCAATCATTTTAGCAACTGCCTTTTCGATGTCCGGTTTCGCCCATTTCAAGTTCGTATCCGCGAAGTCGGGCGCGGCCGACTCTACGATCGCGTAGATGCTGTTCCCCGTCCTCTTCAACTCGGCGATGATCGTTCCATCGGAGCTAGCGGCGAAGAGAGTAGGTACGGGATATACCTTTTTGTTGCCGGGAGTATATACTATCCCGGTCGCGCGTTCCTTATGGATTCCCGAATCGCTAATCTTGAAGAAACGACTGACGTAGACGTTGCCGAAGTCTTCGATCTCCGTCGCTTTACCTCCGGAAGTCAGCGCTTCGATCTTGAATTCCCATGGATTCGTTATAATCTTGAATCCTTGCGCTAGAGATTCGGCCTTGAAGTCGGCGGTAATCGTCGGGTCGGCAGCTTGAAGCGTAATTCTAAGGCTCGCGATGTCCGATCCGAGCTTAAGCGCCTTAATGGGAATGCGGTATTCCACCTGATTCACGATTAAGGAAAGATTGGCTTGCTCGCCTTTGGCGGCAATGGCATCGATGACTTCCATGGCGACGAGCGCTTCCGATTTCTCGGCATCCGTGTTTACCGCGATCTGCGAAGTCGTTGCTTTCGAAGCTTGAATCGATTTAACGGCTTCGGCAGTGTCCAATGAGAAGATCGCTTTGTTCCCTTCCTTCGTTACCTTGGCTTTCAACGGGTTCGCCGCTGGGTCGCCTTTGCCGTTGGGGTCCGTTGCCGGGGATCCGCCCCCGCCGCCCCCGCTTCCGCTAATCAAGTTAGCCGTTTTCAAATCAATGTTGCTGGCGCTGGAAACTCCCTTCAACGTATCGCCGTCTTTCCGAACGGCAATAACCTTGATTCGATAAGCCGTGTTAGGGGTCAGGCCGGGGATGTTAAACTCCGTCTGGGTCGTATATCCGATCCAAGTATGGCCCGCAAGGACGTCATATCCCGAAACGTTGGAGGAGGCATCCCATTTGATCTGGATCGAGGTGTTGCCGATAGATTTCGCTAGAATGTTTTTCGGAGCCTCTACTTCCGAATTTACGGTGCCTGTGATGGGCAAGTCCCGCGCTAACACGGTGGATAAAGTCTTATTGCCGTCCTGGCTAATGTCCCAGCTCATCGCTCCGGCGAGGTTCAAAGATTTGATCAAGGAAGTTTTGTACATCATCGATTGTTCGTCGTCGTAGGTTATAAATCTGCGTTTCTCGCTGTTATAGAGGTAGGGGACTTTAGCCGCTTCGTTCCAATGCCGTACGTAACCGTTCTTGTTCAAGTAATTCGCCTCGATATCGTCGAAGTCGAATGCCCGGCTCTCGTAGGTTCCGAAAGATTCGCCTTCCGGAATCGCGCCTCCCTCGCAGGTCAAATATTGTCCGTTCGGCGGACATCCCAGCCAACCGATGCCATAGAACGGAACGCCCAATACGAGCTTGTAAGAGGGGACTCCGCCGTTCAAATGAGCTTCGGCCGCCGCGGAAACGTTGTTTCTCGGAGCCGAGCTTTTGGGATGTTTGCCGTCATGGTACAAGGGCGCGTTATGATGGGCCAGCGCTTCCCAAGTGCCGCTATAATCATAGGTCATGATGTTAATGAAATCGAGGTAAGCGGAGGAATGAGCCAGATCGGCGTTCGCGACGAACGCATCCGATTGCGCGGAAGCAATGGTCAGCAAATAGTATTTGTCGTCCGTCGAGCCGGCCGCATCGAGCGCCTCGCGTACGGTTCGGACCATAAGCAAGAAGTTTTCTTTGTCTTCGGGTCCTCTTGCATTGCTCTCCAAACCGCCTTCAACGGGGTACTCCCAATCGATATCGAGCCCATCTAACCGGTATTCGCGCAAGAATTTAACGGCTGAATTGGCGAAGGCGCGGCGAGTTTCCTCGGTCTTAGCCATATTCGAGAAGTTTTTCGACCAGGACCAACCGCCGACGGAAACCATCAGATTCAGATGCGGCCGTTGAGCCCGGATCGTTCTTAGCGTTTCCATATTTTGCAGATCGACTTCTTGATCTCCGATAACCATCTCTCCGTCGAATACGTAATCCTTTTGCAGCGGGATATCTTCATTCTGGCATTTTACCCCGCCCGATCCGTAACCTTTCCAGCATAAATCCGAAAACGCATAGTTGATATGAGTCAGTTTGGACGTATCGATGTCGGTCGGCTGAAATGCGCGTTCATAGACGGACCATGACGTGTAATAAGTAATAAGATTGTAATCGCCGCCCGGAACAACCGTAGTTTCGCTGCTAGGGGGAGATTGCCATAACCTGTTCTTGGCGACGACCTTGAAGGAGTACGATTCGCCTTCCGTCAATCCTGACGATACGTACCGGTTAGAATCGCTTGTGCCTATGAATTCGTCGTTCCGGAAAATATCGTAGCTGGTCGCCCCGGGCGTTGGCGCCCATCCGAGCGAAGCGGTCGTTCGGGTCGCGGTGACGATCTGCAAGTCTTGAGGAGCTTGGAGTTGGCCCCAAGCGATCTTAACGGGATTGCTGCGAACGGAAACCGCGGGCAGATTTTGCGCCGCGACCTCGAACGTATATACGGCGCCTACGACGGTAGCCGGACTGACGGGAAAAGTATAGGAGTTCGATCCGTCCCATATGCCCGCGTAGCTCGGATTTCCGCCGGTGATGTACATATCGTAACCGTTCGCCCCGGGGCTGCCGGTCCACTTTAACGTAATGCCCGATTCCGTCACGTCGGTCACTCTAAGATTATGCGGCGGCGCGAGAGGGGGCTTAGGTTCCGCGTTCGGATCCCCGGGAGCCGTCTTGATCGTGACGATGGCGCTTTTTTTAGTCGAGTGGTCGTCAGAGGGAGTTTTCTTGCCGGGGGTAAGATAGAAGGAATATTCCGTATCGGCTAATAACCCGCCGTATGTACCCGTAAGCACGTTCGCGTTGTCGGCCGTCGGAGAGCTTCCGAGCCACTTCCTCCAATCGCCAGTTGCGGCATTCCATAGGTCGTAGCCGTAATCGGGATCGTTATTTTCCGAATTTAGACCTTCCACTCGGTTCCAAGTAAAAGTCACGCTATTGGCGGTGACTTCAACCGCCGTAAACTGCTGCGGAGGCAAGATCTCCACCGCAAACGCTTTCGGAGGAAATAACCCCAAAGACAAGACCAACGTCAAACTCATCCAGAAAGCGATAATCCTCGTGCGGCGACTTTCGATTAGCGCATGAACCATAGCATCAATGACTCCTCTCGCTTGCAGATAATTATTGAATCAACAAGATTCTAATGCACGCCGAGAGCGCCAACTATGGGAAAGAATAACGATAAATGATAGTTTTCAATGGAGTTTATAAGCGGATTCCGCAGTTCGATAACGTTCGCTTCTATTCGCTATTTTCGGCAAACGAAAGAGCCGCCGCGTCAGCCGGATACTGACTAACGCGACGGCTCGAGAAACCGTAAATCTGGGGAAGGCGAGAGGGATTATACGGCCGAGAACTCCGCTTTGATTCGTTGCAACAATTCGCTATCCGTCAGAACGTCGTAAGCGGTGGAGGCTAACATTTTCGCTCCGAATACCATGGCCTCGTAGGCTTGCCCGGTTTGCGCCGCGTCCCTGAATTCGACGGTATGCAACTGGTAGGGTTCGTTGACGATTCGAATGAACGGATGGATAGCCGGACACCGCAGCGATACATTCCCGAGATCCATCGAACCGTGATCATTGCCGGGCTGGATATCGGCTTCGGAAATTCCGTTCGCGAACAGATTCGCGGTGAAGGCGTCCGACAATGCTTGGTTCGTACGGAGTTCATCGTAGGAATATTCGTAGTTGCTGACGGTCATTTTGCAACCCGTCGCGATACCGGCCGCTTCGGCGCAGGCGGTCACCTTGCGCGTGAGCTCATCCGTGTAAGCGCGGGCTGCCGAGCGAACATAGAACCGGGCCGCGGCGTAATCCGGGATCACGTTCGGCGCTTGCCCCCCGCTGGAGATGATTCCGTGAATTCGGGCATCGTCCCTCGTCTGCTGGCGCAAAGCATTGACGGAGTTGAACAGCTGAATAACGGCGTCGAGCGCATTAATGCCGAGATCGGGATTCGCCGCGGCATGGGCGGCTTTGCCGTGAAATTCGAATTGCAGGGCATCCATCGCGAGCGAAGAACCGGAACGCTCGTATGCATAATAAGGATGCGCCATGATCGCGATGTCACAGTCATCGAATAAGCCGGCCGCGGTCATATCGATCTTGGCTCCCTTCGTTTCCTCGGCGGGCGTTCCGTATACCCGGATCGTTCCGCCCGTCTCGTCCGCTACCGCGCGAAGTCCCGCGGCGGCGCCAAGCGCCATCGTGCAGATCAGATGATGGCCGCAGGCGTGGCCGATCTCCGGAAGGGCGTCGTATTCCGCGAGCAGCGCGACGATCGGTCCGGACTTGGCGGAGCGGTACTCCGCGATAAACGCGGTTTCTAGTCCGAGAACGCCTCTATCGACTTGGAATCCGAGCTGCTCCAACTCGGCAACGAGCAAGGCCGACGCTTGTTGCTCCTCGTGCCCCAACTCCGGATGAGCTCCGATGAAGGCCGCGATTTCGGTCAAGCGAGAAGCGTATTTCTGTATGGTAAGGTTCAGGGTTGATTTCATATCGATCATGGAGATGCTCCTTTTAAATAGGTTGTTACTCATTGATTCTATCGTAGCCTTTCAAGGGATTACAATCAAGCAAGATGAGTTTCGCTCGCGATGATGTCGTAATTTCATAGTCGATATGGCACATAAACTCATTATATATGGATTAACAATTGTGTAATCTGTAATTGTTGTCGTATATTTAAAGTAGATGGCCAAGGAGGCTTACACATGATTCGGATTGGCAAAATCAGTTACTGGCATGTTCACGCGGATGAGTACACTCAGCAAGCGATCGATAATCCGTCTACGGAGTTGGTCGCGATTTGGGACGAGAAATCGGAACGCGGACAGGCTAAGGCGCTTCAATACGGCGTGCCTTACTATTCGTCTCTCGACGAGATGCTGGCCAGAGACGACATCGATGCCGTTATCGTCGATGCGCCGACCAACATTCACTGCGAAGTGATGGTCAAGGCTGCTCGCGCGGGTAAACATATTTTCACGGAAAAGGTAGTCGCGCCGACGAACAAAGAAGTGCAAGAGATCCTTGCCGCCGTCCGGGAATCGGGAGTTAAACTAACCGTGTCGCTTCCTCGTCTATATGCGGGCTACACGCAAACGATAGAAAAGTTCGTCCGCGATGGTTCGCTCGGCAAGCTTACGCTTGCTCGGGTACGGTTGTCCCATAATGGCGGAGTCGCGAATTGGCTGCCCGATCACTTCTATTCGAAGGAGCAATGCGGCGGTGGCGCCTTGATCGACCTTGGATGCCATCCGATGTATCTCGTTCGGAGGTTCTTGGGTATGCCGGAGAGCGTTAGCGCTAATTTCGGTTACGTGACGGGCAGGGAAGTCGAAGATAACGCCGTTTCCGTTCTTCGCTATTCGGAAGGGGCATTAGGGATCGTGGAAGCGGGTTTCGTGAACAGCCATTCTCCGTTTTCCATCGAGCTGCACGGTACGGAGGGAACGCTGTTGTTCGGCTTCCCGGAAGAAGTCCTGCGCGTACGCACGAATAGCGGCAGCGGAAAATGGGAGACGCTCGAAGCGGACGAACCGCTTCCGATCGCGTTCGATCAATGGGCAGAGCATATTCGCGACGATTCGGAAGCGACGGACAATATCGGAATGGCAGTAGATTTAACCCGTTTAATGGAAGCTTCCACTCGTTCGGTGGCGGAAGGACGTCCGATTCGGATCGACGAGTTGGCTTAAGCTTCGGATGGACGGACGGGCGTAGAGGAGGAGCGTTTAATGGCGGACAACAAGGAAAAGCAGGACATCTTCGGTACCAAGAAGCCGCATGATCGGAAATCCGTTGGAAGCCCGGCTCCTTTTCCTTATGCTCGCATGGCCAATAGATTCGATGCGCTGGACCGGTTGGATTTGCAGTTCCGTTGGGGCGGATATGGCATTCGAGTGCTTCGATGTCACTTAGCGGCGTTCCAGCCGGGCGCTATTATTAGCTTTCACAAGCATTCCGAATACGAGTTTCACTACATCCCGAGAGGCAAAGGAAAAGTTATTCTCGTAGATCAGCCTTTTGATCTTCATGAGGGGCTATTCTATCTGACGGGACCGGAGCTCGTGCATTACCAAGAATCCGATCTTGACGATCCGATGTACGAGCTTTGCTTGCACCTGGACATCGTTCCTTTAGAGGAAACTCCGGGACCAGTGGGACAAAGCTGGGGAGACGACATGGAGGCGAGAGAGGCAAGCGCCTGCATTACGGCACTTGATCGTATACCTGCTATTCCGATCGTTGACCGCTTCCACGCGATGAACGGCTTCTTGGAAGCTTATCGGATTTGGGAAGAGCAGCCGAGCGGATTCTATACGTTGATGAAACAAGCCATCGTACAAATTCTTCTACGTACGACCAGGTTGTTCGATAGTACCGAGGGGAAACCGGCAATTCCCGAACGGGACATGAATTATCATCGTTATGAGCTTGCGACGCAATATATTCAAGATAACGAAGGCCTGCCGATTTCCTTGGAGCAAGTAGCGGAAACGATCAATATCAGTCCGAGGCAGTTGCAGCGTATTTTCCGCAGCGAAGGCCAGACGACGTTCCGCGATTATTTGGAGCATGTTCGGTTGACCGGCATTTGCTCCGAGCTCATACGAACCGATAAACCGATCGAAGAGATCGCATTAAATCACGGCTACGCGAACCCGAATTATTTGTACCCCGTGTTCAAGAGCAAGTATGAAGTTACGCCAAGCGCTTATCGTCGGATACATTCCGGCGACAATCGAGCAGCCTATCAAACTCAACGCGAGAAAGAAGGAACCGGATCCTTATGAGTAAAAATCTACGTATCGGCATCATCGGCAGCGGCGGAATCGCAAGAGCTCACGTATCGGCTTATAGAAAGTTACCTTTCGTGGAGATCGTCGCGGTTGCCGACGTCATACCTGGCAAAGCGGGTCAATTCGTCGAAGCGGAGCAGCTTGTAGGAGCTGCGGCATACGATGGACATCAGAAACTATTGGAACAGGAACTCGACGCGGTTAGCATTTGTACTCCTAACGTCTCTCACCATGCGACTACGGTCGATTCGCTGCGGGCGGGTAAACAAGTGTTATTGGAGAAGCCGATGTCGGTCACGCTTCAGGAAGCGCTGGAGATGACGCAAGCGGCGCGGGAAACGGGAAATATGTTAACGCTTGGTTTCCAACCGCGTTATGATCCAAATATGAAGCTGCTGCAGGATATCGTGCAATCCGGACGACTCGGCAACGTATATTATGCCGAGACCGGCGGCGGACGTCGCCGGGGAATGCCGGGCGGAACCTTCATTAGCAAGAAACTGGCAGGAGCGGGCGCGATGGCGGATATCGGATGTTATTCTCTCGATATGGCGCTTAATACGATGGGCTACCCTCGTCCGGTATCCGTTTCCGCGTTCACGAGCAATCATTTCGGCCGCAATCCGCTCTATCATCCGGAGGCCAGCAAGTTCGAAGTCGAAGATTTCGGCGTCGCCATGGTGCGCTTCGAGAACGACCTTGTCCTGCAATTCAAGATCTCGTGGGCGATGCACATGGATACGCTCGGCGCGACGATGTTCCTCGGCACCGATGCAGGGCTCAAGGTCACGTCGGCGGGTACCGGGCCATGGTCCGGAGTATGGGATGGCTCCGTGGGATCGATCACGCTATACCACGACGAATTCGGCGGCCATACGCAGACTCCGATTCCGCTTATCGAGCACAAGCTGAATCTGTTCGACGAGAAGGTGCGGGATTTCGCCGAAGCGGTGCGCGATGGACGCCCAGCCCCGATTCCGGGCGAGCAAATCCTTATCCAGCAAGCGATTATCGACGGAGTGTTACGTTCCGCCGAGGCGAATCGGGAAGTTTCGATCGAGTTGCCATAAACGACAAAAGAAAAGCGGTGGAATAGGGGAAGTCCCTTTTCCGCCGCTTTTTATTTCCCCTTGTTGAACTCTTCAATCGTAATTCCCAGTTGATCCTTGAGGATACGGCGGAAGACTGGCGGTGGGATCTCGCCGCTAGAGAGGGATACCTTTGTGCGTCGTCCTTCCTTGCTATAGAAGTAGTGATCGGTTGTTCGATAGTTCGACCATCCGTTTCTATCTAGGTAACGCTTGAGCTCCGACCATTTAGCCATCTGCCGTGACGGCGATCAATTGTTCAAATTGCTGCGTTTGCATCATCGACAATTGTAAGAGGTAGGGGATATCGTGCGGGCGTTGAGTTGCAAAGCGCTCGAAATCTTCATACATTTCCTCTGTTAAAACCTTCAGGTGTTCAGCCAAGTCATGGCCGGCTTCGGTAATCGTGTCTCCATATCCGAAAATGTCAGGGATACCGGTAAGGCTGACCATGTGTACACCGTCTTCTTTGGCAAACGTATATTCTAGAGGGAATTGCTGACGTAGCCATACGTTCATATGCGGGCCACTCATAAAAAGGTTTACGCGATCGTTCTTTTGGATCAACGCCGGACCTTTGAAAAACACATTATCGAACGTCTTAGCCCAGTTTTCTCTCGCTTTGGCTGATTGGATTGTCTCCATCACTCTCACCCCGTTTCACCCCCCAATTATAGTACAAATCGTACGATTCGTACACCGATTTTCTATAGTTTACCCAACAATTGGATAAAAGATGACGGCTAATTGGTGAAAATCTAATGGAGAAGCTAGGGAAATGATCTTTTAAGTCGTCTTCTCTTTTTATGCTAGTTTACAAGGCGAATGGTTGGTATAATCTAACAGATCATGTCGAATTAAGAGGGTGTATCCCGGAAAGAGGAGCTTCATATGAAATCATGGCTAAGGGTAGCGATATTTCTGACGATATCCGCCTTTCTTACCCGATTGATTCCGTTTTCCGAATTTTTTCGGAATGTGGATACGTTGATTCATGAAATGTTCCATGCGCTCGCTACTTTGATTTTGTCAGGCGACGTACGTTATATCCATCTATACGCCAATCAAAGCGGCGTAACGTATATGGCTTATGCCGATCATTGGATGTCGATTCCGATCTCGTTGGCCGGCTACTTCGGCTCCGCTTTATTCACGGTGCTCTTATTTTACTTGCATTCGCGCAAAAAAGAGAAAGCGGGGTTGATCTTAATCGCGTTCGTCGCGGTTTTAGGATTGGCATTGTTCGTCCGCAACGGATACGGCATGGCTTGGTGCGGAGGGTTCGCTGCGCTCACCGTCGCCATTCTATTGCTTAAGAAGCCGGGTTTGCTCAAAGGGTATTATTTGCTGGTGGCCTTCATCTGTCTAGTAGAATCCGTCATCAGCTCTTTGATTATATTGACTCTTGCGTTGCAAGACCCCGCCGCCGCGGGAGATGCGGCCAGTCTAAGCGAAGTCACGCCTATTCCCGCGATTTTCTGGGGGGCATTATTCGCTTTCGTCTCGTTGTGGTGCTCCAAGATATCGATCGGGATTTTCTATAAACGCGGCTTCGACTAAGTGATTTGCGATGTCGATAGGGGGAGCTCCGAATTCCATTTGATCATAATGGATGTTCCCCGTTTCATGGAGCTGACGACCTCGATCGTCCCTCCGTGCGCTTCGACGAGCGCTTTGGTTACGGCCATGCCAAGTCCGGACCCCTCCGTCCTGGTTTCCGTGTCCGTACCGCGGTAATATCTCTCGAATAGCCGCGATGCCGTCTCTTCATCCATCCCTTTGCCGTCATCCGAGAAGGTGAGGGTAGCGCAATTAGGCTCCTTGGCTTGGAGCGTAATCGTTAAAGTTGTTCCCTCTTCATTATGCAATAAGGCGTTAGCTACCAAGTTGTCTACGATTCTTTGGAACCAAGGCCGATAAATGCGTAAATTCACGGGAGCATCGGAAGGGATGAAGCGGACTCGTTCTTCCGGATACATCGGATGGTTTACCGCCTCTTGGATCGCTGCGGCCAGGTAATCGTTCATGCTCACTTGTTCGAAGGGCGGTTTCCCGTTATGGCTTTTCAGTCTGTAAGTCAGCGTTAGATCGTTGATTAGCTCGTCCAAGTAAGAGGACTTATCCAGAATGATATTAGCGAACGAACGTATTTCTTCCGCTGACCAGTCGTACGAGTCGTTGACTAATACATGGGCGTAACCTTTGATCGAGGACAGCGGAGTTTTCAAGTCGTGCGATACGCCGGCGATCCACTCGTCTCTCATTTTTTCGGTTTCTTCCCGGAGCTTTTCGTTGCTATGCAGCGATTGCGATAAAGAATCCATAGAATCTATGACGTCGCTGTAAACGCGATACTTGCTTTTTCTTCTGCCTCGCCGATCTTGGCTGCGGGGAATTCCTCTCGCGTCGACCGGCTCCTCGTAACGCCCTTCTCCAAGCTGTCTTAGCCATTTCAGGACATGCGCGATCGGAGCGCCGAACCGTTGTCCGAACCAATAGGAAACAAAGACGAATACGAGCATAGCCGCCAGAAGCAGGAGTCCGATGCCGATGAATAGTACGCGATTCTCGGGGGAGATCAACGGCTTCTGGCCTGGTTCCATGCCGGATAGGGGGTGCTTAGCACCCACGTTAGTCCGGTCTGCTCGTCATAATAAGAGACGACTTTCGTGCCGTATCGGTCGGGATAGCTTGATCGAAGCACTAAATCTTGCACCGAGAAATCGGATATGGCAAGCTGCGGTTTATTAAACGAGGCCAACTCGGTACCGGCTTGATTGAGTAATTGCAGCCAAGAGTCGCTGTCTGTTAAGCCGACCCGCAATTCGTCGGTAACGTTAATCGCTTTGCCTTTCACGCTGGATTGTTCGGCTAATCGTTGCAGAAGTTTGTCTTCCTTGTTGGTCTCTCCGTAGATCAACGTGTGGAGAACGCCGTTCTTTTCCTGGATCCACAAATATAGCCGATAGGGGAAAGGACTCTTGCCGAGCCAATAAGCATTTAATTCTCCGGGTCCGTAAGAAAGAGGGACATCGGCAGGCGTGAAGAAGGCATCCGTTACTTGGCCTTGCTCATCGATTCTTTGAAGCCAGCCCCCGGTCTCGCGGAGTTGATCGAGCAGATCGGCATCGAAGACAAGGTTGTCACCCTCGGCCCGAATCGTTTGAACTAGACGATGCAAGCCCGCGTCGTCGAATTGGCGCGAAGCATCGATCTTGGTCAATTGATTCATCGTCCAAGATAATGTAGTCCAAGCCATTGCGAAGAGGACAATGCCGACGAGCACGAGCCAAGCAATCAGCCGAAGCGCGATCCGATTTTTAACGTTCATGCGGCGGCTCCTTCTTGACCAGCTTGTATCCTAGCCCTCTAACGTTCACAAGGTAAACCGGTTCAGCCGGGTCGGGCTCTATGCGCTCGCGGATTCTGTGGATATGCACCATGATGGTGTTGTCGTCGCTTAAGCTGTTTTCCCCCCAGACCCTCTCGTATAGCTCGCTTTTGGTGAATACGCGATTCGGATTTTTGCATAGAAACAGCAAAAGCTGAAAGACAAGCGAAGGGCAAGGGACGTCTTTGCCCTCAACGCGCAGTTCGGCTGCAGCTTCATGAACCTGGAATCGGCCGAAATCGATAATTCCGGTGGCCGGAGCCGCCGCGACCGGAGCGGCTTTGCCGGAACGGCGCAACAAGGACTTGATTCTGGCGACGATCTCGAGCGGATTAAACGGCTTCGTTACATAATCGTCGCCTCCGACCGCAAAGCCGGTCAGCTTATCGAAGTCCGTCGTCCTCGCGCTTAGGAAGAGAATCGGAGCTTCCGTCAGCCGGCGGATGAAAGGACAGGCCTCGATGCCGCTCATATTCGGCAGCGTAACGTCAAGGACGATAACGTCGTAACCCTTTCTCTCGCATGCGGCTAACGCCTCTTCGGCGGATTTGACTTTATCTATCGTTAGGAATCCTTCTTTGCGAAGAACCGTCTCCAGAAGCTGAAGTATCGCTTGTTCGTCGTCTACGAGAAGAATGGCGGCATCGTTCACTCTGTTCTCTCCTCTGCTTCAATCGCTATTTTCTATTTTATCATGCCACGGCCTTAGCTGGACGCGACCAGTCTTAACGGAACCTTAATTGTTGCTTAATTGAATTAAGGCTAACGTAAGACTCCGTTTCTTATGAAGTAAGACTGATCCTTCATAATGAGGAGAGATAAGTAGAGAAACGGAGTGGGGAAATGAGAAAAACTTTGATCTTGTTGACGACGTGCGCTGTTCTGCTTACCGGATGCGGGGGAGGCGGAAAGGGTAGCGAGCAACCATCGTCTACGGCAACCGCCAAGTCGACGGCTTCCGCTGGGGCAACCGAGACAACCGAGGCAACCGCAACGGAATCGGAGGGAAGCGCAAACGTGAAAATCAAACCCGAACAAATCGGTCAGGCGTTAATCGACGGAAAATATAAGGAAATTTACGAACAGTTGAGCGCCGAGTTTCAAAAGCAAATTACCCGGGAGCAGCTTGTAGAAGTCATAGAAAGCGTCCATGAAGGCGTTAAGGCGTGGAATCCCAATTCGCAATTGGTAGTGAACGGGAACAATCAATACACGCTAGTATCGCAAGACGGCAAAATAGGAGTCGTATACACGATGGATGAGGAAAACCGGATAACGGGAATGCGATTTATTCCGTTGGAAAGCTTCCCGGAGTCGGATAATTCCTTAACGAAACTCGCATACGGAGTGCCTTTCACCGGGGAATGGTACGTATTCTGGGGAGGCCGGGACGTTCTCTCGAACTATCACTACGAATTCGAAATGCAACGTTACGCATACGATATCATACAGGTAAAAGAGGGCTCCTCTTATAAGGGCGATGCCTCGAAGAACGAAAGCTATTATGCGTTCGGTCAACCGGTTCTTGCACCGCGGGAAGGGACGATCGTCCGCGTCGTGAACGATATCAAGGACAATGTGCCGGTGGGCGTTATGAACGAAGAGGCTCCGGCGGGCAACGTGGTCGTCATCGATCACGGCAACGGGGAATTCAGTTTCCTGGCGCATCTTCAGGAAGGCTCCGCCAAGGTGGCGGTCGGGGATAAAGTAGCCAAGGGAGATCCGGTCGGATTATGCGGCAACTCGGGCAACTCCAGCGAGCCCCATCTTCATTATCAGGTATCCGATAACGCGGATTTGTTCGCCGGGAAATCGATTCGGGTGCAATGGGAAGAGGGATTGGATCCGCGTCAAGGAGAGACAATTGTACACTAGTCATCGTTGCAGTTCCGGTTATTTCACAAACCGGGGCTGCTTTTTTATTTTTGCGCCGATGGTTTGTAACTTTTGGTAAATGAGCAACGTCGAATACAATGATGGATTATTAAAATATTCTCATTTAACTGGGGGATTAAAGCTTGCAGCTGAGGACGGATATCGATTTCTACGAACAGCGCTTCTTAATGTTCGTGCTCGATCAGATTGCCCATGATCTGGAACGGGATGGCAAGGATGTCATTCGGATGACGCTTGGTAAGTCGGAGTTGCCGCTTCATCCGCGAATTGTTGCAGCCATGAAGGAAGCTCTTGAGGATTTCGGACTAAGCTCGCAAGTGTTTCCGGCGGGTCTGCCGGAGCTTAAAGACAAGCTATCCGAGTATTATCGCAAGCGATATGATGTCGATATTCCAGCGCGGCGCTTTATCATCGGGGCAGGGACAAGTTCTATTTTTCGTAATTTATTTCAATTATTGCTTAAAGAAGAGGACGAGGTTCTGCTTCCCTCTCCCTACTATTCGCTTTATCGTTTTTCGGCCTTGTTGGCAGGAGTAAAAATTCGATACTACCGAATCGATCCGGATACGATGGCGGTGGACATGCAGTCCTTTCGGGAAAACGTTACGCCGCGTACGCGGGTAGTCGTTATCAATTCCCCCGGAAATCCTCTCGGCAATATCGTTTCTCGAGACGAGATGTTGGAAATGGATGCCATCGTGAATGGACAAGCCGTCATCGTTCACGATGAAATCTATGGCAATATGAGCTTCGATTCCGAATCGTTTTCTTCCGTGCAGCTCAGGGGCGCCCGATCCGACTTCATTACGACGAATGCGTTCTCTAAGGGGTATCGCATGTATGCTCGTCGCGTTGGCTACTGTATCGTACCCGAGCCGCTGATCGAGCCGATGACGGTCGTCCAACACCATACGATGTTGACGGTAGATCCCGTCGTGCAGCATGGCGCGATTGCCGCCCTTGATCTTCCTGACGAAGTGGGGCAGCTTGCCGACTTGTATCGAGATCGTCGCGATTACACGGTCGAACGGTTCAAGTCCGTACCGGACGTGAAAGTTAACCGCTCGCATGGAAGTTTCTACATCACGATGGATTGCTCCGTCTATATGAATCGTCATGGTATGGAAACGAGTTTAGAACTGGCTACCCGTATTATCGAATCTACGGGGGTAGCGACGGTTCCGGGCTCGGATTTCGGAATGCCCGAATCGCTAAGACTGTCCTTCTCGTCGAGCAAGTATAAGGAAGGGATCGATCGCTTGGCTGCTTTTTTCATCCGATAACGGCGAGGCTGTCATTTTCTTAAGGAGGTTTTCCCCTTTCATGTCCGAAGTCCGTACAAAACCATTGATTAAATATCTTGGAACAAGATTGCTCCTGGACGATGCGCACAGCGTGCTGAGAGGGTGGTATTTCCGGTTCTCGAAGTTACGCAAAGCGGAAGCGCTAAATACGGACAGCGACTGCACGCTGTCGGAGATCATTATTCAAATGAAATGGCGCGAAGATTTGCAAGAGGTTAACCATAGCCGATTTCATAATATGGGACTTGGCTGCGAACTCGTAAACCATGTCATCGTAAGATCCGGGGAAGTCTTCTCGCTAAGGAGATATTTCGGGGGAACGACGGAAGAGCAGGGGTTCCGCAAAGGTCCGATGTTCGTGCGGGGCCGGATCGAATACGTCGCGGGCGGGGGAGCTTGCTTGATTAGCACTTTGCTCTTCAATGCGGCTTTGCGGGCGAATCTGGCGATTCTCGAGAAGCACAATCACAGCACCGATCTGTGGGGCGAGGAACGGTTTATAGGGCTTGGGTTGGACGCGACTTATTTGTACGGGAGGAAAGATCTGAAGTTCAAGAACACGCACGGGGCGGATATCCGGATCGAGATCGGGTTATCCAGGGAAGATCTGATGCTCCATTGCAGGTTCGTATCTTCTAAACCGTTACCGTACACCGTCTCGGTTATATCCGAGGTTCTTCAGGAGCTCCATCCGGAAGCGGTTGTCGACGGCGGCGATCTTTCCGAAGATAATCGCCCTTATCGCAAAGGCTGGGTCGTGAGAACGGAACGCACAGTCATCGAAGAAGGGCTCCCGAATTCGAAAACTTACAGTAAGGAAGAGTCGTATAAACCCTTTTACTTACCGAAAGCCTAGTCGATTCGTACGGTTCAAGATTTGAAATTTCCAAACGCTCCAAGCCATTCGCGATACTTGCGCGGTGGCTTTTTTGTTACGCGGCATCTTTACAAAATTAGTTGTTTCGAATATAGTTGTTATAACAACTAATAATTAATATCATGGTAAATTGCAAATGGAAGCAAGAGCAAGATTGAAGGAGGAATGTAGAGTATGTCGGTGCATCCATACGATTTGAATCGTTCCCTAGGATTCTTAATGGGCAACACGTACCGTAAGTTATCCGCTTTGTTCCAAAGCGGGTTGAAAGAATACGACATTACTCCGGAGCAATGGTCGGTTCTCTATCAAGTTGAACAGGCGGATGGCCTAATTCAGAAGGATATCGCTGAACGATCCGGCAAAGACAGGCCGACGACGACAAGAATACTCGACCACTTGGAGCAGAAGGGACTTGTCTACAAGCAGATCGGAGAGAATGATCGTCGCTCGTTCAGAGTCTATATTACGAGCAAGGGAAAGAGTCTGATTCAGGAAACGTTGCCGATAGAGAAGCGGGTGAACTCGGAAGTCAGGAAATGTCTTTCGGAGGAGGAGTACGAAACGCTGATGAAGTTATTGATTACCGTCAGCGGCCGCGTAAACGAAATTACGGAAAGAGAGTAGGAGATAAACGTGTCGCAACAAGAGCTGCAGCCTAGATTATGGACGAAATCTTTTCTCGCGTTAACCATAAGTTCTTTATTGTTATTTTTGAATTTGCAGATGCTGCTTTCCGCCTTCCCGGCTTTTGTGAAGGATGAATTCCACGTTGGCGACATGATGGTAAGCCTCGTCACGAGCATTTTCGCCTTAACCGCGATCGCTACCCGATTCTTAACCGCGATGTTGATGAGAAAAGTTCATCGCAATACGCTCTTATATATAGGTTTAGGTATCGCCGCGATCATTACAGGGCTATATATGCTGGCAAATTCGATGGGATCCTTGCTCCTAATGCGCGTTGGCTATGGAATCGGATTCGGGATGGCCAGTACGATCATTCCGACATTGGTATCCCAGATCATTCCGGGCAGAAGGATGGGCGAGGGCATCGGTTATTTCGGATTGTCCACTAGCCTTGCGATGTCGATCGGTCCGTTGGTCGGTCTTCAGGTAATGAAGACATCGGGATTCGACATGTTGGCTGCGACTGGAACGCTAACGCTTTTGATTGCGTTTCCGATTCTGCTCCTGTCGCGTGCGCTTCCTCCAGATCCGCGCAAGACTCGTGCTTCGAACTCTGCAGCCTCGAATTTAGGATCTCCGAACAAACCGCCTTTTAATAAAAAATTATTGTTCCCTGCGTTTCTGAATGTGTTGCTGGCGGTGACTTACGGCGGATTGCTCAGCTTTATCGTTTTGTTCGGGAAGTCCGTTCATCTTGAGCAGGTCGGTTTGTTCTTTCTCTTCAATGCGATTACGATTATTATCATTAGGCCGATATCCGGTAAAATGTTCGACAGCAGAGGGCCTGCAATCGTACTGATCCCTGCGGTATTATGCGTGATCGCGAGCTTAACCGTGCTTTCCTTCGCGACGACGATGCCCATGCTGATCGTATCCGCGTTGTTATACGGGCTTGGATTCGGCGCCATTCAACCGACGCTGCAAGCTTGGATGCTTAACTCTTCGATGCAATCTCAATACGGAATGGCGAACAGCATGTTCTATAACTCAACCGATCTGGGAGTGGCCGTGGGAGCCTTCATCCTTGGAGCGATCTCCGCCGTGTCCGATTATGCGATTATGTACCGATACGCGGCCGGTTTTATGGTATTGTTCCTTGCCGTGTTCTCGTTCGTTCAGATTCGCGCGCGTTACTTAAATAAGCTGGCTCTTAATAAGAAAGAGGCTGCCGGATTTTGAGGCAGCCTCTATAGAAATGTATTTGATTATCGTCTTAACTTAAGCTTCCTAGGATCTTGATTCTCGATCAAGAGAGGGGTCGGAGAGCCTTTCGCGATTTTATCCCAAGATACGATTTTGAAATTCTGATTGAATTTCTCTCCGTTCGTGATATTTCGGTCGTCTTGAGTCAGGAAGATTCCGTTAGGATAGTTATCTCCTAGTCCGAATGAAATCACGTCGATTCCGTCCGTTTCGGACGAGCCGTCGACGGCTCCGTCAACGACGCCGAAGGACGTAATATACTCGTTGCCTTCCTCTCGGTCATAGATGACGTAACGGTCGCTGCCTTGACTGGAGGCAAGCAAATATCCTCCTCCGTCTTTGCCGTAATATATCGTTAATCCTTCGACGTCGTTGGTTAAGCGAATGCCATCCACGGAATCTACCCTACCGATCGGCAGTAGTCCGCCGTTAGGCTCTGCATTGAATTTCCAGATAGCTACGTTTTCTTCGCCGATGTACATGTATCCGTATTCATCGTCCGCGACAACGCCTTCGGTAATGCTCCCTAATCGGAAGGAACGAACGATTTTACCGTTAATTTTTCCTTTTCCGTTATCGAAAAATTCCCATTGCTCGAATTCTCCCTCGTGCCCGACGATGATACCGTAGAATTTATCGGTTACCAAGCTATGATACATTGTAAAGCCGTATACCTCCGCCATTTTGGAGTGCATGACCGCTCCGTTTACGCCTATTAATTCTCCGCTAACGGGATCGACCACGAATACCTCAATGGTGTTGTCGGAACGGTTCGACGTGGCGACGATGTCCACCTTCTTGCCGTTTAGCGGAAAGCCGTAACGAATATCGATGTTGTTGACTTCGCCTACATCGTAAGAGTAGAGCTGCTTTCCGTTCAAGTTGTATACCAGTACCCCGCCGTCTTTGTTTGTTGCGATCAAGGTACTCATGTTCGGGTCGGTTGGGTGTACCCAGATAGCGGGATCGTCCGCGGCATCATCTCCGTCCGCTACGGCATCCGTTTCCGCATCGGCTTTAACCGTAAAGTAATTTGCCGGCGGTTGGACGGATGTCTCGAGACTGTTGCCGTTCGCCGTTTCAACCTTGACCAGTTTCTCGAAATCGTCGGCTTCGGGTATGTAAGTCACCCCGTCCTTGGATTTGACCGGAGCATCGAATTTCCCCGATACTTTTCCTACGGTCCATTTGTCGCTTCCGATCGTAACCTTACCTTCCGTACCGTTTCTTAGTTTGAACAGTATCGATTTTGTTTTTCCGTCATACACGACGGCGGCATGAAGCGGATCGAGATATACTTCCCGAAGCGGATCGTATTCGATTTCCTCTTCTTCTTCGGCGGCGCTCACGAAAGCGGAAACTTGCAGCAATAGGGTCAAAGCGAATCCGATAGTGATTACTTTTCTGAACATCTTCATCTCGAAATCCTCCTAATAATCAGTGGAATATTGTCGCGGGTTTTCTATCCCTATGAGGGACGCGCATTCAGAGGCAAACCGATTAGCTTATCACCTCCCATTTACACAGACTAAAGGTAAGCGCTTAACCAAAAGTGGTTAATATTACTCCTAAAAAGGACTAGGAGCACGTTGCTGCGGATTACCGTTTTTATTTCGAAAAGGATGAAGCGCTTTCATTAGCAAATTTAGTTTACATCACCTTGATCGGCTCTGTCAATAACTTCCATGCGACTTAATTTCGGGATTTGTCCTATGAAATAGGGGTGAAACATATGTTTTCCGAAAATACAAAGCTGCTG